>NZ_JAMYMJ010000028.1:0-73067 GCF_040318435.1 Mesorhizobium sp. M1143 | reverse complement strand
GAGCTAATGAGCGTTCATTAAACGCAGGCGGGGTCTTTGGCAGGGGGGGGCGGCGCTGCGAAGGGCCCGGGGCGCTGGGGGGGCCAAACGCAATGAAGCCGGCGCGCCTAACGCGCGCCGTCCATTGCAAACAGCAGACTGACTTTTCAGAGGCTGCCTGGTTCAGGCTTTGGGTTTGCGCTTCGTCACCTTGGCCGCGGCGGCCGGAACGGCCGGCTTGCGGCCGAGGCCCGAGGACTTGGCCAGTGCCGAACGGGTCGCGGAGTAGTTCGGCGCCACCATCGGATAGTCCGACGGCAAGCCCCATTTGCCACGATATTCCTCCGGGCTGAGACCATGGTCGGTCATCAGGTGGCGTTTCAGCGACTTGAATTTCTTGCCATCTTCCAGACAGACGATGTGGTCGGGAAACACCGACCGCTTCGGATTGACAGCGGGGTTCAGCGCGGGGCTTTCCACGGCGGCAATGCTGCCCAGCTTGCGCACCGATGCGCTGACGCTGGCGATCAGATCCGGCAGGCCGGACGCAGGGAGAGGATTGTTGCCGACATAGGCCGAGACGATGTCAGCAGTCAGTTCAATAGCGGTCTTGCTGTCGATGGTGTGCAATTCTGTTTCTCCCGCCGGTCATGAAGTTGCCGGCTTTTTTTAAGACTTCTCTTGATGTATCGACCTAGCTGCACCCCCCAACGGGTCGCTAAGTCTCAATAAACGATCAAGAATCGGAACAGGAGGATGTTTCCACAACAGGTTGCAACGTTGCAAATTAGAAAATCTAATACTTGGAAACGGCCGACTTCGCGCCAGCAGATTTCAACTGCACGGACCCGGCAGGTTTGGAGTCGGCCAGTATCTCCAGAATGCGCTTCCAGCGGGCGCACCGGCCGAAATCTTTTTGCTCTATCGCCTTTTCGGCCTTCATGGCGGCGTAGAGCGGCGCCTCGGCGCCGAACTCCTTGAGCAGCCAGAATGCTTCCTGTCTGGCGAGGCGTTCATCGTCGTCAAGCATGTTCAGCCTCCGAGCGTTCTATGCCCACCGCAATACAGCTGCCGATGACGAGGACCGCACCGGCTATCGCGGTCAGCGTCAGCCTTTCGCCCGACAGCGTCAGCAGCAGCGTCGATGCGATCGGCGTCAGATAGGCGATGACCGCAACCTTGCCGCCGCCTTCAAGCTTCAAGGCGCGCGACCAGAAATAATATCCCAGCCCCATCGGGCCGGCGCCGAGATAGAGGCCAAGCAGGAGGTGCTCGCTGGATGGCCAGGCTGCGCCGTCGTGAATACACCATAGCAAGGTCAGGCCGACGCCGACCAATGCCGAAGGCAAAAGCAAACGCTCCGACGGTGTGGCCAGGCGGGCGACCGCAATCGAATAGAAGGCCATGCACAGCGCCGAGCCGAAGGCAGCGAGATAGCCGACGATGCTGCCTTGGAGAAAAGGCTGGCCGCGACCACCCGAGATCACCAGCGCCACGCCGACAAAGCCGAGCACGGCAGTCAACCCCAGCAGCACGGGGCGTTGCCGCTTGCCCAGCACGATGACCGCCGCCGCGACCATCAGCGGCCAGGTGTAGGCGACGAGATTGGCCTCGATCACCGGCATGGAGGCAAAGGCGATGTATTGCAGCACCATGGTGCCGACCAGGCCAATAAAGCCGACCGCGACCGGCGCCAGGGTGCCGTCAGCACCCTTGGAAAAGGCTGCGTCTTGCGTGTCCCCCTTCCGGCTCGCCAGATGGATGACGGCGAACACCAGAGCCGCTCCACAAAATTGCAGCAACTGCACGAGCGATACTGGATGGCTGGCCAGCAGGGATTTGCCGACCAGCGCGTTGGTCGACCACAGGGCGACCGCGCCGGCGGCGAAGACCAGGGCCGATGGCGAGCCGGATCCATCCCGGAATCGGCGCGACGGTGCCTTGTCCTTATCGCCGACCATGATGTTACCGACGGTCAAACCGGCGTCCACTTCTATGCCCTGGCTACCATGATTCCCTTGATCCGCCCGGGACCGGCGCATCGGTCGCCGCCGCAACCGGACGCTCTTCCTCGAAGCGGCGATAGGCCGGCAGCTGGTTCGTCCAGACGTCTTCGGCCAGTTCGTTGACCCATTCGCGATCGTGATCATTGTCGGCTGCGAGATAGAACATGCGATTGTCGTCGACGTAGGGCTTGGCCACAGAGCGCTGGTTGAGGACCAGCGTGACGCGCGAGCCGAGCTGTATCGGCGCGGTGCGGTGCAGCACACCGAGAAACTGGCCGAGCGTGGCGTAGTTCTTCTTGTGGTCGATGCGCATGACCTGGTTGCGCGGAATCTCGCGGCCGGATTCAAGGATGGCGCGGCCGGTCTCGGAATCGTCGCAGTAGATTTCGAGATGGCCGCCGACCAGCGGATTGCTGATCGACAGCGGAATGAGTTCGGTGACCGGGACACCGTCGCAATGCCAATCGACGGCGCCGTCCTTGGGATTCATGAAAGTGACGGTCGAGCCGACGATCGACAGCGGATAGGGCTCGAGCTTGGTACCCATCATGTCGGACAGACGCTCCAGCCGCAGCTTGTCGTGCAGCAGTTCCTTGATCTCCGGGATGAAACGATCGGCGCCGGTGATGAACGTCAGGTCGAGGTGCTTGTGCACGGCGTGGCTGGCCTTGAGCTTCAACGCCGCCTCTTCGATCGCCGCCAGCAGCGCCGGGTCGTAGCCATGCAGATACTGCGCAACGCCGAAACCCGACACTTTCCAGGCCGTCTCATGGCCGATAATGGCTTCTCGGCTCATCGCGTAGCGCAGTTCAGGTATGGTATGGGCGTTCATTCTACTTCTCCAGGATGGGGGCATCACTTGGTAAACTGTCGATTAATTTCCCCACCCCTGTAAAATTAGGAATGCTGGTGCTAGTGTAAGCCCAGCTTAAGGTCGAAACGCGTGCGTCTGCTCAGTCAGGTCAACCTCAATTCGCTGAAGATTGTCGAAAGTGCCGCCCGGCACCGTAACTTCACGCGCGCGGGCGAAGAGCAGTTTATTACTGCTTCCGCCGTCAGCCAGCGCGTCAAAAGCCTCGAGGACCAGCTGCGCTTCAAGATCTTCCAGCGCGGCGGCAATGCGGTGTCGCTGACACCCGAAGGCGAGACCTATGTGTCGCGCGTTCGCGAGGCGCTGGAGCGCATCGTGGCGGCCAGCATGGAGGCGACCGGACAGTCGCAGGCGCATGTGCTGAAGATTTCGGTACTGCCGACGTTCGCGGCGCGCTGGCTGTTTGCCCGCCTGCCGCTGTTCCAGCGGCAATATCCCGAAATCGAAATGCGGGTCTCGACCTCCTACGCCACCAATGAGTTCGCCACCTCCGAGTTCGACCTCGAGATCCGCTATGGCGACGGCAGCTTTCCCGAGCTCAAGGCGGACCTGCTGTTCAAGGAGGATTTGACGCCGGTGTGCAGCAGGAAGCTGTTCCACGAGGTTCTCGGCGACACGCCGCCGTCACAGGTGACGCCCGACGACCTCAGGCATTTCACGCTGCTGCATTCCGACACCTGCACACAGAACTGGCAGTCGTGGCTGGGTTTTGCCGGCGCGAGTTCCGTGCTCGGCGAGACCAAGAGCATCTATTTCGATTCCTGCATGATGTCCTATGAGGCGGCCAATGCCGGCATGGGCTTTGCAGTCGCCAACCGCGCCTATATGGCGAGCGAGATCCGCGCAGAGCGGCTGGTGGCGCCGTTTGCCGTGCATCACCCCAACACCGCCGGCTGGTATTTCGTCTGCCCGGTCACCGCGCCCTACACGCGCAAGGTGGAACTGTTCAAGCAGTGGATCATGGCCGAGGCGGCGCTGACGCAGTGCCAGCTGGACGCCGGGATTGCCGGCGGCCCGGTGCTGCGGCAGGCGATGGCCTGACGTCCTCCCGCCGAGTTTCGTTCCACACGCCATCTGACATCGAAGTTGTTTTGTGCAGAAGCGCCGTCATGAAGCAGGTCGATGCGGCCCACCTCATGACGTAGGCGAGAGACTCAGCTATCTTCGGTTGTGCGGCGGACCTGATATCCGCCTGGCCGGCGCTATCAGCTCACCTCCCAAGCGGCGCCGGCCTTCTTCTCCCGAAGGCCACCTTCAGCCTTGTCGTCCCGCTAAAACGATCATTGCGCGGGCTGATCGCCGCCGGCCGCCGGCTTTGGCGCCGAATCCGACTGCGGGGCCTGGTCGAGCAAGGGTGCTTTGGGCGGCTGGATATTGTTGTCGCAGGCGGCGAGCGCCAAGCTGGCGGCCAATAGAATCAGAAGCCTCTTCATGGCGACCTCCTAGGTCTGCCCTCTCCTTCGTAAGGCAACGAGGTGGTTCAGCTTTGGTTGCACGCTCGCAAACGACACCGCGTCGGCTGGAACCAAACGGCGGCTCTGAGGTTGGTTGCCCAAAGGAGATCGCGCCATGATCCGTCTGCTCATTACCGGCCTTTTCGCTTACGCGACCTATCGCATCGCCAAGGAGATCATCAAGGACGTGCCCGACAATTTCGATCCGTTGCCGATGCCTGGCGACGAACGCGCCCCATTGCGGCGCCAGTCGGCGGCGACGGGTATCGCGCCACGGCGATAAGGGCGACTTCGGCCCGTTGCGAACAAAGCGGAAACGATGCTTGATAGGCGATGACCATCGCCATCACTGATTCGTCCTTGCAGCCCGCCTATCTGGCGAAGCTCAATGCCGAGCAACGGCTCGCCGTCGAACATGGCGACGGCCAGATCGCCGGGCCGCTGCTGGTGATCGCCGGCGCCGGCTCCGGCAAGACCAACACGCTCGCCCACCGGGTCGCGCATCTGATCGTCAGGGGCGCTGATCCCAGACGCATTCTGCTTATGACATTCTCGCGCCGCGCCGCCACCGAAATGGCCAGGCGGGTCGAACGCATCGCCGGCGAGGTGCTGGGCCGAGACGCGTCCGTCATCGCCGATGCGCTGGCCTGGGCCGGCACGTTTCACGGCATCGGCGCCAGGCTGCTGCGCGACTATGCGCTGACGATCGGCCTCGACCCGGCCTTTACCATTCACGACCGCGAGGATTCCGCCGACCTGATGAATCTTGCCCGGCATGAACTTGGATTCTCGAAGACCGAAAGCCGGTTTCCGACGAAGGGCACCTGCCTGGCGATCTATTCGCGCGCTGTCAACGCGCAGGCGCCGCTTGGCGAGGTGCTGGGTTCGGCCTTTCCGTGGTGTGCCGGCTGGGCCGAACAACTGAAGGTTCTGTTCGCCCGATATGTCGAGGCCAAGCAGGCGCAGAACGTGCTCGATTACGACGACCTCCTGCTCTACTGGGCGCAAATGGCCGCCGAGCCGGAGATCGCGGCGCATATGGGCTCGCGTTTCGACCATGTGCTGGTCGACGAATACCAGGACACCAACCGGCTGCAGGCCTCGATCCTTTCGGCGCTGAAGCCGGACGGCGCCGGACTGACAGTGGTGGGCGACGACGCGCAGTCGATCTATTCGTTTCGCGCCGCGGAAGTGCGCAACATCCTCGATTTCCCGCAACAATTCGCGCGAGCCGCCGATGTCATCATGCTGGAGCGCAACTACCGCTCGACCGTGACTATTTTGGCGGCAGCCAACGCGGTCATCTCGGAGGCGTCGGAGCGCTTCACCAAGAAGCTCTGGTCGGAGCGCAAATCCTCGCAAAGGCCGAAACTGGTCAGCGTGCGCGACGAGGCGGAGCAGGCGAACTATGTCTGCCAGGCCATCCTTGCCGAGCGCGAGGCCGGCACGGTGCTGAAATCGCAGGCGGTGCTGTTTCGCGCCTCGCACCACAGCGGCCCGCTGGAGATCGAACTGACGCGCCGCAACATCCCCTTCGTCAAGTTCGGCGGGCTCAAATTCCTCGACGCCGCCCATGTCAAGGACGTGCTTTCGGTGCTGCGTTTTGCCGAGAACCCGCGCGACCGCGTCGCCGGCTTCCGCGTGCTGCAGCTCCTGCCCGGCATCGGCCCTTCGGCGGCGAGCACCATCGTCGAGACCATGGCCACATCGCTCGACGAGGAAATGGGGCTGGCCCGCTACCGGCCGCCGCAACGCGCGGCTGAGGACTGGCCAGCCTTCGTTGCGCTTTATTCCGGCCTGCGCGCCCGGTCGGGGAAATGGCCGGCCGATCTCGAACAGGTCAGGCTGTGGTACGAGCCGCATCTTGAGCGCATCCACGAGGATGCAACGACGCGGCGGGCCGACCTTATGCAGCTCGAGCAGATCGGTTCCGGCTATGCTTCGCGCGAGCGCTTCCTGACCGAGCTGACGCTGGATCCACCGGATGCGACCAGCGACCAGGCCGGGCCGCCGCACCGCGACGAGGACTATCTGATCCTGTCGACCATTCATTCGGCCAAGGGCCAGGAATGGAAGAACGTCTTCGTGCTCAACACCGTCGATGGCTGCATCCCGGCCGATCTCGGCGTCGGCACCAAGGAAGACATCGAGGAGGAGCGCCGGCTGCTTTACGTCGCGATGACGCGGGCCAAGGACGGCCTGCATCTGGTGACGCCGCAGCGCTTCTTCACTCACGGCCAGGCAGCGCGCGGCGACCGCCACGTCTATGCCTCGCGAACCCGTTTCATCCCGGCCTCGATCCTCGGCGCCTTCGAGCAGACGTCGTGGGCGAGCGTCCACGCCAAGGACGATCCGCGCCACAGAACTGAAGTCCGCGTCGACCTCGGCGCCCGCATGCGCGGCATGTGGAAATAGAAGCCGCCGCAACCGCGGATGCCGGCCGGGGAGCGACCTCAAGAAGCAAATCGGCCTGTCATGGCATCTCTCAGGGAACCTCGGGCCGCCAGCCGCGTTTTCTGGCGTCCAACCCGCGATCGGAGAGCGGCGACCGCCGCCTTTCCGCCCATCCAGAGAGGCCAGAATGCACGATGCGATGTTCTTCACCCCGGTTGCCGTTAGCGTTGGCGCCGGCCACAAACGCATGCTCGCCTCGCTGTTCGAGATGCATGATTTCCTGACCGAATTTCCGCCGTCACGCCGGCGCCTGAGCTATGGCGCGGCCGTCAGGGCCTGCGAGGCGGCACGCGCCGGCGAAATCTCGACCGAGGCCGCACGCGATGCCCTGATCACCTTTGCAGTCACGGCAGGCATCCTCTGGCCCGCGGTCCAGCCGGCCGTCTCGGTCAAGCCTGTCGCACACGGTTATGGCGGCTACGCCGTCTGAGACGGCCGGGACCGGGCCTGCCCAGCAAAAAAGATCACTCGGACTTGCCGGCAGACGTCGGCGAGGCCTCTGGCAGCCTTGCCGGCGGGGCGGTCTGTTCGGTGTTGCCGACAAAGAGTTGATCGCCGACAAAGGGATAGGCAAGCTGCCGATGATAGAGCGAGGGAACCGGGTCATCGGTGCCGTATTTCTGCGGCATCCTGTCGGGCATGAACAATGTGCCTCCCAGCATGTCGAGCAAAGGGCAGCCTGCCCGGCGAAATTCTTGTCCCAGGCTTCGCGCTCATTGGCATGATGCCAGTGATGAAATCGCGGTGACGCCAGCAGCCATTTCAACGGTCCGACCCTGATACGCGTGTCGAATGGATGAACAGCGACTGCCACTGATAGACCAATGTGAAGATCAGTATGGCGGGGGTCGAAAATCGAGCGCGAAGACCGGCAGGAACGACGCCGATTTGGTCAGGATCTGTTCGACAGGATGGACGCGGTGCGCTGCCAGCCAATCCATCTCCTATGACCGGCACCGCCTTGAGGCACCCTGCCCTCGTTGGGCCGAAGATCAGCTCGCCAGAGATTAATGCTAAGAGATGAACGGATTGCTGACGGCGGCTGGCGGCTGCTTATCGCCAGAAAAATCGAGATTTCGGTTGTATAACGATATTCTCCACCGCTTTCGTGTAACATCGTGGTTATCGCGAAGTCGTTCTCAGAAGCGATAGTTTTACCTGCGCCACGGAGACAAATATGTTGGCCGCCGCTGCACCAAAACTTGGGCGCAATTTTCAATTTTTGCTTTACGAAAACTCGCACCCCACGTAGATCAATTCTTGATGTACATAACTCTCAGAGCATATTGTGCGATCAAGCTTTGAGGGCTAACGTGCCTTGGTGAACCGGGAGGACGATCAAGCGACCTGTGCGCTGAACACGTTATTTAGCAGAAACCAGCAACTATATCAGCATAGGAATGGGTGGGGCGTTGCAGAGTACACAGGGTATATTGACGTACCGACTGGGCAGCCTTTTGAATAGAGCCAATCTTGGCTCTCTGTTCACAGCAGCCGGTCGACCCGGTTTTCGACAGCTTTTTGCTTTTCGAAAACAGCCTGACCTCGACACGACCAATTCGCTGAGTTTTGCGGCACCGCCTCCCGAAGCGCCACCTTCCGAAGCACCGCCTCCCGAAGAATCGTCTGCGGAGCCACCGCATGCCGAAGCACCGCATGCCGAAAAATTTGTCCATTTGATCGACAATCTGTGGTGCGATACGTATGGCGTGTTCGTAAAAGGCTGGGCCCATGCTTGGGACCTCCCGATCACGGTGATGCGGCTGAAGAGCGGGGATTTTCGGGTAGAGGTTTCGGACTTCCACGACCGATCCGACTTGGCGACCTTCTTCCCATCACTGCATTCAATGAAATGCGGCTTCTCGGCCTACTTGGCCTGCAGTCCCTTCCGGCCGGTGGTTTTGGAAATCGAGACCGTCGATGGCTCGGCGGAATTCGAAATCTCCGCACTTTCGGCCAATCATCCTGTCAACACTGTCCTTCCCGAGCCGATGTTCACGCAACGGCGCTTTGCCGATGAGATGAAGAGGACCGGCGGTGTCGTCGTGGAAATCGGTGCGCGTGTCGTGGGGCCGTCATCTTCGCTACAGGCAGGGCAGTTCCAGCCCGAGTGCAAGTTCATCGGTGTCGACATTCATGAAGCGCCAGGCGTCGACGTTGTGGCAGACGCACATTTCCTGGGTGAGCATTTCGAGCCCGGCTCAATAGACGGAATATTCTCTTATGCGGTGATGGAGCATCTTAGTTGTCCGTGGCTGCTGGCGGCGCAAATCAACAGGGTGCTGAAGGTCGGAGGCCTGACCCTGCACTCGGTGCCTCAAGCCTTTCCAGTCCATGAAATGCCCAACGATTTCTGGCGGATTTCGAGCGAAGGCTTGAAAGTCCTGTTCGCACCCGAGATGGGCTTCGAGATCCTCGAAGTCGGAATGACGACGCCGGTCAAAATGTATGTGCACCCGGCGTTCCGGGAAGGTCCCATGCTCGAATTTGCGCTCCACGATGGAATGGCGGCGTCCTATGTCCTGGCGCGCAAGACTTTCGATCTTCCGGATGGTGCGGTTTCCTGGCCGCTCCAGCGCAGCGATTCCATGGACCACAGCAAAGCCTATCCGAAGCACTGATCACAACGATGCCAGAGAGGGGATTCATAAACTTCGACTGCCCACCGGCCCCGGCGGAATTCGTTTGCCCAGCGTGTGGTGGCGCCAATGCCAAGGCAAAAGTTCTGAGCGCCGGCACGATGTCGCTCTACCGATGCAATCAATGTGCGTCGCTGATTTATCACCCGTTCCCATCAATCGACTATACGGAACACACCAACCCGTTGGGTATCCGCAACTACGTTGAAATGAACGCCTCCATCGACACTGTCGCGCGGAACATTCTCAGGGTCGTTCCAGAAGGTCGAGTCGGCAGAGTCGTCGATATCGGTTGCGGTTTCGGCTTTGCCCTGGATGCCGTTCGCACCATCGCCGGCTGGGAGGCCAAGGGCTTCGAGCCTTCACAGTATGGTGGCGCGGGGCGGGATCAACTCGGCCTCGATATCGTCCGCGATTTTGCGCCGCTGAACGCCAATCCACAATATCTGTACGATGTGGTGCATTGCTCGGAGGTAATCGAGCACATTCACGATGTGACCGGCTTTCTGGCAATCCTTAAATCGTATTTGGCCGAGGACGGGGTGATTGTCCTGACCACGCCCAATCCCGAGCGGATCAATCCTGCCACTGAACAATCCACCCTTCTGGCTCTGCTGTCACCTGGAGCTCACACGATCCTCTTTAGCGCTGAAGCGCTGACACGGCTGTTCGATGAAGCGGGATTGCCATTCGTATCCGTCGACAAAAGCGCAGACAGCACCTTGTTCTATGCATCGCGCAAACCGATCGAATTCCAACCCACCGAAAGTTGGCAGAGTAAGATCCTTTGGTATCTGGAGAATGCGGTTTCGCGCGCCACTCCTGGTTCTTCGTTGGCAATCGGCTTGCGCTATCGCCTTTTTCGCGGGGCCATCGATCACGGCAAGTACGAACTGGCGGAAAAGAGCTTCGCTTCAATTCTTGCTGATGCGCGGCCCAGACTGGATGACATAAACACGTTGGCGGAGTTTGCCGACCGGTGGCCGCTTTGCATAGCGGCTTCGACCTACTATCGCGGAATGCTGCTGCTCATCCACAAGGGCGACTACCTGCACGCGGCCGAGCATCTCTGTGCGGCACATCTGCTGTGCCGGAAAAAGCTGTCAATCGATTCCTCGGTAGCGGGCGTCGAAGCCGATTTAATCTGGCGGGCGAAGTATCACGAAGCGCTTTCGTTAAAATATGCAGGCCAGAACCGTCGTGCTCTCTCTGTTCTTCGGGCATTCGAAGAGAATGATTTATGGGTGAAAGTACCGCCAAACCTCATTCCAGATGTCGAAAACCTTAGGATCGATCTTACAAGCTTACTTCCTCGATATGAAACCCTAAATGCTTGAGTTATTCGGTTTTTGGCCACCGTGAAGGTTTTTATTAGATGAAACGATCGATCGTTGCCTGCATACCGCTCTACAATGGTCGAAATTTCATTGGAGCGTCGCTGAAAAGCGTGCTCGAGCAAACTCGTCCGCCAGATGAGGTAATCATTGTCGACGATGGTTCCACCGACGGTGGTGCTGAAGTCGCTCGCGAAGTTGCCCGGGGCGACAACCGGGTATGTGTCCTGACGAAAGAGAACGGCGGTCAATCGTCGGCCCGCAATATGGGCGTCCGCAACTCCAAAAGCGACCTGATCGCTTTTCTTGACCAAGACGACTGGTGGTACCCAAAGCATCTCGAGACTTTGGAAGCTGCGGCAGGGCCTGAGCCTCAGGTAGGTCCATTCGGATGGGTCTACAGTGACCTTGACGAATACGATCGGGATGGAAATCTAGTGGTTCGGCAGATGCTCAAGCGACTTGGTTCAGAACATCCGAAACGGACGATCTTCAACTGCCTGTCCCAGAACATGTATGTCCTCCCGTCTGCCTCCCTCATCTCTCGCGAAGCGTTCGAGGCGGTAGGTGGATTTGACGAGCGGCTTTCCGGCTACGAGGACGACGATCTTTTTCTGCGGCTGTTCAGGGCGGGCTACACCAACAGGTTTCTGAGAGAGGCCTTGTCCGCGTGGCGCATTCATGGTGACTCCGCGTCATACAGCGCGAGAATGGCTAGGTCGGCTCTAATCTACGCAGACAAACTTCTGGTGGCATTTCCTGACGATGTTCCCTTGCGACGCTACTACGCCAGAGACCTGATAACGCCGCGTTTCTTTCGCAGTGCGGCTGGCACCTACCGGATTGCAGGCCAGTGCGGAAGCGCTGAACTGCTGATGCCGGCACTTGCGCTTATCGACAGGATCACGCCGACAATGAGGATCAGGCGATGGCTGATCATGCGGGCGATACGGCCTTTCCTCGGCAGCCACTTGGTTGCGAAACTGGCATCTTTGGAATTTACACGTAGCTTTGTAAGCCGGGTTCTCGCAATTTAGCGGCGTCTGGCAATAGCCTGTCCCACTATGCAAGTTGGCTTCGGCGCATTCCCTACGCGACGGCCAGCAAGTAATTGCTCCCCACTCCCGGTCTCCAGTCTGGCTGCGTTGTCGCGCCGGGCATGGCAGCGCGGCTGTCGCGAGATATTGGTATTGGGGTCGATTTCAGATGCTGGGAGACGGATTTCTACACAGATACTTTCTCAATAATGGAGGAAAGCGGCTTCATAAGTGGTTCCATTATTTCGATATCTACGAGCGCCATTTCGAACGCTTCAGAAACAGAGCGCCAACGATTCTCGAGATAGGCGTGTCCGGAGGCGGCTCCCTTCAGATGTGGAAGGCTTACTTCGGCCACGGCGCTCGCGTAATTGGCATCGATATCGATCCGATCTGCAAAGCGCATGACGAAGTCGGCATAGAGATATTCACTGGCAGCCAAGACGATCCGGCGCTGATCAACCAGATCATCGACAGATATGATGCCTTCGACATCATCATCGATGACGGAAGTCATATCATGCGACACGTAATGAAGAGCTTTGAGCTGCTGTATGACAAGGTCGACCCTCATGGCGTTTACCTCGTCGAGGATCTTCATACTGCGTATTGGGATGAGTATGAGGGCGGCCTGAAGCGAGCCGGGACTTTCATGGAGTTCGTCAAGGACAAGCTTGATGAGATAAACGCGGCACACGCAAGAGGCGCGATCCCCGTCTCTACCTTCACCCGATCGACAGCCTGTATCGCCGTCTACGACAGCGTGGTCGTGTTCGAAAAACGGCCGCAAGGCACCCGCCAAACCTCCATAACGACAGGAATGGGATATGCTGAACAGGAATGAGTTGCTGTTTTCATTATTCGATCCGAGCGGCTTCGGCCTGGAAATCGGACCAAGCTACAATCCTCTTTTGCCAAAGCGCCGTGGCTACAATGTCGAAATCGTCGACCATGCCGACGCCGCCAGCCTGCGCGAGAAATATCGCGACGATGCATCAAAGATCGAAGAGGTCGACTATGTCTCGGACGGCCGCACCCTGCTCGAGACCATCGGCTATGAGCAACGTTACGATTTCATCTTTGCCTCGCATGTGATCGAACATGTCACCGACATCGTTCGTTTCCTCCAAGACTGCGAAACACTGCTGAAACCCGGGGGACGGCTTGTGCTGGCGGTACCAGACAAGCGCTTTTGCTTCGATGCGCTACGGCCGCTGTCCACTGTCGGTCAGACGCTGCAG
Organism: Mesorhizobium sp. M1143; assembly: GCF_040318435.1. Taxonomy (NCBI): domain Bacteria; kingdom Pseudomonadati; phylum Pseudomonadota; class Alphaproteobacteria; order Hyphomicrobiales; family Phyllobacteriaceae; genus Mesorhizobium; species Mesorhizobium sp. M1143. The sequence continues at coordinate 60,052 of NZ_JAMYMJ010000028.1, read as the reverse complement.
GCCCATGCGGAAAAGCGCAAACGCCACACGCCGGGAATTCTGTTTGACCAGGTTTCGTATGTTTGCACCAAGGCCAAACAGACCGTCTGGCTCGAGCCGACCTTTGACGATGTCGCCTTCCTGCAAAGCGACGAAGAGGCAAAAAGCATGTTCGAAGCCGTTCAGGTAGACACGGCCTATTACGATGCTCACGCGTGGCAGTTCACGCCGGCCTCGTTCCGATTTCTGATCAAGAAACTTCGTTCGCTCGGATACATCAAGTCGGGGGAACTTGCGTTTCACAAGAATGAACCGGGTCAGTTACACCTGCATGAGTTTTATATCAGTCTCTCGAAGAACGCCCCTGTCCTGCATGATTCCGATGTCGATCTGCTCAAGGAGGCGGAGCGGGAGCTGCGCGAAGTTGCCGTAAGCCGGGATGAGCTAAGCTTGCAGATCGCGGCCGCACACCAACAAATCCAGAGTCTCATTGCAACGAACCAGGCCCTGCTGAAATCGACATCCTGGAAGATAACCGCCCCGCTACGCTATGTCAGATCGGTGTTCCTGTAGCACCACGCACGCCATGCAGGCTCACCCTCAATGCAGCGTCGGGTCGCCGGACAGCAGGCCGCGCGGCCCGGTCGTTTCGAAACTGACCTGGTCGCGGCCGTTGGACTTGGCCTTGTAGAGGTGCCGGTCGGCCGTCAGGAACATGTCGGCATAGGTGGTGGGTCCGCTGAAGGCGACGCCGCCTATGCTTACCGAGAGCGGACAGGGCCGCCCATCCGGGGCAAACTCGACCTCGCGGATGCGCCGCCGGATCCCCTCGGCAACCAGCCAGGACTGCGACGGGTCGGCGCCGGGCAGGAAGATGGCGAACTCCTCGCCGCCGATGCGTCCGACGATGTCGGCGCCGCGCAGCTGGGCCTTGATCGTCTGCGCAATAAGCTTGAGCGCCTGATCGCCGCAATCGTGGCCCAATCGATCGTTGATGGTCTTGAAATGATCGGCGTCGACGATCAGCAGGGCGCCGGCATCGACGACGGCCTGGCTGCGCGCCTGTTCGAGATAGGCCTCTACCAGCATCGAAAACGCGCCGCGGTTGAACACCGCGGTCAGGCTGTCGGTCGCCGCGACGATGCTCAGATTCTTCTGGGCGATCGCCAGCTGGCGCATCTTGTACATCAGGAAAGAGAAGAACGATCCACCCAGCACGAGCGGCAGCAACAAGTCGGTGAGCTGCGCCCAGCGCAACGCTTCGGGCGACAGCGACGGAAAATTGTAGGAATCGACAAGGAAGGCCGCCGCGATACAGATCGCCGTGCCGACAACCGTGACTGCTATGACCCTGCCCAAGCTCGTGGGCGAAAGATCGACCCGCATGCCATTTCTCCCACTGTGTTCGCCATTTTGCAGCGGGAACACAAATGAAACCCTAAAATCTTACCTGCAATTCGAATGTGGTTAACCAGAACAATTCCAGGAAAGTGTGAGCAGCTTTCCCGGGAGAAGCGCGTGGGCGCTTTCCCTGAGAATTACCAAGACAAAGGGATAGCGCGTTTCACCGTTTCCGTTAAACGATAAAAAACTCCGGCAATCGAAAGGCGCGATCGGTTGCCTTGTGAGTGGCGACAAAAAGCCCGCCACTTGCGCGGCGGGCTTTCCGACTGGCCGGAGGCTTCTCGTCAGCGCATGTCCCTCGGGAAGTCTGGGCCATGCGGTAGGAGAGTGCCGTAAAGCCTCACGGCTGGCTCGACACTCCCGGCGAAACCTGTCTCAGCGACGCGAGATCATAAGGCATAGCTGCCGCAGATCGCTGTCGTAGGTGCCCTCGCTGGCGAGCACATCGACGCAGCGCTTCTTCATACGTGTCAGCTGGCTGTTCGACATGCTAGCGACGACACCGGGTGTCCCAGGGGTGCCTGGTGTTCCAGGAGTTCCTGGAGTGCCGGGGGTACCGGGCGTGCCCGGCGTTCCGCCAATGCCGACGCCGACACCGACGTTGATGCCGCTGCCGACGTTGACGCCGACACCGGCATTGATACCTCCGCTGCCGCCGACCGTGGCCCCAACACCGGCATTGATGCCACCGGCTCCGCCGACCGTCGCGCCAGCGCCAGCCTTAATGCCGCTGCTACCGCCGACTGAGGCGCCGAGGCCTGCTGTAACGCCGCTATTGCCGCCGACCGTTGCGCCAGCACCCGCCTTGATACCGCCGCTGCCGCCAACCGAGGCGCCGGCACCGGCCTTGACCCCGCCGCTGCCGCCGATCGAAGCGCCAACACCGGCATTGATGCCGCCAGCACCGCCGATAGATGCGCCGACACCGACGCCAATTCCGCCGCCTGCATTCGCGGGAGCGGCAAAAATGACGATAATTGCACCCGCCGCCAGTGTTCTAGCGATTTTTTGAGTGATATTAACCATGACACTCTCCTTGTTGCCGTTCTGCTTTGTGCATTGCAACATGCCAGCAAACCAAAGCAGACATATGCTTATGCACTCACAGCTACGCACGAGTCTTCCTTATAGTTTCTTTATTTTTTCCAAGAATAAGGATTGTAGTTCTCAAGGCGTGCACTGGTCTGCTAAAAAAAAATATGTTTTTGCTTCAATATTTAAACTTTGTTTAATTCTCTCGACAGAAATTCCACCGGAGTTGGAGCGGGTTGTGGCTGCGGCGGCCTGGAGCCGAAGGCCCACAAAAGGCGGGCCACTGACAGCCCAGCCATCTGGCCCAGTCACCGGGCAGCGTTGTGCCGACAGGGTCCTCAAACCCGGCTTGGATCCAGAGCTGGTGCCGGGCATCGACGGCCGCGCAAATGCACCGGTTAACGCTCCCGTGCGTTTAAACGGGAAGCGCGGTCAGGAGATCAGGCGTAGGCGCGGCCTTCGTCGGTGCGTTGGAAAAACGCCAGGTCGAGCTGCACCGAAGGCCGGCCGAGAATGGTCAGGATGGTATGCGCCTGGCCGCGGTGATGGGTCTGGTGGTTGAAGACGTGTCCCAGCGCCGGCGCCAGCCGCTGCGAGACGGTGCGCATGTCGGAAACGGTCATGTAGGAGAAGCGGCCGGACAAAGCCTTTTCGGTCAAACCGCCGACCCAGTCGACGATCCGCCTGTCCTCGGCCTCACGCGCCAGCTTTAGACCAGGCAATGCGCGGTGCAGGATGGCGTCGAGCTTTGCCGGCGCGTCGCCCTCGCCGGTGAAGCGTTTCATCCAGATGCGGTCGGTGGCCAGCAGATGGTTGAGCGTGCCCATCATCGAGCCGAAAAATGCGCCGACATCGCGGTTGAACTCTTCTTCGTCAAGTGCGGCGACGGCATCGTAGATGCGGCCATTGGCCCATTGATTGTAGGCCGCGAACATCATGAAATGCTGTTTCATCTTTTTCCCGCCGACGAGTTCCGCTTCAGCCGCAGGCGCCTAATTAGACCGCGAGGACGCAGCCGCCAATGACCATTCTGTTCTATGAACTCGTCGGACACGACGCGACCCGTCCGCTCAACCGGCATTGCTGGAAGGAGGCGGCGGCAGCAGAATAGGCAGTAGGCAATAGGGTCTGAGCGCTGTACTGCCTACTGCCTACTGCCTGCTGCCTACTGCCTACTGCCTATTCCCCACACAAGTCTCCTGATCGCCATGCCACCACCCCCCGATTTCACCGATGATTTTCGCGCCGGGCTGGTCACGCTGCTGCGCTGGCGCCGGGATGTGCGGCGCTTCGAGCGGACGGCTTTGCCCGAGGATACGCTGGAGCGGCTGCTGGAGCTTGCCAGCGTCGCGCCGTCCGTCGGTCTCAGCCAGCCGTGGCGCTTCGTGGTGGTCGAGAGCGCCGAGCGGCGGGGCGCGGTGAGAGACTGTTTCGAGCGCTGCAATGCCGAGGCGCTGGCATGCTTTTCGGGCGAGCGCGCCGCTCTCTATGCCCGGCTGAAGCTCGCCGGTCTCAATGAAGCGCCCTGCCAGTTCGCGGTTTTCGCCGACCGCACGACGCAACAGGGCCACGGGCTCGGCCGCATGACCATGCCGGCGACCATCGACTATTCGGCCGTCATGGCGGTGCACACACTGTGGCTGGCGGCGCGGGCGGAAGGCATCGGCATGGGCTGGGTGTCGATCCTCGACGCCGCCGAGATGGCCGCAATCCTGGACACCCCGCCTGAGTGGACGCTGATCGGCTATTTCTGCCTCGGCTATCCCAGCGAGGAGCATGAGATGCCGACGCTGGAGCGCGAGGGCTGGGAGCGCCGGCGGCCGCCCGTTGTTATCAGGCGGTAGTGATACTGACAGTCACTTCGCGCCCTCTTTGCCGACCAGCTTGACGCAGATCGGGTCGCCCTTCGGCATCAGCGTGCATTGCCATTCGGGGCCGAAGCCGAAGTTCGTATCTGTGCGGAGTCCCGGAAAGAGCAGCATAACAAGGCCCACGGCAGCAAAAATGCCGATAATCAATAGGCTCCCTTTTATGTCGCCCGGCCTGAGGTGGTGGTAGGGCCAGCGCGTCCCGTCAAACATGGTCCGATGTCTTTCCATTCCGCTGGTTTCCCTTCGAAACCGTGCGTGCCTGCGCAATCGCCATTTTCCCGCAAAGCCTTGCCTTTGACCACAGCGTTGCGAACGGCCATGCGGGCGGTCGCGGTCGAATAACGCTGCCGGGGCGCCTCCCCTTGGCAATGGGCCGGGCGGCTTGTATAGAGCCCGCCACTCCACATTCCGATCTCAAGACTTTCCATCTCAAGACAAGGACGACCCCATGGCGCTCGAACGCACCTTTTCCATGATCAAGCCGGACGCGACCCGGCGCAATCTTACCGGCGCCATCACCAAGATGCTGGAAGAGGCCGGCCTGCGCGTCGTCGCCTCACGTCGCGTGTGGATGAGCCGCCGCGAGGCCGAAGGCTTTTACGCCGTCCACAAGGATCGTCCGTTCTTCGGCGAACTGGTGGAATTCATGTCGTCGGCGCCGACCATCGTGCAAGTTCTGGAAGGCGAAAACGCCATTGCCAGGAACCGCGAAGTTATGGGCGCGACCAACCCCGCCAACGCCGCCGAAGGCACCATCCGCAAGGTCCACGCGCTGTCGATCGGCGAGAATTCCGTGCACGGCTCCGACGCGCCGGAAACCGCCGCGCAGGAGATCAAGTACTGGTTCTCCGACACCGAGATCGTCGGCTGAGCCGACGCGAACCAATGTATGCAAGAGGCCGGCACTTCGCCGGCCTTTTTCTTTGGTCAGGTCCCGGCTTCGGCTTCATGCCGCTTTCAACGGATGAGCGGCGTGTCCCAGAGGTCGCCGAGCAGCGTTTTCAGCTCCGTGAAACGCTTCTCGCCCAGTTCCTCGGCCCATTCCCGTTCGACGTCGAGCAGGATGTCGGCCATCTTCTGGTATGCGGCGCGCCCGCGGTCGGTGAAGTGGACGACGGTCCCGCCGCTCTCATCGGGTGCCGCCGAGCGAGTGATATAACCCATCGCTTCCAGCGTCTTCAGCAGTTGATTCATGGCCTGCTTGCTCATCGCGGCGCGCTCGGCGAGCGCGCTCGGCCGAAGGCCATCCGGGCCGGGATATTGGATCACCGCCATATGCGGCGGGCTGAGGTCCTCGAAACCCGACGCCCTGAGATCCCTGATCAGCTTGCGGTGAATGGCCATGGCCGGAACGCGCAGCAGCGCACCGATCAGCGGTGGCTTCTTTGGCGGTGCTTCCGCGGATAATGGCATTGACACTCTGGTAAATTGAGTTTACTCATTTCGGTAAATTCAATTTACCACGTGGGAGGATGAAATGCTAGACAGAGCTAGCCAGATCAGCGTCAATCCGGCCGACGAGACAATCAGCCATGGCGGCCTTGCCGTGCGCTTCCTGCTTACCGGCGACCAGTCGAACGGCAGCATCGCCGCCTTCGAACTGACGGTCGCCGGCTCGCAGCGCCTGCCCGCCCCGGCGCACAGCCACGATCACTATGAAGAGACGATGTACGGGATCGAAGGCGTGCTGATGCTGACCGTCGACGGACACCGGCACGATATCGGGCCGGGCCAGGCGCTGTGCATTCCGCGCGGCGCGGTCCATCGCTTCGACAACGACATCGCCGCGACAGCCAAGGTGCTGTGCGTGGTGACACCGGCGGCGATCGGCCCGGAATATTTTCGCGAGGCCTTCGCCATCTTCAGCACTGGCGGCCCGCCAGACCGCACCAGGCTGATGGACCTGATGCGCCGGTTCGGCCTGACGCCGGCGCCCCCGCCGCCGCCGCAGTCTTGATCTTAACTCGCTGCGTTAAATCGCAAAATGTCACGGCCGTCCTTGTCGGCGATGATCAGCTTGCCGCCATCGACACGGTATGACGCCGCCTTGGCGAGCGCCTCGAACAGCGCCTTTTCCTCGGCCATCACCTCCGGCGCGCAGGCTTTGTAGGTCGAGCCGATGTCGCTGATGACGATGGTCTCGCCATCGACCTTGGCGGTGGCGAAATAGGCGTTGCACGGGCCGCTGCCGCCGGCCTTGCCGGCTTCGCTGACCCGGAACGTCGCCTGCGGCTCCGAAATCACGCCGATACCGTCGATATACTCGACCAGCCAGCTCTGGCCGAACAGCGAGGCCGAGGTCGGCTTGTCGCTCGGCGCCACCATTTTCAGCACAATGGCCTGCGGCGCGTCGCTGAGCGGATCGACCTGATAGCGCGAGTCCGTAACGAACAGCAGCTTGTCGTCGGCGGTGATGCGCGCCTGTAGCGCATAGGTCATGTTGGGCCGGATCACCGTTGGATCGAAGCTGATCTCGAACTTGATCGGCACCTGGCCGGCCGGCGCTACCTTGCGCTCGCCGACAATGGCGGCCGGCGCATCGGCCAGCGATACATCGGCAAGTTGAATCGACAGCACGGCGTTGGGCGGCAGCGCGATGCGCTCGCGATACATCACCTCGCCCTTCAGGGTTTTCTCGGCGGCGACGGAAGGCTCGGGAACGGCCAGAACGCCGATAACCAGCGGCACAAAACCGAAGACGAAGAATTCGGCGATCCTGTCCAGCATGCCCTTGCTCCCTTTTTGCCGATGCGATTTGGCCAAGGGAATGCGGTCAATACATGGCTGCGCCGAGATTTATTCGGGCCGCGCCTTCCAGCGCGCCGCAGCCTGGTCGTCGGCGTCCTTGGCCTCGACCCAGCCGCCATCGGTGCCGTCCACGCGGTGCTCCTTCTTCCAGAAGGGTGCACGCGATTTCAGGAAATCCATCAGGAAATTGGCCGCTTCGAACGCCGCCTGCCGGTGCGAGGACGCCGCCACCACCAGCACGATGTTTTCGCCCGGTGCGATCTTGCCGTGGCGATGGATGACGGTCAGCCCTTGCAGCGGCCAGCGCTGAAGTGCCTCGCGGGCGATGCGGGTGATTTCGGCCTCGGCCATGCCGGGATAGTGCTCGAGTTCCAGGGCCGACAGCTGGCCCTGCTCGTCGCGGCAAAGTCCTGAGAAGGACACCACGGCGCCGATGTCGGCGCGACCCTCGGTCAGTTTCGCGATCTCGGCGGCAACGTCGAAATCGTCGCGCTGGATGCGCACCGTCGGCGCGCCGGACATGGTGTCAGCCCCCGGTCATCGGCGGAAACAGCGCGATCTCGCGCGCGCCGGCTATCTTCTCGCGATGCTCGACATGTTCCTGGTTGATGGCGACGCGGATCACATCAGGATATTGCAGCGCGTGCTCATATTCCTCGCCACGCGATTTCAGCCAGCGCAGGAGGTCGGCCACCGTCTCGATACCGGCGGGCAGTTCGACATCCTCTTCCGGCTTGCCGATCCGTTCGCGCACCCAGGCGAAATAAATGAGCCGGGTGATCATCTCACTCGTCCATGATGTGCTTGAGGCCGGCGCGGAAATAGTCGTAGCCGGTGTAGAGCGTGACGAGGGCTGCGATCCACAGCAGCACCAGTCCGGTCTGCGTGGTCAGCGGGAAGATCTTGTCGCCGGCAGGCCCAGCCAGCAGGAAGGCGATGGCGACCATCTGGATGGCGGTCTTCCATTTGGCGAGCTGCGTCACCGGCACCGAGACTTTCAATGCCGCCAAATATTCGCGCAGCCCCGAAACCAGGATTTCGCGGCACAGGATGATGATTGCCGCCCACAACGACCAGCCTGCGATGCCGGCATGGCGGTCGGTGTCGGCGGCGAGCAGCAGCAGGCAGGTGGCGACCAGCAGTTTATCGGCGATCGGGTCCAGCATCTTGCCGATGTTTGACGTCTGCTGCCAGGCGCGCGCCAGATAGCCGTCGAGATAGTCGGTGATCGAAGCCAGCAGGAAGATGATCAACGCCGACCAGCGGGCGAAGTCGCTCGATTTCAGATGCCCCTCGAGAAAAAAGCACAGCACCACCAGCGGCACCGCGACGATGCGGGCATAGGTAAGCATGTTGGGCAGGTTGAACGCGCGCTTGGCCATATCTCAGGGACTCTCTCTGCCTGCGTACTCAAATCAGAACCGGATGTAGGGGGTCAACAGGCGAGATTCGATTGGCCAGACGAAAATAGCGCGCGATTGCCGGGATTCGAGTGGCCTGCGAGAAAAGAACGGCTGCTGCCATTTGATCGGGACAGCGGCGTCACCGGCGCTCAGCTCTCATGGAAATGATTGTAGACGAGCTTGGCGACCTGCTCTGAAATACCGTCGACCTTGACCAGATCCTCGACTGCCGCGCGGCTGACCGCCTTGGCAGTGCCGAAGGCCAGCAGCAGCGCGCGCTTGCGACCGGGACCGATGCCGGCGATCTCGTCGAGCGGGCTCTTGACCAATTCCTTCTTGCGCCGCGCGCGGTGCGAACCGATGGCGAAGCGATGCACCTCGTCGCGCAGCCGCTGGACGAAATAGAGCACGGGATCGCGGACGGGCAGCGAAAACGAGTCCCTGCCACTGACGAAGAAACGCTCGCGGCCGGCATCGCGGTCCTGGCCCTTGGCGATGCCGATGGCCGCCACGCGATCCTCGATGCCGAGGTCGGCGAGGATCTTGCGCACCGCGCTCATCTGGCCCTGGCCGCCATCGATCAGGATGACGTCGGGCCAGGCCGGGAAGCTGCCGGAGATGTCTTCTTCGATGTCGTCGCCTGCTCCACCGGCTGCCGCGTCGTCGGGAACGACATCGCCATGTTCCTTCAGCAGCCGCGAAAAGCGCCGTTCCATCACCTCGCGCATCATGCCGAAATCGTCACCGGGCGTGATCTCGGTCGAGCGGATGTTGAATTTGCGGTACTGGTTCTTCACAAACCCTTCCGGCCCCGCGACGACCATGGCGCCAACGGCGTTGGTGCCCATAATGTGCGAATTGTCGTAGACCTCGATGCGCACCGGCGGCTTCGGCAGGCCGAAGGTCTCGGCAAAGCCGGCGAGCAGCCGGCCTTGCGTGGAGGTTTCGGCCAGGCGGCGGCCGAGCGCCTCGCGGGCATTCTGCAGCGCGTTGTCGGTCAAATCCTTCTTCTCGCCGCGCTGCGGCACCGAGATCGACACTTTACGGCCGGCGCGGGTGGACAGCGCTTCGGCCAACAGTTCCTGATCCTGGACGCCTCGCGACAGAAGGATGTTCCGTGGCGTCGGCTTGTCGTCATAGAACTGCGCCAGGAACGAGCCCAGCACTTCCGCCCCCTCCAGTGCCGGATCGGCCTTGGGGAAATAGGCGCGGTTGCCCCAGTTCTGGCCGGTGCGGAAGAAAAACACCTGGATACAGACCTGGCCGCCCTCCTGATGGATGGCAAAGACATCGGCCTCGTCGACCGTGGCCGGGTTGATGCCCTGATGGCTCTGCACATGGGACAGTGCAGCCAACCGGTCGCGATAAATGGCGGCGCGCTCGAAATCGAGCTCCTGCGAGGCCTGCTGCATGGCGGCAGAGATTTCGGTCTTCACCTTCTGGCTGCGGCCCGACAGAAAATCCTTCGCCTCGCTGACCAGCTCGGCATAGTCGCTATGCGAGATCTCCCCGGTACATGGACCGGCACAGCGCTTGATCTGGTAGAGCAGGCACGGCCGGGTGCGGTTTTCGTAAAAGGAGTTGGTGCAGCTCCTGAGCAGGAAGGCGCGCTGCAGCGAATTGATGGTGCGCCCGACCGCGCCGGCCGACGCAAAAGGTCCGAAATAGTCGCCCTTGCGCGAGCGCGCACCGCGATGCTTGTAGATGCCGGGCGAGACGTGATCGCCGGTCAACAGGATGTAAGGGAACGACTTGTCGTCCCGCATCAGAACATTGAAACGCGGCCGCAAGCGCTTGATGAGATTGGCCTCGAGCAGCAGCGCTTCGATTTCGGTGCGGGTGACGACGAACTCCATCGTCGATGTCTCGCGCACCATGCGGCCGATGCGGGCGGTGTGGAACCGGCCTTGCGCGTAGTTGGTCACCCGCTTCTTCAGGCTGCGCGCCTTGCCGACATAAAGCACGTCGCCGGCAGCGTTCATCATGCGGTAGACGCCGGGCGCATTGGGCAGCCGCTTGACCAATGTCTGGATGACCTCGGCGCCGACCATGCCGTCGGCGTCGCCGGCATGCGGCGCCCAGTCTATCGCTGTGAAGGCGACATCGGGCCCGGTGGCCTCGGGCTCGACGATCTCCTCGACCGCTTCATCCTCAAGCTCGATGTCGGGCGGCATATCGTCGGCGGCGCCGGCGCGCGTTTTGTGTTTCTGGTCTGCGGGACTCATTCCACCATGCCTGTCACATCCGGCGTCTGCCATGCAAGATGCTGGCCGCCGTCGAGCGCGATCATCTGGCCGGTCACCGAGCGCGCCTCCCAGAGATAGCGGATGGTGGCGCCGAATTCGGCCAATTGCGGGCCGCGCTTCAGAATCAGGCCATCGACCTGCTTTTGGAAATCATCATCGTCCTGGCGCGCATTCTTCAGCGCCGGACCGGGACCGATGGCGTTGACGCGGATGCGCGGACCGAGCGCCTGTGCCAGCATTTCGGTCTGCGTCCACAGGGCCGACTTCGAGAGCGCATAGGAGAAATAGCGCGGCGTCGGCCGCCAGACGCGCTGGTCGATGATGTTGACGATCAGCCCCTCCTGCCCTTGCGGCAAGGCGCGGGCGAAGTTTTGCGCCAACAGCGCCGGCGTCTTCACATGGATGGCGAAGTGAAGGTCCCATGCCGCCCAGTCGAAGTCCTCGACGCTATCGTCGACGAACAGCGACGCATTGTTGACAAGAAGCGTGACCGGGCCGAGCGCTGCCGCGGCGCGGCCGACGAGATCGCCAACCGCATCCATGTCGGTCAGATCGGCGGCTACCACGCCGGCGCGGCCGCCTCCGTCCCTGATGCTCGCAGCCAGCGCGTCGGCCTCGGCGGTCGAGCGGTTGGCGTGGATGGCGACGGCAAAACCGTGCGCGGCCAGATCCTCGACGATCGCCTTGCCGATCCGCTTCGCCCCGCCCGTCACCAGCGCCGTCCCGGCGGCTTCGATCATCTGTCAATCCTCAATCTGCGCCTCAATTCGGCTAGCGGCACATTGTGACGCGTCCAGGGGTTAAATGCCGTTTCCACCTGGGGCAGGAATGTGGCGAAACGGCTTTTTCGCCGCCGGCACCGCCCCGGATTCGGGTCGGCAGGACCGCAATATAGGACGCTGAACCCGTTGCACCAAGCCGAGTGCAGTGCAGCATCGCCTGCGTACTGACATTTCGCTGTTGCGAAGATGCAACGTCAAGCTTCGGCCTCATTCGTGCCGGGGAATGACCCATTTTCAGGTTCGCTGCCGCCGCATTTTGACACGACATTCGGAACCGTTGAGTGCCAGATCCGTTTCACCCCCCGGACGGGTTGATGGCGCTCAGGACAAACAAGCCTACGTGTCTTGTGGCTTAAGGAGTAAACAACAATGCAAACCAATCTCAAATTCGCGCCGCTCGCGGTTGCGCTCGGGCTCTTCGCCCTCAGCGGTACCGCTTTTGCTGCCGATGTCGTCTCGGAAGAGCCCCCGGCGCCGGCCCCGATCGCCGAGCTCCCCGTCGCTTCCTGGGCCGGCCCGTATGCCGGTGTCAGCGCCGGCTACGGCTTCAGCGGTCATGCCAAAGTCCATGACGGCGGCCCGGACATCAAGACCAAGGGCTTTGTCGGCGGCGTTTTCGGCGGCTACCAGTGGCAGCAGGAAAACTTCGTGTACGGTGCTGAAGCCGATCTCGGCTACAATGGCGTCAAGGGTGACAGCGGCGGCGTCAATTCCAAGGGCGGCTTCGAAGGCTCGCTGCGCGCCCGTCTGGGTTACGCCGTGACCCCGGAAATCCTGCTCTACGGCACCGGCGGCGGCGCCCTGAAGAACCAGAAGGTCTCGGTCCCCGGCGACAGCGACAGCAACACCATGCTCGGCTGGACGGCCGGCGTCGGCACCGACATCAAGATCACCGACAATGTGTTCGGCCGTGTCGAGTACCGCTACACCGACTTCGGTTCCAAGAGCTTCGACAGTGTCGGCACCAAGGTCAAAGAGAGCGACAACCGCGTCACCTTCGGCGTCGGTATGAAGTTCTAACTGTCGTTCAAGCCACGACACAAGAAAGCCGGGCCTCGCGCCCGGCTTTTTTTGTTTCGCCCGTCAGGCCGGCACAGCCACCTTCAGCCCCGGAAACTTCTCATCGAAACGCGCTGCCCAGCGGGTCAGGCGGCCGCGGCCCTTTTCCCATTTGCCGGCGAAGCGCAGAGAGAGGTAGCCGAGGCATGCACGCAACGCCAGCTGGCCAAGCGTGATCTTCTTCGGCAGCTTCGGCGGATTGGCGTTGAGGAAATCGAGTGCGGCGGTGATCTTGGTCCACTGGCGATCGAGCCAGGGTTGATAGACCATCTCCTCCGGACGCGTGCGCCGCTCATAGACCATCGACAGCGCGCAGTCGCATATGCCGTCGGCCAGCGCCTCCAGCACTTCGGCCTCGAGGCGCTTGTCGGCATTGCGCGGCAACAACAGGCTCTTCGAAGCGCGGTTGAGATGCTGAGTGATCGCGCGGCTGTCATGGATCGAGCGGCCGTCGTCGAGCACCAGCACCGGAATCTTGCCGAGAGGATTGGCTGACATCAGTTCAGCAGGCTTGTCCTCGGTCTTGACCGGAACGAGCTCGACGGCAATGCCGGCATGGAGTGCTGCCATGCGCACCTTGGAACTGTAGGGGGATGAGGACGCGTAGAGCAGCTTCGGCATGATCGGTTCCCTGTTTTCGGACGGCCAGTGCATGTCGCTCAAAAATGCGATTCCGGTCTTGAGAACGACGCGCGTAAAGCAAAGGTCTAGAGCGTGTCGCCTGAACCCCATCGAATGCGACCGCCTTAGTGTTGGCCGATCTTCCCTGAGGGAGCAACTGCCAGAAGGGCAAAACCAGGCGGCCAATCCGCCGACAATGAAATCGCCATGCATGTCTCACAGAAGTGGCGTCAATTTCGAGAGAACGACATGCATCAAAACAAGACCTAAATCACAACAAAAAAGCTCCCGGGAATCTGCCAGTCGGCAAAGTTCCCGGGAGCTTTGAGATGGACCGCTGTTACTTCTTCTTGGCGGCTGGCTTCTTGGCCGGTGCAGCCTTCTTCACAGCTGCCGTCGACTTGGCGGCGGCGGCCTTCATCGGAGCCTTGGCGGCGGGCTTTGCCGCTGCCTTGGCTGCCGGCTTCTTGGCGGCGGGCTTGGCTGCTGCCTTCGCAGCAGGCTTCGCCACAGCCTTGGCGGCCGGCTTCTTGGCGGCGGGTTTCGCTGCTGCCTTGGCGGCGGGTTTTGCTACTGCCTTAGCTGCCGGCTTTGCCGCTGCCTTGGCGGCCGGCTTTGCCGATGCCTTCGGTGCTGCCTTCTTTACTGCTGCAGGTTTCGCGGCAGCTTTCGATGCCGCTTTCTTTGCCGGCGCTTTCGCCGCCGGCGCCTTCGTCGTGGTCTTTGCCATGCGATGCCCCTTGCGTTTGTGCCGATGGCCGTGAGTGACCCGGCGAGCTAATGCATATCTGACTCGTGCCTATCTAGCCAGCGAAGCATTACATAGAATTTCGCAGATTAAGTTTCGGTTACGCTGAGAGCATGATCGCAATGATCGGCACAGAAATCGGCAAAGAATCTTCCCGCTTCGCAGCGAACTGTTGCGGGAGAAATCTCTGATATCGAGACTCACACGATCTTCTCGTCAAGCTCACATTCTCTTTGCAACGCCGTCGATCTCACGCGGTCATCGGCGGCCTATCGGATGGCAACAATCATCGCACCGCAGAGGCTGATCTTGCTTCATCCCCACGGTTGCAGGAACAGCAATAAACTAAACACGAGCTTTTTGCTCGTATATCGAAAATGGTTGGATGAAAGCCAGGAAAGACAGCACTTGAAGGACAGCCTGTTGTGTGTCGGACGTCTCCCAGACGAGAAGGGGGATCGCCAGCTTCGGCGCAAGAGATGCCGAACGGAAATGGGAAACGAAAGATAGGGGTATCCTCCTCCCGGGAAGCCGCGATCCCTTGGAAGCCAACGGGTGCGGGCCCCTAAGCGCCAACCCGTTCGCGCACCTGCAGCCGGCGCGAAGGCTCGGCGTGGTGGAGGTGGACGGCAAACGTATCCCACGGCGGCGCAATGCCGATCTGCATCAGGATCCGCCCGATCTCGCCGCGGTGATAGCCGCCATGCGTGACGACATGTGTCAGCATTTCCTGGCTTGACATCATCGCCCTGTCGCCGTCGGTGAAGGTGAAAGCCACAGGCTCTGACATGAGCTTTGGCGAGACGGCTTCGATATAGTCGAGATACCAAAGATCCATCGCAGCGACATCAGCGCTCAATTCATCGAGTGCCGGTGTGTCCACGGTGTTGTCGGACGCATAGCCATGACGCGTGCCGGAAAGATGCGCGGCGAATATCTTCGATACGACGAGGTTGTGGTTGACGAGACGGGTCGCTGTGTGACGCTGATCGACATGCTCCTGCTGGTCGAGGCCCGCAAGCTTCTCCAGCAATTCACCATTCGCCCAGGCTTGATAAACGAAGAGGCTGCGGAGCAAATCCAGCGCGTCCATGGTCTGTATCCTTTGCAAGAAATATGAGTATGTTGTCTATATTCTTGGCTGCTGGAGCAGACATGTCTACTCGCATTGCAAAGCCGCGCTCACGCATGCGCAAGCAGCCGCGCCAGGCGCGTTCGAGAGCGACGGTCGAGGCGCTCATCGAAGCCGGTGCTCATGTTCTGAGCGCGCTCGGCTGGGCCGGCTTCACCACCAACAAGGTGGCCGATGCGGCCGGCGTCAGCATCGGCTCGCTCTATCAATATTTTCCCGACAAGCTGTCGCTGGTCGAAGCAATTCGCCGGCGACATTTCGATCAGGTGCTGTCGGTGATCGCCGAATCAGCAGAAGGCGACAAGCCGCTCAAGCGATTCGCGCAGGAGCTGGTGCGCGGCATGATCGATGCGCACAGCATCCATCCGACGCTGCATCAGGTGCTGCTCGACGAGGCGCCGGGCGATCGCGGCTCACGCGCCGCCCATGCCTCGTTCCAGTCGCGCTATCTGGATCACTACACGGCGGCGGTGGCGCAATATCGCAGGCGCAGAAAGGACAATGAGACCGTAGCCCGGGTGCTGTCCTCAGCGGTCGAGGGCGTCATCCACAATGCCGCGCGGCGAGACATGCTCGACGCCCCGGAACTGCAGAAGCAGTTGGTCGAGCTGATCTGCGCTTACGTATCTGGTGGGAAGGCGGTGTGAGGCAGCGGCAGCAGTTCGGAGATTGGCGAATCCGGAGCGACATCAGATCTCCCCCTTGCGGGGAGATGGCAGGTTCAACGGCGGTTCTTATCCGACCTTAGCGCAGGACGCGGCAGCGGCCGTTGTAGACCATCCAGCGGTCGAAGCCCGAGACGCAGAATTCGACATTGTCGCCGATCGAGGCAAAACCCTGGCCTTCCTCGATCAAGTACCAGATGGTGCGGGCGCGGCCATCGGAAAGGCTGACGGTGGCGCCGCAATAGCGGCGGCCGATCGGCCATTCTTCGCTGGCCGGGAGATAGCGATGCTGGTGGATGCGTTGAAAATCGGTGATCGAAATATCCGGCAGATGCGGCACGTGATGCACCTGGTAGGAGAAGCGGCTGGAGATCTTGCTTAGCACCCATGCCTCGCCGCAAACGCCGCTGTCCTCGTCGGAATAGACGGAAAGGTCGGCGGCCTGTGCTGGCTGGCCAAGGGGTGCGGCCAGCGGCGTGCAAAGCGAAATCAGGGCAGCAAGAGCGGATTTGGCAAAGCGAGTCATGGCAGCCTCTCAAAGGTCGACTGCGCCCACTTTGCGGATTCGGCGGCGCGCGGTCAAGCGGTCGCCCTGACGATGGTTTACCGCTCCGCAACCGGTTTTGCCGGTGCGAAGCTGCGAAACCACGTCCTGACCTTCGAAAAAGCTCGCCTTGCCCATTAGGAAAAGCGGCCTGCCCATGGCCGGCGGGCCGCCGAAACCCGGTTCAGCCTTGCTTGGCGTCGCCCTGCGGTATGGCGGCCGGGTCCATCCACATCGCTTCCCAGACGTGGCCGTCAGGATCGGCCAGGCTGCGATTGTACATGAAGCCATAATCCTGCTGGGCGTTGATGTCGGCGGCGCCGCCATTTTTCGCCGCCGCCTCGTTCATCGCATCGACCGCCGCGCGGCTGTCGCAGGACACGGCAAGCATGACCTCGCTCGAGGTGGCCGGCGGGATGGGGCGATCGGTGAACTGACGCCATTTGGCGTGGGTGAGCAGCATGACGTTGATCGTTTCGCTCAGCACCATGCAGGCTGCGGTGTCGTCGGTGAAGTGCGGGTTGTTGTCGAAGCCGAGGGCTTTGTAGAATGCCATCGACGCAGCGAGATCGGCGACGGGCAGGTTGACGAAGATCATGCGGGGCATAGGGTCTCCTTGACAGTACACACTTGAAACCGGACCGGCGTTTCGCCGGACCATCCTCCGATGCCTTCTCTCAACGCACCGGTTTTGGTTTGCCGCGCACCCTCTCGGTCTGCGCCTTCTGCATCGCTTCGACCTCTTGATAAGCCGAGCAAAAACTGCATCTCGGCCGCCGAATATTCTCCAGCAATGCGGCGCCCGCCTCGAGGATCGGATGGTAGCAGCGCCGGACGAGTTCCTCGGTCTTCTTGCCCGCCGCGACCATGACCTTGCGCCTGTCATCGGGATCCGGCTGACGGCTGACGAAGCCGCGCTTTTCCAGCCGGTCGATCAACGTCGTGACCGCCGCCGGCGTGAGATTTGTCTCCCTCGCTACGAGGTTTGCCGGCCCCGCCGGCCGTGATTGATCGCACCGAGACAGCGGCGCTCGGCAGCGCTCAGCACATAGATTTCGGCGACGGTCCCATCGAACGTTTCGACGGCATCCTGCCAGCGCGATATCGCGAAGCCTATCGCGTTGACCAGTTCCTCTTCTGTCGATCTTGGCATTCGATTCGAAATCTAATAATTAGATATCTATCTATCTGATTCTGGGATTAGCGTCAACGCCGAGCCGATTAGATGTGCATCTCCATGGTTTCGGTTCGTTGAACACAGCTGAGCATTCGCGGATGGCGCCACCGTCAAAACCTCTAGCGACTTTGTGTCTTTGCCGCGGGCGTCGCCCGCTGCGAAGCGTCGCTACTCCCCGGCCAGCCATTCCAGCGACCAGTGCGCCGGCTTTTCGACCGCCAGCAATCTGTGCAGGACCGGCAGCACGATGCGCAGTTCGCGCTCCAGCGTGAAGGGCGGGTTGACCACCACCATGCCGCTGCCGTCGAGGCTTGGTTCACGCGATGCCGGCCGGATCTCGAACTCGATGTCGAGCAACTTTGGGACGCCGGATTGCTTGAGCGCCTTGCGGAAGGCGATGATCGCTTTGCGATCCTTGATCGGATACCACAGCGCGTAGATGCCACCCGGCCAGCGCCTGTGCGCTTTCTGCATGCCGTCGACCAGGCGGTCGAATTCGCCGGCTTCCTCGAACGGCGGATCGATCAGCACCAGGCCGCGCTTTTCCTTTGGCGGCAGATGCGCGCCAAGCGCCAGCCAGCCGTCGAGTTCGATCACCCTTGTCTGGAAATCGCCGGCAAACAGCGTCTTCAGCCTGGCGGCATCTGCGCCGTGCAGTTCGATCGCCGACAACCGGTCCTGCTTTCGCATGAGGTGCCTGGCGATCAATGGCGAGCCCGGATATTTCTTCACCCCGCCATCGGGATTGAGCGAACGCACCGCTTCAAGATAGGGGGCAAGCAGCGCAGCCGCCGATTTTTCGATCGGGGCGTGGATGAGGCGGCCGATGCCGCCTTGCCATTCGCCGGTCTTTTGCGCTTCCGCCGACGAAAGATCGTAGCGGCCAATGCCGGCATGAGTGTCGACGACACGGAACGCCTTGTCCTTCTGCTTCAGATAGTCGAGCAGAAGGCTGAGCACGACATGCTTGACGACGTCGGCGAAATTGCCGGCGTGATAGGCGTGACGGTAGTTCATGCTGCGCTCATGTCGAGGAGCCTCTGCCCCAACGCGGCGGTGGCGGCTTCGAGTTCGGGTTCTCCGGCCGGCGACCGCCGAAAGCCAGAGTAAGCAGGAAGCCGATCAGGCCGACGGCCATCAGCCCATAGCCAACCGGCCGTGCGCGTTGATCGATCTCACCGGCGCCGGAGCGCAGTATCAGATCCACTGCGCGTATCGGGATATCGTCGGCGTCGCCCGGGCCGGCGGTGAAGAGATAGGCGCCGGGACTGACGGTTTCGATCACGCCGGCCTCGTCGCGAAAGATCTTGTCGGGCAGTTGCGGGCTGACCTGCCGCGGATTGTCGGCGTGGTTGAATTGCAGCGTCGAGGCAAGCACCGTGCGCCCGGCTGTGGCGGCAGTCAGCGTCAGCACGGTGCGCTGCTGCGAGACAATGCGCTCGGCCTTTGCCGTCAGGTCGACCAGCACTCTGACCGGCGCGTCGCCAGCTTTCAGCGTCACCGTCACAGGCCTAAACCGGCCCTGGTCGTAGACGCGCCAGGCGCCGATCTCGTGGCCGGAGAAATTGCTCATGGCCCAGGGATAGACGAAGCCAATGGCGGCGCCGGCAAGCAGTATCAGGACAAACAGAAAGCGCATTGAGGAGATCCGGGTGTTCGACAGATTGCCAATAACGCCCTGAAGGCCAAAAAGCGATGGCTGACGCAGCGGAGCCACCTTTGTGGAGTCCGTTGGCGGCACGCAAGCCATGTGGCACTTATGGCGAATGAAGCCTTCCGCAGAAGCATCGACTCGTCTTTTCCAACCGATGCCGGTGGCTCATGCCCAATAGCACCGTGCTGATCACCGGTGCCCGCGCGCCGGTGGCGCTGCACCTGGCGCGGCTGCTGCATGGCGCCGGTCGCCGGGTGATCCTGGCCGACAGCCCGGCCCGGCCGATCGCCGCAGCGAGCACGGCCTGCGCCGCCTACCATCGCCTGCCGCCGCCGCGCTTTGCCGCCGACGCCTATGCCAAGGCGGTGGAAGCGCTTGTCCGCGCGGAAGGCATCGAACTCGTTATCCCGACCTGCGAGGAAGTCTTTTATCTCGGTCGTCTCTGGCAGCACCGCGCCATGCCGGCCCGCCTCTTCGCACCCGAGATGGCGATGCTCGCCCGCGTTCACGACAAGCATGCCTTCATCCGGCTGGCGCAGAGCCTTGGGCTCGACGTGCCGGAAACGATGCTGCTGCAAAGCGAGGCCGATCTCGACGGCGTTCGTGGCCAATCGCGCGAATTGGTGTTCAAACCTGTGTGGTCACGTTTTGCCCGTGACGTACTGCTGCGGCCATCGCCGGACGAACTCGACGCCGTCCGCCCCTCGCCCGCCGCTCCTTGGGTGGCGCAGCGCTACATCGCAGGTGAAGAGATCAGCGCCTATGCGGTGGCGGTCGAGGGTGAACTCAAAGCGCTGGCGCTCTACAGTTCGCTCTATCGCGCCGGCATGGGCGCCGGCATCTGTTTCGAGCCAGTCGGGGATGCGGCTGCCCGGCGCTTCGTCGAAACCTTCGTCGCCGGCGCCGGCTGGACCGGCCAGATCTCCTTCGACCTGATGCGCGAGAATAACGGCACGGTGCTGCCACTGGAGTGCAATCCGCGCGCCGTGAGCGGCCTGCACTTCTTTCGCGATCCGCGGCGCTTCGCCGACGCGGTCCTGGAGGATGGCGCCGAGGTGAAGCCCGACGTGACGGCGCCGCAGACGGTGAGGCTTGCGATGTGGATCTACGGGATGCCGGCGGCACTGCGCTCCGGTGGTCTCGGCAGCTTTCGCCAGGCGATGCACGATGCCGATGAGCTGCTCGACTGGCCGGGCGACCCCGCGCCGAAGCGGGCGCAGTGGCGCACGCTGGCCGAGATCGCCGGCACAGCACTGCGCCAGCGCATCAGCCTTCAGGCTGCGTCGACGCGCGATATCGAGTGGAATGGGCCGGAGCAGGACTAGTCGAGTTGAAGCGGAACTTCCCGTTTCAGCTGAGTGCGTAAGTCCTGCTAAGGTTGCCTAAACGGGATTAACTGGCTTTGCGGACAATTGCAGGCCAAGCGCCTTGGTTACGCCCAGCAATGTACTGAGGCGCGGATCGCCCTTTTCGCTCAGCGCCTTGTAGAGTGCCTCTCGGGTCACGCCGGCGTCCTTCGCTATGCTTGTCATGCCGCGGGCGCGCGCGACAATGCCGAGGGCGTGCGCAATATAAGTCGCGTCCCCGGTCTCGAACGCATCAGCGAGCAGTTCGGCTTGAGACTCAGCATCATCAAGATATTCGGCGGCGTCGAATGGTGTGGTTCTGAGGGTCATATCAAACTTCCTTTGCCATTTTCCTGGCTTTTCCGATGTCCCTGTCCTGCGAGCCTTTGTCACCGCCGCAGAGCAGGATAATGACCGTGTTGCCGCGCCGGACGAAGTGGTATCCCGGACCGTAATCTACGCGCAATTCTCCTATGCCATCGAAGAACTTGGCGTCTCCCAACAGCCCAGCCTGAACGCGGACAATCCGTTGGGTGATCTTCTTTACGGCGCGAATGTCCGTGAGCCCTCTGAGCCATTTTCGGAATTCGTCAGTGGATCGAACTTCGATCATCCGTGAACTATAATTTACAGCAGAACTGGAATCAAGTGCCGTGAACTTTAGATTACAACTCGATTTGGTGCACCCGCGGCTCTGCCGCCGCCGGTGGCATCTTGCCGTCGATGATCGCCGCTATGTCGCGGCGCAGGAAATCCAGCGGGCCGATCGCCGGCTGAACCTGCGGCGATATACGGGCGTTGTCGCTGGCCGATTTCAGCACACGGCGATCCTGCTGCAGGGCAAAGGCAAAGAGCGGCCGGAAAGCAAGCGCCTTGAGTTCGCCGAACAGGCCCTGTCGCGGGCCGATCAGCCAGCCGACGCCTTCGACGGTCCGTTCGTCCGCCCGACGCAAATGGAAAGTGGTCGCCAGCGCCAAGCCGCCCTTGCCCCAATATTCGAGTTCGACGATGCCGGGATGGCGGTAGCGGCCGATGGTCTTGGCGCGCTCGCCTTCCAGCAGCCGGCTGACCAGCCCCTGTTGGCGGTCCTCGCCGGTGTAGCAGCTTTCGACCCAGCCCTTGCCGCCGGTCACCTCGACGCGCACGAGATGGCGCTTTGCGGTCAGGCCGCGCAGGACACCCTTGTGGGTGAAGTGGGTGTGAGTGGCGTCGAGAATGTTCTCGGCGGCGTCGAGCACCGTCGATCGCGCCGAGCTTCGCACCCGCTTCACGACGACATCCTTGCCTTGCATGCAATGGAGATAGGGCTCGCCCTCAGGCGTGCCTGCCGAGACGAAGACGACGCCGTCGCGCTCGATCGCGCTGTAGCGGCGGATACGGTAATGCGGGACGTCGCCGACATGGCCGGGAATGGCGGTGCAGCGCCCTTCCCCATTGTAGCGCCAGCCATGATAGGGACATTCGATCTCGCCACCGACGACCTTGCCGGTCGAGAGTTCGACCAGGCGGTGAGCGCAGCGGTCGAAGAGGGCGGCAATGCCTTTCGCCGAGCGGAACAGCACCAGTGGCGCGCCGTCGAACAGGATGCGCTTCGGCTTGGCTTTGATGTCGGCAGACCGCATCACCGCCTGCCAATAGTCTTTGTCTTTCTGCTGCCGGGTGTCGCTCAAAGTTCAAATCTCCTGAGCAGGGGAATGCCGATCTTCGCGAGCACAAATTCCATGATCCGCACCGCCATGCGTTGGCGGCGCGGCAGATGGGCAGCATAGACGGCGTTGTATTCCACCGTCGCCACGGCGCCGCGCAAGCGTTTGAAGGCGGCGGCACCGGCGCTCATGTTGAAGAACAGGCTGTGCGCCATCGCATGATCCTGCGCCAGCGCCATCATCATGCGGTAAAGGCCTTCGCTCACCGGGAGGCCGGTGTCGTAGCCGACGATGGGCTGCGTCAGTGTCCTGCCGTTCTGAGACAAAGCGGCGACGGCGACCAGTTCACCGCCGGGACGACGCAGGCCTGCCAGTTGCAGGATGCCGCGACGGTGCGTCTCGCCGATATAGCGGGCCGTGTAGTGCGGGTTGAGCGGCGTGTATTTGTCGAGATAGAGCATCCGGTAGAGCGCTTCGGCGCGCGCATAGTCGGCCTCGGTGAAGTCGCCATTGCCGACCTGCTCGAAAGGCGTCGTGGGCAGCCGCTTGCGGTCGCGCTTCATGTCGTTGGTCATGGCCGAACCGTCGCCTGCGAAGATGTAGATCTGCCGCGCCGCCAGCATTCGAAAACCCTCCGCCTTCAGCGCTGCGATTGTCGAGGGATCGGCGATCTCGTTCAGGGAGCGGATGAAAACAGCGCGATCTGGAAAACGCGCGGTGAGATCGTCGCGCATCGCCGCGACCGCGTTGCGATCGAGCAGCGGCACCGGATTGGTCGAATAGAGCCAGTTGTTGACCTGAACCTGATGGTCAAGGCCGCTCATCCTGACCAGCGGCGCGCACAGGCCGATCAGCATCCGCATCGTTTTTTGCAGCAAGGGCGAGGAGACGAAATTGCGGGTCTCGTCGATGGCATAGTCGATATAGGCGCTGGACGGGCAGCAGATATAGCAGTTCGGCGCTTCGCTTCTGTCGTTCAGCGTCAGCGGAAAGGAGCGGCCGGCGATCTCGAAGGTTTCGACAGCCACTGTCAGATTGCGCACGAGGTCGCGCACCGGCACCTCGTTGAAAAGCTGAACGAAGGCTTCGACCTCACGCGGGCTGTTTTCTACCCGGTTCGTCTGATCGAGTGGCAACATAGCGAGCCGGTTCATGATGCCGCTCCCAGGTGGCATTCGACCCGACGCAGTTTGCGGCCGGTCTCCAACGGCAGGTCCCTGCGAACAAGGCTGACCGAAGCTGTCGCCTGGCGCGCCGCCAGCAAATTGCGCACGGCCTGATGGGCAGCGGTGGCGGCTTCGTCGGCAAGCCCGGGGGCCAGGCTGAGTTCGATTGCATCTTCAGCGGTCTGGACCAGGCGGAAATCGTCGATGCGCCGGTCGGCCTTGAGCACCGCATTGCGTAGTATGTCGGGCGTGACGAGGAGCTGCCCGTGCGGCGAGGCGAGCCGGAAAGCGTCGTCCATGCGGCCGACGATCTCGTCCAGCGTGCGCAGCGGCGAGCCGCAGCGGCATGGCTTTTCCGACAGCCGCAGCAGATCGTTCATCCGGTAGCGCGCCATGATCTGGGTCCGGCGGCGAAAGGCGGTGATCAGCGGCATGACCAGGCCGTCGCCGGCCGGTTCGAACTCGAAGAACACCGAATCCTCGGCCAGATGCAGCCCGCCCTGGCGGCAGGTGACGGCGAACAGCCCTTCGGTCGCCATGTAGATCTGGTCGACCTGACCACCAAAGAATGCCTCGATGACCGGCCGGTCAACCGGGTCGAGCGTTTCGGCGGCGCTGAAGACACGCTGCGGCTTGAGCCGAAAGCCCTCGGCCGCGAAGTGCCGCAGTATCTTCGGTGGCGCGATGATCACCGTCGGCGCGAAATCTTCGAGAGCGCCGCGCCAGCTCTCCGGACCGCGCGTCAGATCGAAGAAGCGCAGGTCGATACGCCGCGATTTGCGCGCGCTATCGTAGAGCCCGGTGTTTTGCGGCAGGACCACCGCAACGCGCTGCCGGAGCCAGAGCAGATCGGGCACGGCCTTGGCCAGGATGGTGCCCAGCCAGCGGTATTTTTCCGCCTCGGAAATGACGAACAGGCCACGATTGCCCGACGTGCCGGTGCTGGAGCCGACAGTCAGCTCGCCAATGCGGCTATCGCCGGCCTGCGCCTTCCAGGCCTCGGCGGCCGAGACGCCATGAATGTTGAAGCGCTCGAAATTGCCCATCACCGTCGCCTTGTCGGTCACCGGCAGGTCGCCGAGAAGACGCGGCGCCTTGCCGTAGAACGGCGCGCGCGGCAGGTCGCGGTCGAGAAAGCGGCGCAAGGCTTGCGCCTGCCAGCGCTCGAAACTCTCGCGGCTTTTGCGCGAAACCCATTGCGTCAGCGCAAACGAGCGGATCGCTTCGGCCGGCCCGTTCACGCGCTCTCTCCGGCCACATCGTAGGCCGTCACCGCCGGATCATGACAAAGAACAACCTCGCCGCCGGTCGCCAGAAACCGACGCAACATTACGCTGGTCGGCTCGATCGCGGCGGCATCCTCGGCCAGCAGGGTTGCAGGCAGACCGGGAGTTCGGTTTTCCACCAATGCTCTGATCAGCCATTGCGCATCGACGGCGTAGAGCAGCGGCCGCTCCAGATTGGGGAACAAAAGGCCGAACTGGCCATCGGCATGGCCGGGCAGATCGACTGCGACGACGCTGCCGTCGCCGAACAGATCGGCGCCGCCTGGCACGCCGCCGCGAGGTTCGATCCGCCGCTTCGACGACAGCCCGTCGAGTCGGGCCTCGAAGTCAGACGGGAACAGTTCCTTGAAGACGCCATGGCGCAGATTCTGCAGGGAAGTCTTGGCCTTCGCCCGCGCCCAGGCGGTGTCATTGGCGATAAGCCGAGCGTTGGGAAACAGCGACAGGCCCGACATGTGGTCGGCATGGAAATGCGTGACAATGACGGTGCGGACGTCCTGCGGCGAGAGGCCGAAGCGCGCCAGTACCGCGAGCGGCTGCTCGGCTTCGTTGAGCTGGGGCCGGAGGATCGCAATGTAAAGACGCAGCGCCGTGCTGCGCTCGCTGCCTTGTGTCACATGCGGCGTGTAGCCGGTATCGATCAGTACGGGGCCGGCCTGTGGATGCATGATCAGGCCGTAGCGGACACGTAGCCTGACCTTCGCCCAGCTGCCGCCGCGCAGGATCAGGCGCTCGGCTGCGCTGACAGAGGCGCTGTTGGCGAAGACGATCTTCACGCTGCCCTCCTGCTTTCCATCGCCTTGCCGAATGTGCGATCGAGCCCTTCCTCGAACGACACTTTCGGCGCCCAGCCGAGGATGCGGCCTGCCTTGGAAAGATCGAGGCTCTGCGCATAGGCGAACAGGCCAAGACCGTAGCGCGTCACCGGCGGTTCCGGGCGGCCGGGCAATATATTCGCTACCGCCTCCGCTATCCCGGCCGTCAGCATGGCGGGCCAGAGCGGCATTCTGCGCCAGCGCGGCTGCACGCCGGCGCGGGCGCAGGCCGCCTCGGCAATGCGGCGGACCGGCACCACTTCGCCGCCGGAGATGTTGAATATCTGTCCCTCGGCAGCGCTCCCGGCGGACAGCGCGGCAAGCACCGCATCGACGACATCCTCTATATAAGTGAGATCGATGCGCGCCTTGCCGTCGCGAAACAGCGGCAGCGGGCGCTGCCGTGCCACCTGCAGCAGACGCGGCAGCAGCGTGCGATCGCCGGGACCGTAGAGGCCGCGCGGCCGCAGCACCACCGGGCTGATCTCAGGCGCCGCCAGCACGATCTCCTCGGCCTGCCGCTTGGTGCGGGCATAGTGATTGACCGGAGGGGGCAAGGCCGCATTCTCGGGAACTCCGAGCTGGTCGCGATAGGCGAAACAGACCGTCGGGCTGGAGATATGGACGAAGCGGCGCACGCCTTGCCCGCGCGCGAAATCGCTGAGGTTGCGGGTAGCTGTGACATTTGCCGTCTGGAAATCCGCCAACCTGCCGAAGGGCGCGGAAAGTGCCGCGCAGTGGATGATCGCATCGACGCCGTCGAGAGCGCGCGCGGCAGCTGCATCGAATGGTTGAGACAAATCGAGCCGAACGACCCGATGACCAGCGGCTTCGAGCGCCGCGCAGCGTTTGGCGTCCCTGCCAAGACCCAGCGCCGGTGTGCCCAGTGCAGCCAGCCGCGCCATGACATGCGCGCCGAGGAAGCCGCTGGCGCCGGTGACGAGGACGCGTCCCACGGTCATGCTTCCAGCGCCATGCCGCCGAACGACACGCCGGCCGAGGTGCCGAGGAACAGCACTTTGGCGCCGGGCACAATGCGTTGTTCGCGGCGCGCGACGTCGAGCGCAAAGGGGATGGAAGCGGCGATCTGATTGCCGTAGCGCGCCGCGATGTCGACCAGCTTTTCCCTGGCGAAGCCGGTCTGGCGCGCCATGTGGGCGAGCGCCAAAGGGCTCGCCTGATGCGGCACGACGAGGTCGACATCGTCGTGCCGCCAGCCGGCGCGATCGAGCAACTCCGCTACAAAGCCGTTGAAATGGCGTGACGTGACGCGAAACAGTTCCTTACCCTCCATGTGGAACAGGCTGTGGCGGGCGAATTCCTCAGGCTCACGATGAAAGTCGAACCGGGTGCCACCGGAGCCGATGCTGCAGGCCTCATAGGCGGAAGGGTAGGTGCGCATCAGGTTGGCCGCGACTCGACCCTCGGCAGGGGCTGCCTGTTGCAGCACGGCGGCCGCCGCGCCATCGCCGAAGAGGGCCGCAATTTCCGGCTGGCCCTGCCACGGCAGCGCGCGCGAGGCGATTTCAGACGAGAACACCAGCGCCGTCCGGCATTGCCCGGCCTCGATCAGGCGCGACGCGGTCTCGAAGGCTGTGAGGAAGCCGAGGCAGGTGCTGTTGACGTCGAAAGCGGCCGCCGACCCATCGGCAAGGCCGAGGCGCTGCATGACCAGCGGCGCCGTCGACGGCAACGGCTGGTAAGGCACGCCGCAACCGCCGATGACCAGATCGACACTGCCTGCCTCAAGTTCGGCATCGGCAAGCGCCAGACGGGCTGCGGCACAAGCAAGGTCGACCTGCGATTCGGCCTCGCAGACATAGCGTTCGATGATGCCGGTCGCGGCCTCGAAATGTCCATCGCCAAACCCCAGCCGCGCATCGAGGGCGCGCGACGTCACGCATCGAGCCGGCACGGCCCGCCCCGTTCCGATGATCCTGATCCGCATTCTCAGCCCGCCGCTTGAGTTGCGCTTTTCGCAATCCTTAGATCGGATGGTTCGGCGATAACAGCGTCGTTTTCAAGACGCGCCGGCAAAGCGCTTACGCCTTGCGCTCCCAGCGCCGGTCCGGCGTCTGCTGCCAGTAGGTGACCGCGTGGCCAGCCTCCTTCAGCACCTTCCAATGCATCCGCGCACCTTCTACCTGGGCCGCGTCATGGCCGTCGAACAGGAACACGGCGCGTTCGTAGCCGGCGAGATCGGCGGGTGCGGCGCCATCGACGAGGAAGCGTATCTGCGCCTGGTTGGGGTTGGCGTCGCTTGTGGTGAGCAGGATTGGCTGTTCGGCCGGATGGGCTTCACGGTCGGTCGCGTGCGCGAGGAACGAATCGTCCCTGAATGTCCACAGATGCAGGTCGAGCGCATCGCGCCGCTCCTCGGTCCCGGTCTGCACCACGGCGCGCCAGCCGCGATCGACGCTGCGCTCGAGCAGGCCGGGAAGCGCATCCTCCAGCGTCGATTCGGTCAGGTGGTAGAACAGGACATCGGCCATTCCCTGCCTTATCCCTCGTAATTGTCGCGCACCAGCCGGTCGAGCAGCCTGACGCCGAAACCCGAGCCCCAGGACTGGTTGATCTCGCTCGGCGGCGAGCCCATCGCGGTGCCGGCGATGTCGAGATGCGCCCACGGCGTTTCCTTGACGAAGCGCTGCAGGAACTGCGCGGCGATGATGGCGCCGCCATAGCGGCCGCCGATGTTCTTCATGTCGGCGTTCTTCGAATCGATCAGCTTGTCGTATTCGGGCCCAAGCGGCATGCGCCACAGCCGCTCCTGACTCGCCTGGCCGGCCGCCGTCAACCTGTCCGAAAGTTCGTCATTGTTGGAGAACAGGCCGGCATAATGCTGGCCGAGCGCGACCATGATGGCGCCGGTCAGCGTCGCCAGATTGACCATGAATTTCGGCTGGAAGCGGTCGTTGCAGTACCACAGCGCATCGGCCAGCACGAGGCGTCCTTCGGCGTCGGTGTTGAGCACCTCGATGGTCTGCCCCGACATCGAGGTGACGATGTCGCCGGGGCGCTGGGCATGGCCGTCGACGGCATTTTCCACCAGCCCGACGATGCCAACGACATTGGCCTTGGCCTTTCGCGCGGCCAGCGCCTGGATGAGCCCGATGACGGCCGCGGCGCCGCCCATGTCGCCCTTCATGTCTTCCATGCCGGAGGCCGGTTTCATCGAATTGCCGCCGGTGTCGAAGGTGACGCCCTTGCCGACGAAGGCGACCGGTGCGTCCTTGGCCTTGCCGCCCTTCCATTGCATGACAGCCATCCGGGCGCCGCGTGGCGAGCCTTGCGCGACACCGAGGAGCGAGCCCATGCCGAGCTTCTTCATTTCCTTCTCGGTGAGGATCTCGACCTCGACGCCGAGCGCTTCCAGTTCCTTGGCGCGGGCGGCAAATTCGATCGGGCCGAGCGTATTGGCCGGTTCGTTGACAAGGTCGCGCGCCAGAAGCACGCCGTCGATGACCGCAACCTCGTCGGCGAAGGCCTTTTTCGCCGCGGCAGGATCGGCGGTGTGGATGGTCACCTTGACCGGTTTCTTCGGCTCGGCATCGTCCTTGTCTTTCCTGGTCTTGTATTTGTCGAAGGAGTAGCTGCGCAGAATGATGCCGGCGGCAAGGTTCGCCGCTTGCCTGCCGCCAATCTTTGCGCCCGGCACATCGAGGATGACGGCCACCTCCGCTGCCTTGCGCAGGGACGCGGCGATGGTGCCGCCAAGCTTCAGCCAGGCAAAGTCATCGAGGCCGGCGACCTTGCCGGCGCCGACCGCCACCAGTCGGTCGAGCGATGTTCCCTGCGGCGCCAGTACTTCGACGACACCGGCGAATTTGCCGGAAAACTCCGCCACCGGAAACGCCCGCGCCAGCGTTCCTGCCGGGTCGCAGGCCTTTGCCGGTTCGCCAAGACCACCATCGTCGGCCGCCAGCACGAAGATGCTGCCCTTTTTGGGTGCGGCAAATTTGGCGAAGGCGATCAATGGTCTCAAAGTCATCAGGTCCTGCTTTCGGGAAACGGCTCAGATTTTCAGGAAAAATGCATTCTCAGGGAAGATGCGCGACATTTGGTCGTTTTCCTTGATTTGGCAAGACTTTGCCGGAATCGGGGCTCATATGCGCAACGGAATCGATAACGATTCGTCGCGGCACGGCCCCGCTTTCCTGCCGCAACCTGTTGTTAACCATCGATGTTCTCCCTTTCTTATCCATTGCCGCCGACACTCCGGCCTGCGGGACGGGCGATGTGGGACGGAGAATCGGATCGAACCGCCTGAAAGAAATGGCCAAACGCACCCAGTTGTACAGCCGCAGCCGGACGACTACCTTGTCCGCGGGCATGATGCCGTTCGGCAAATCGAGAAAAGCCTTACATGAAGGTCGTTGAACGCTACATCATGCGTCGCGCACTGGCGGTGTTTCTCGCTGCGCTGATCTGGACGCTGGCCATTGTCTGGACGACGCAGGTGCTTGCCCGCATCGACCTGGTCACCGATAGTGGCCAATCGGCGCTGACTTTTTTCGAGGTCGCGGGCCTCATCATCCCCACCATCATCCCGATCGTGGTGCCATTCGCCCTGGTGGTGGCGGTGGCCCAGACGCTCAGCGTCATGAACTCCGATTCGGAATTGGCCGTCATCAACGCCGCCGGCGCCTCGCGCTGGACGATTGTGCGGCCGGTCCTGCTGATCGCGCTGGCGGCCAGCGTCTTTTCCTTCGCGGTCGACAATGGCGTCGAACCCTATGCCAGGCAGAAGAACCGCCAGCTGATCGCATCCTCGCGCGCCGATCTCTTGTCGCTGATCATCCAGGAAGGCACGTTCCGCAAGATCGACGACGGGCTGTTCCTGCAGATAGGCGAGCGGCTGCCGGACAACCGGCTCGGCGGCATCTTCGTGGCCGATTCGCGCGAGGAAGGCGCCAATCTGATCTATTATGCCAAGAGCGGCAGCGTCGTCGAAAAGGGTGACGAGAAGGTGCTGATGATGAATGACGGCGTCATTCATCGCAAGACGCTGACCGGCGACCTGTCGGTCATCCGCTTCACGTCCTACGCCTTCGACCTTTCCGCCTTCATGTCGGCGGCGAACGATATCATGCTCCTGCCCAAGGACCGAACGACGCAATACCTGCTCAACCCGGATCCGAACGACAAGATCTTCCAGCGCAGGCCCGGCGCCTACAAGGCCGAGCTCGACCAGCGCTTTTCCGAATGGTCCTATTCGCTGGTGTTCGCGCTGATCGCGCTGGCCGTGGCAGGCGATGCGCGCTCACACCGCGAGGCGCGCATCCACCCGCTGATCACAGCCATCGCCATTGCGCTGTTCGTGCGCTGGCTGGGCTTCTTTGCCGCCGGCAAGGCCGACAAGATCCCGCAATACGCCTATATGGTCTATGGCGTGCCGGTCATCGCCTCGGCGGTCGCCATCTGGTTCATCGTCACCTCGCGAAGCATGGAACTGCCCGGCAGCTGGGCCGACTGGATGACGAATTTCGCCGGCCGCGTCAGCCATGGCTGGACGGCGCTCAAGCTGCGCCTCAATCGGCGCTACACATCCGGCCAGGGAGCCTGACGATGGGCTGGACCCTGGGCCGCTACTTCTTCTTTCGCTACGTGTCGATCACGATCTGGTTCTTCATCGGCCTTCTGGCGCTGGTGTTCCTGATCGACTTCACCGAGCTGTCCGGCCGCATCACCGGCCTGCCGGGCTTCACCTACGGCACGGCGGTCGCGATCTCGGCGCTGAGGATGCCAATGATCATGCTGCAGACGGTGCCGTTCGTCGGCCTGTTCTCGGCGATGGCGACGCTGGTCTCGCTCAACCGCAAATACGAGCTGGTGATTGCGCGCTCGGCCGGAGTGTCGGCCTGGCAGTTTCTGTTGCCCTGCTGCATCGGTGCGCTGTTATTCGGCATATTGTCGGTCGGCGTGCTCAATCCGATCGCCGCGCATGGCTTCTCATGGTCGGAGCAGATGGAAAACCAGCTGCGATCCGGCAATTCGAACGTGGTGGCGGCCGATGCCACGCCGTGGATCCGCCAGAAAACCAACTCGGGCGACACCATCATCGGCGCCCGCGCCATCCTGAACCAGGGCCTGGAAATGGCCGACACCGTGTTCTTCGTCCTCGATCCGCAGGGCAATATCGTCGAGCGCAAGGACGCGGCGCGGGCCTTTCTGCGCGACGGCTACTGGGAATTGCAGGACGTCAAGGTGTTCAAGGACGGCAACATCCGTTCCGAAACGACCGACCAGTTGCCGACCAACCTCAAGCCGGAATTCGTGCAGGAACGGCTGGCGCGCCCCGAAACCATCCCGTTTTACGACCTTCCCGGCAAGATTGAGGTTGCCCGCTCCTTCGGCCTCAAGGCAAATGCCTTCGCCATGCAGTTCGATTCGCTGGTGGCGTTACCGTTCCTGCTTGTGGCCATGACGCTGATTGCGGCAACAGTTTCAATGCGATTTGCGAGGATGGGGCAGTCGGCAACGATGATTCTGGGTGGCGTCCTCGCCGGCTTTCTGCTTTATGTCGTTTCGGTATTGGTCAAGGCATTCGGCGTGGCGGGATTCGTGCCCACAGCCGTGGCTGCATGGGTTCCGGTTGTCGTGGCTATGTTCTTTGGGGTGACATTCCTGCTATACAAGGAAGACGGCTAGTGAGGGAGGCGGCTTTGCGCAGCCATAGGCAGGCCGGTTTGGCGCGCCTCTATTCGGCGAGCGCCTTGGCATGCCTGCTCGCCTGTGGCGTGCTGACGGCCCCTGCGCTGGCGCAGGACGTCACCGACGTGGCAACGAAGGTTCCCTCCGGCTCCCAGATGCTGCTGGCGGCCGACACGCTCGTCTATAACAACGACAACCAGACGGTCACCGCCATCGGCGGCGTCCAGATCGACTATGGCGGCAACAAGCTCGTCGCCCAGCGCGTCGTCTATGATCGAAACACCAAGCGGCTGGTTGCCAGCGGTAATGTCGAGATCGTCAACAGCGACGGCACCAAGATCAACTCGCAGCATATCGATATTACCGACGATTTCGCTGACGGTTTCGTCAATGCGCTGCGCGTCGAAACGCCCGAAAAAGCCTATTTCGCCGCCGAAAGCGCCGAGCGCATGGGCGGGGTGCTGACAACGTTCCACAACGGCGTCTATACGGCCTGCGAGCCTTGCGAAGACAAGCCGGACAAGGCGCCGACCTGGCGGATCAAAGCCAGGAAGATCATCTGGAACGGCGAAAAGAAAACGGTTCGCTTCGAGAACGCGAATTTCGAGTTCTTCGGTTTCCCGCTGGCTTATCTGCCGGCGTTCGAGATCGCCGACCCGACGGTCAAGCGCAAAAGCGGCTTCCTGATCCCCAGCATCGGCTACAACAATCGTCTCGGCGTCGGCGTCAAAGTCCCCTACTACTTCGCTTTGTCGCCGACCTACGACCTCACCGTTACCGGCAGCGGCTACACCAAGCAGGGTTTCCTCGGCGAGGCCGAGTGGCGCCAGCGCTTCAACAATGGCCAATACACGCTGAAGCTTGCCGGAATCAACCAGCAGGACCCTGGCGCTTTCCGTGATTTCGCGGCTTTCCCCGGCGGCTACAATGTCAATTCGGGGCCAGCAGGCGATCCGAACAAATTCCGCGGGATGATGGGCACCAAAGGCCAGTTCGCCATCAATCCGCGCTGGGACTTCGGCTGGGATATCCTGCTTCAGACCGACAAGAATTTTTCGCGTACCTACACGATCGAAGGCTACAACGACGCCGTGCATCAATCGTCGGTCTACCTGACCGGCCTAAACGACCGCAATTATTTCGATGTGCGCGCCATGCGCTTCCAGGTTCAGGAAAACACACCGGACGGCAACGTCGCATCGCGCAGCGACAAGCAGCCCTGGGTGTTGCCATCGCTCGACTATGCCTACATTCCCGACATGTCGGTGGCCGGCGGCCAGCTGTCGTTCAACGTCAATGCGCGCATCATCCGCCGTGACGATCTCGATCAGGCCTATTTTACCCCCTATGTGCCGGGCTCAGGCGTCCAGCGCGTGCGCGGCATCGAGGGCGAATCCGGTCGCCTCACCGCCGAGGCCGAGTGGAAGCGTACCTTCACCACGGACGGCGGATTGCAGCTGACGCCGCTTCTGGCTCTGCAGGGCGACGTCGACTATCTCAACGCTTCTTCGGCTTCGCTGACTGCGGTAAACCAGATGGCGACGAATGTCGGTGCCGCCGACGACATGCGGTCTTCCTTCGCCCGTTACATGGCGACTGCCGGACTTGAAATGCGCTGGCCGGTGCTGTTCTCGATGACCGGCTCCAGCCATATCGTCGAACCGATGGCGCAGGTCTTCATGCGCCCGAACGAGCAGTATGTCGGCGGGCTCGCCGTTCCCAACGAGGATGCACAGAGCTTCGTCTTCGATGCCACGACGCTGTTCGAGCGCGACAAGTTCTCCGGCTACGACCGCGTCGAAGGCGGCAGCCGCGCCAATGTCGGCTTCCGCTATTCCGGCGCCTACGACAATGGCTGGGGCACCAATGCCATCTTCGGCCAATCCTACCAGCTGGGCGGCCGCAACTCCTTCAATTCGCCGGATCTGGTCAATGTCGGCGCCAATGTCGATGGCGCCGCCAATTCGGGCCTGGAGACTTCGACCTCCGACTATGTCGGCCTTGTCGGCTTCAGCAGCCCGAGCGGCTTCTCCGGTTCGCTCAGCGGCCGCTTCGACGAGCAGACCTTCGAAGTTCGCCGTGCCGAGGTGAAGGCCGCCTATTCCGGGCTGCCGGTTTCGCTGAGCGCCAAATACGCCTTCATCCAGGCGCAGCCCCTCTATGGTTTCACCACCGACCGCCACGAAGTCACGCTCGGCGCCTCGACACACCTGGCCGAAAACTGGCGCGTCTTCGGCACCGGCACCTACGACCTGCAACAAAGCGTGCTGGTCAAGGACGGCGTCGGCTTTGCCTACAATGATTCCTGCTTCACCTACCTGATGACGTACTCGGAATCACGCGACATCAACACCAAGGAAGTGTCGCAGAATGTCGGCTTCAACCTGTCGTTCCGCACGCTCGGCGATTTCGGCTCGTCCCAAAGCTCGATCGACTCCATCCAGTAGAGCCGGCTGACGACATCGTTTTGCCGCATAAAGCGGGCACGGATTTCGCCAATATCGGGCTGGAATCGGCCAAAACCGGGCTAGAATTGGGATGCTTTCGATGAGGAAATACCTGTTTTCGGCAGGATTCGCGCTCCTGTTCGCGGCGACCTCGGTCTCTGTCACCACGATGGTACCGCCGGCCTTCGCCAGTGAAATCAAGTATGTCGTCAACAACATGCCGATCACCACCGGCGACATCGCGGACCGGGCTGCCTTCCTGAAACTGCAGCGCAAGAAGGGTGACGCGGGTCAGGAAATGATCGACCAGACGCTGCGTATGGCGGAGGCCAGGCGTCTCGGCATCCGCATCTCCGACGCCCAGGTAGAGGCTGCCTATCAGCGCTTTGCCTCGAGCAACAAGATGCAGCTCAAGCAGCTCGACGGTGTCATGGCGCAGTCCGGCGTGACCAAGGAGCATTTCAAGGAATTCATCCGCTCCCAGATGGCGTGGAACCAGGCGCTGAGCGCACGCTACAGCGGCGGCGGCGGGGAGGTGAGCGAACAGGATCTGGTCAAGCGTATGCTCGAAAAAGGCGGCGCCAAGCCAAGCGCCACCGAGTACATGCTGCAGCAGGTGATCTTCGTGGTGCCGAAGGCCGAGCGCAGTGCCACACTCGCCAAACGCAAGCGCGAGGCCGAAGCCATGCGCGCCCGCTTCAATGGCTGCAACACCACGCGTGAATTCGCCAAGGGCCTGATCGACGTCACCGTTCGCGACCTCCCCCGATTGCTGGCGCCACAACTGCCGCCGGACTGGGCCGAGCAGATCA
Source organism: Mesorhizobium sp. M1143 (assembly GCF_040318435.1). Classification (NCBI taxonomy): domain Bacteria; kingdom Pseudomonadati; phylum Pseudomonadota; class Alphaproteobacteria; order Hyphomicrobiales; family Phyllobacteriaceae; genus Mesorhizobium; species Mesorhizobium sp. M1143. The sequence continues at coordinate 24,815 of NZ_JAMYMJ010000028.1, read as the reverse complement.
AGGCCACCAAGCTGGGCGGCGCCACGGCCGTGCGCGAGACCGATCGCGGCATTGAATTCATCGGCATCTGCTCGTCGCGCGAGGTTTCCGACGACAAGGCGGCCCAGATGGTGTTCCAGAGCGAAGGCAGCGGCGACAAGAACGCCGACGAGCTCTCGGCCAAATATGTCGAAGAGCTGAAGGCGAAAGCCAAGATCGTTACGCGCTGAACCGGCCCAGCCGTGCGTGAGACAGAGCTTCCGCTGGCGCTGAGCGTCGGCGATCCATCCGGCGTCGGTCCGGAAATCGCCATTGCCGCGTGGCAGAGCGCCCGCGGTTCCGGTGCCGCGCCCTTCTATCTTCTGGCCGATCCGGCGCTGATTGCCGCGCGGGCGCGCCGGCTCGGCGCGGCGGTGGCAATCGCCGAGACGGTGCCGGCCCAAGCAGCTGGTGTCTTTCAACACGCCTTGCCCGTGGTGCCGCTGGCGGCCCACTTCACCGACGATCCCGGCCGGCCCGACCCGGCCAATGCCGCCGGCATCATCGAGGCCATCGATCGCGCCGTCGCCGACTGCCTTGCCGGTCACGCGGCCGCGGTCGTCACCTGTCCGATCGCGAAGAAGCCGCTTTACGATGCCGGCTTCGGCTTTCCCGGTCACACCGAATATCTGGCGCATCTGGCCTCGCTCCACACCGGCGGCACGGTGACGCCGGTGATGCTGCTCGCCGGCCCCGAATTGCGCACCGTTCCGGTCACCATCCACATCGCGCTGGCCGAGGTGCCGAAGACGCTGACGACGGAGCTGATCGTTGCCATCGCGCGCATCACCGCCGGCGATCTTGCACGCCGTTTCGGCATCGCCAGGCCGAGGCTCGCGCTTGCCGGCCTCAATCCGCATGCCGGCGAAAGCGGCGCCATGGGGACAGAGGACGAGCGCATCATTCGTCCTGCGGTCGACATGTTGCGGGCGCAAGGCATCGATGCCTTCGGGCCGCTGCCGGCCGATACGATGTTTCATGCGCGCGCCCGCGCCGGCTACGACGTGGCGGTCTGCATGTATCATGACCAGGCGTTGATCCCGGCCAAGGCGCTGGCCTTCGACGAGGCCGTCAACGTCACGCTTGGCCTGCCGTTCATCCGCACCTCGCCCGATCACGGCACAGCCTTCGACATCGCCGGCAAGGGCATCGCACGTCCCGACAGCCTGATCGCGGCGCTGAAGCTGGCCCGCCGGCTGGCCGATACCGGCGCAAAGCCCGCAGCTGCATGAGCCCAAAATCATGAGCCCAAAATCATGAGCATTGACGGGCTGCCGCCGCTGCGCGAGGTGATCGAGCGCCATGGACTGCAGGCAAAGAAGGCGCTTGGCCAGAATTTCCTGCTCGACCTCAATTTGACCGGCAAGATCGCGCGGGTCGCCGGCGACCTCAGCGACAGCACGGTGATCGAGGTCGGCCCCGGCCCCGGCGGGCTGACCAGGGCGCTGCTCGCTGCCGGTGCCGGCCGCGTCGTCGCCATCGAGCGCGACGAACGCTGCCTTGCGGCCTTGGCCGAGGTCTCCAACCACTATCCGGGCCGGCTCGAGGTGATCAGCGGCGATGCGCTGAAGACGGATTTTGCCGCTCTTGCCAAGACCGCGTCACAAGACGGCCCGGTGAGGATTGCCGCCAACCTGCCCTACAATATCGGCACCGAGCTGTTGATCCGTTGGCTGACCGTGGCGGACTGGCCACCCTTCTATCAATCGATGACGCTGATGTTCCAGCGCGAGGTGGCCGAGCGCATTGTCGCCGGTGCCGGCAGCGATGCTTATGGCCGGCTCGGCGTGCTGGCGGGCTGGCGGACCGAGGCGAGGATCGCCTTCGACGTGCCGCCGCAAGCGTTCACGCCGCCACCCAAGGTAACGTCCTCGGTGGTGCATCTGGTGCCGCGCGCCAGCCCTTTGTCAACCGACGTGAAAAAACTCGGTCGCGTCACCGAAGCCGCTTTCGGCCAGCGCCGGAAAATGCTGCGGCAGAGCGTGAAGAGCCTGGGTGGCGAGGCACTGCTGACGCGCGCCGGCATCGATCCGACCCGGCGTGCGGAGACGCTCAGCGTCGAGGAATTCGTGCGGCTGACAAACGCGGTTTGACCGGCGGCGCTGGCGCGGCCGTGGACCCAAATCGCATTCTGTGTGACAGCGACGACAAGCAGCATATAGCGGCATGCAGTTGCCGGTGAGTCGCCGAGTTGATATTGTCGTCATATGAAAAAGAGTACCTCAAGCCACCGGCCGACCCAAAATGGCCAGTTTGTCCTGACCAGCGGCAGGGGCGAAAAAATCAGCGCGGTTGAAGGCTTGAAGCTATCGCAACGTATGGGCTTCATTCTGAAGGAAAGCCGTGAGCGCGGCCTGAGCGGGGATGAGCGCAGGGCGCTTATCAAGGACCAAGTAACCCGCAAGAAGTAGGATCGGCAGGTGGTCTATGCCGCTGAACATGATCCGCTGTGCTACCCAGGCACGACCGTTCTCCGCAACAGGCTGAATATCAAAGATCAGGCCCAACTCGATGAATTCGAGTTGGCACTTTTCCTGACCAGGGCCGACGAACATATCCCCGCAGGCCGTCTGGATTTCGAGCACCACAAGGCTGTCCATCATCACCTGTTCCAGGACGTTTATGAATGGGCGGGAGAGGTTCGCGCCATCCGCATCGGCAAGGGGGGCAACTGGTTCTGCTATCCTGAGTATATCAACCAGGAAATGCATAGAATTTTCGGCGAACTCGCCGACGGTGATTATCTCTGCGAACTCGACCTCGACGCCTTCGCCGTTCGGGCCGCGCATGTTTTGGCCGAAATCAATGCCGTCCACCCGTTTCGCGAAGGCAACGGCCGCACGCAGCTTACCTTTCTGGCAATGCTGATGGAGAATGCGGGATTCCCATTCAATGCCGATATGCTCGGTCGCGAAAACGTCCTGAATGCGATGATTGAGAGCTTTGCCGGCGAGGAAACCCCATTGGCAGAACTCATAAAAGATATCGCCAGCCAGTAACAGATGCCCACAGCGTCCATATTGCCAGATCGTTTGCCAAAGACGCCTTCATGGGACAGCCGGCCATCGGGGAACGACAGCTGCCTATTCCGTCTTCTCGTCCAGCAACCCCGAGACGAAATCGAACAGCCCGGGCCGGCGGTCGCGCCGCAGCCTTTCCGCCGTCACGATGCCACGCACTTCGGCGAAGGCGCGGTCGAGATCGTCGTTGACGATGACAAAGTCATATTCCTTCCAGTGCTCGATCTCGTTGCGGGCGTTCTTCAGCCTGGTCTCGATCACGTGCTCCTGGTCCTCGGCGCGGCGCTTGAGGCGCGACTTCAATTCCTTCATCGACGGCGGCAGGATGAAGATCGAGACGATGTCGGCGCGCATCTTCTCCTTGAGCTGCTGGGCGCCTTGCCAGTCGATGTCGAAGAGCATGTCACGGCCCTGCGCCAGCGCCAGTTCGGCCGGCTCGCGCGGCGTCGCGTAGCAATTGCCGTGCACCTCGGCCCATTCGAGCAACGCGTCGGAATCGCGCAGCCGCTCGAACTCGCGCGTGGTGCGGAAGTGATAGTGGACGCCCTCGATCTCCGAGCCGCGGCGTGGCCTGGTGGTGACCGAGACCGATAATTCCAGGCTGCCGTCGCTTTCCAGCAGGTTGCGCGCGATCGTCGACTTGCCGGCGCCCGACGGCGACGACAGGACCAGCATCAGCCCGCGGCGGCGAATGCGGGATCCGAGATCCCTGGCAACCATCGGCTCCTTGCCACCCATTCGGGTTTACTCCAGATTCTGGACCTGTTCGCGAAACTGGTCGACCACCGCCTTCAGTTCCAGCCCGATGGCGGTGACAGTGGCGGCGTTCGACTTGGAACACAGCGTATTCGATTCGCGGTTGAATTCCTGCGCCAGAAAATCGAGCTTGCGGCCGATGGCGCCGCCATTTGCCAGCAGCGCTCTGCCCGACGCCACATGCGTCTTCAGCCGATCGATCTCTTCACGGATATCGGCCTTGGTGGCCAGGAACGCCGCTTCCATGTGCAGCCGGCCGGCATCGAGATTGGCCGACGCATCCATCAGCAGCCGCACCTGTTCGGCGATCCGCTCGCGGATCGCCGCCGGTTCGCGCGACGGGTCGGCCTCGGCTTGAAGCGTCAACGCCTCGATGGCGTCGATATGGCCGGAAAGCAGCGAACGCAGCGCTTCGCCCTCGCTCTGGCGTGCCTGCTCGAGGCCTGTAAGCGCCGTTTCCAGTGCGGACAGGATTGACGCGTCGAGTGCTGCCCGCACCTCCTCGGTTTCGCTGGTTTCAGGGATATCGAGCACGCCGCGCAGGGAAAGCAGACCGTCGGCAGTTGCCGGACCAACACCGAACTGGTCCTGCAGCCGCTTGGCCAAGCCCGCCAGATCCCTGAGGAAGGCTTCGTTGACCACCGGCTGCGCCTGCTGGCCGGCGGCGCGGCCGACGGTCAGCGTCGCCTGGAAATTGCCACGCGAAAAGCGCTTCTGCAGCGTCTGCCGCACAGTCGGTTCGAGCCGCTCGAAACCTTGCGGCAGCCGCAACCTGACCTCGACGCTCTTGCCGTTGACCGACTTGACCTCCCAGGCGATCGAGGCGCCGTCATGTTCGGCAACAGTGCGTGCAAATCCGGTCATGCTCTGCAAATTCATGATGCGGCTCGTGTCTCCCTGATGGTCCGATTCTAACAATTGCGCATGCGTTCGATATCACGGGCAGCGCGAATGTCAGAATCGCAATACCGGCAAGATCTTGATTTCCGCTGTCGTTTCGATCTCGCTGGGCTGAAATCGAGAAGCAGAGGCACCCGAGCAAGACCGAAAACGCTTCGAACCCCGCTACTCGTTCAAAGCAGCAGCGCGTCCGCCTCTGTCCGCATCGCTTAAGGTCGATCCGTCTGAAAGCGCCGGCCTGCTACTGGGCGGCACCCGTATCGCCGGCATCACCGCTGTCACCGGCGGCATCGCCACTTGCGTCACCGTTGTCGTCGCCATCCGCCGGCGCATCGGTCTGGCCCGGAGTCTTGGCGCCCTTGGCGGCGTCTTCAGCCTGCTTCTTCTGCAGTGCCCGGTAGCGGGCAACGTTCTCATTGTGCTCGGCAAGCGTGGTGGCAAAGACGTGGCCGCCGGTGCCGTCGGCGACGAAATAGAGATCATCGGTCTTCGACGGGTTGGCGACGGCTTCGAGCGCGGCGCGGCCGGGATTGGCGATCGGCGTCGGCGGCAGGCCGTTGATCAGATAGGTGTTGTAAGGCGTCTGTTTCTGGATGTCAGATTGATAAATCGGCCGGTCGGCGGGTTTGCCCTTGCCGCCGAACAGGCCGTAAATGATGGTCGGATCGGATTGCAGCCGCATGCCCTTGGCCAGACGGTTGAGGAAGACGGCGGCAACGCGCGAGCGCTCGTCGCCCCGGCCGGTTTCCTTTTCGACGATCGAGGCCAAGGTGACGAAGTCGTCGACATTGGCCAGAGGCAGGTCGGGCGCGCGCCGCTGCCAGACCTCGTCGACCAGCTTCTTCTGGTCGGCGAGCAGCTTGTCGACCATCTGTTGGCGCGTGGCGCCGCGGGTAAAGCGCAGCGTGTCGGTGGCGAGGCTGCCCTCAGCCGGCTTGGCGGCCGGCATGTCGCCGGTCAGCGCATCCTGCTCGGCGATGCGCTGCAGCGCCTGCTCGACCGTCAGGCCCTCGGGAATGGTCAGCGAATACATCACCGACTTGCCGCTCTTCAGAAGCTCCATGATGTCGCGCATGGAGGCGCGCGGCTTTATCTCGTATTCGCCTGCCTTCAGCGCTGAATCATTGCCATAGACCCGCACGGCGATGCGGAAGATGCGGGCATCGCTGATCAGCCCACGCCGTTCGAGCTGGTCGGCAATATCCTGGACGCCGGTGCTCGGCTTGACCAGGAAGGTGTCGCCGGCCACCGACGGGCCCGGTTCGTTGAATGCCTGCTTGCCGAAATAGAGCGAAACGCCGGCGGCGAGGATCATCAACATCACCGCGGAGATGACGAAGTTCATGAACACGACGACTTGGCTGCGCGAGGCGCGCGAGCGCTTTGGTGGTGGTGTGCCGGCTTCCGGGCGCAAAGCTTCGGCCGCGGTCTTCGGCACGATCGGGCCGGTCTGCTGGTTTTGTCCGAATTGTCCGCTGCCGCCCGGATTGGTGTTCATTAGCGCCCTACCATCTGATCTCTTAGAGCGACCATGCGCCCGATTGGACTCACAGCGTGCCCTAACATTTCAAGCCTACGCATCGTGCTTTTAAAAAAGCGCCTTCGGTTTCAGGCCGATGCGACGAATCCCCAGCGGCAGAGTAGGCTTGAATATGGCAAAATTGACGACAGACCGCTGGCGCGCCGGTCGATACCGCAATCAGCCTGTATAACGCTGGAATACCAGCGAAGCGTTGGTGCCGCCGAAGCCGAAGGAGTTGGACAGCGCCACGTCGACCTGGCGATGCCGTGGCGTGTTCGGAACAAGGTCGATCGCGGTTTCGCGTTCCGGGTTGTCAAGATTGATGGTGGCTGGCGCGATGTTGTCTCTGATAGCGAGGATCGAAAAGATCGCCTCGGCGGCACCCGCGGCACCCAGGAGATGGCCGATCGACGACTTGGTCGACGACATCGAGATTTTCGAGGCGGCGTTGCCGACCAGCCGCTCGACGGCGCCGAGTTCGATCGTGTCGGCCATGGTCGAGGTGCCGTGCGCGTTGATGTAGTCGACGTCGGCGGGCGTCAGCTTGGCCCGGTTCAGCGCCGCCGTCATGCAGCGGAAGGCGCCGTCGCCGTCTTCGGCCGGTGCAGTGATGTGATAGGCATCGCCGGTCAGGCCGTAGCCGGTGACCTCGGCATAGATCTTGGCGCCGCGCGCCTTGGCGTGTTCGAGTTCTTCCAGCACGACGACCCCGGCGCCCTCGCCCATCACGAAGCCGTCACGGTCGCGGTCATAGGGACGCGAGGCCTTCTCAGGCGTGTCGTTGCGGTCGGTGGACAGTGCCCGGCAAGCAGCGAAGCCGGCAAGCGATAGTCTGGTCACCGGCGATTCCGCGCCGCCGGCCAGCATCACGTCGGCATCGCCGAAGATGATCAGCCGGGCGGCATCGCCAATGGCGTGCGCGCCGGTCGAGCAGGCGGTGACGACGGCGTGGTTGGGGCCTTTCAGCCCATGCCGGATCGATACCTGGCCAGATACCAGGTTGATAATGTTGCCGGGAATGAAGAATGGACTGATACGGCGCGGTCCGCGCTCTTTCAGGATGATAGCGTTCTCGGCGATGCCCTCGAGGCCGCCAATGCCGGAGCCGATCATGACGCCGGTGGCGCAGCGCTCGGCTTCGGTGCTGGGCTCCCAGCCGGAATCCTTCAGCGCTTCGTCGGCGGCCGCAATCCCGTAAAGGATGAAGTCGCCGATCTTGCGCAGTTCCTTGGGCTCGAGCACGGCTTCGGGATTGAGCGTGCCGTTGGTGCCGTCACCGCGCGGAATGACGTGGGCGATCTTGCAGGCAAGATCTTCCACTTCGAACTCGGTGACGCGCTTGGCGGCGCTGCGGCCGGTCAGAAGTTCCTTCCAGCTGTGCTCGAAGCCCATGCCGAACGGCGAAACCAGGCCAAGGCCCGTGACGACGACACGCCTCATCGCAGGTCCTCCCCGGTGATGACTGCGGATAAGTGTCAGGCCGAAGCCTTGTCGATGTACTTCACGGCATCGCCGACGGTCAGGATGGTCTCGGCCGCATCGTCCGGAATCTCGACGCCGAACTCTTCTTCGAAGGCCATGACGAGTTCGACCGTGTCGAGGCTGTCCGCGCCCAGATCATCGATGAAGCTCGCCTGCTCCGTCACCTTGTCGGCATCGACGCCAAGATGTTCGATGACGATCTTCTTGACGCGCTCTGCGGTGTCACTCATTTGGGGCATCCTCGTCTTTTGTTTGTCTGTCTTCGTTAGCGGGCAGAATGCCGCTAATCAAGCTGAAAGATGGTCCTGCCGGAAACGCAACGATGCCGGACCGGTTTTTGCTCGAACCGCCGGGTTGCGGGCCGCATTACACGAAAAATGGCTGAGGTCCAAGGCGAAATGGTCTCTTTTCACAAGCCGGCCATGTCTTCTTATCACCCGGCAATATCCTGTCAGATCATGGCCATGCCACCGTTGACATGGATGGTCTGGCCGGTGACGTAGGCTGCCTCGTTGGAGGCGAGATAGGCGACGGCCGACGCCACTTCAACACTCGTGCCCATGCGGCGCGTCGGGATCGCGGCCATTATCGCGTCTTTCTGCTTGTCGTTGAGCTTGTCGGTCATGGCCGATTCGATAAAGCCCGGGGCGACGCAGTTGACGGTGATGTTGCGGGTGGCGATCTCCTGCGCCAGCGACTTGGAAAAGCCGATCATGCCGGCCTTGGAGGCGCAATAATTGGTCTGACCAGGATTGCCGGTGACGCCGACCACCGAGGTGATGTTGATGATGCGGCCATGGCGGCGGCGCATCATCGGATGGGTCAGCTCGCGGGTCAGCCGGAACACGGCGGTGAGGTTCACCTCCAGCACGCTGTCCCAATCCGCGTCCGCCATGCGCACGAACAGGCCGTCCTTGGTGATGCCGGCATTGTTGACCAGTATGTCGACGCCTTCGAGTTCGGCTTCGGCCTTCTGGCCAAGCGCCTTGACCTCGTCACGGTCGGCAAGATTGGCCGGGAACAGCTTTACCCGGTCGCCGAGTTCGCCGGCCAGGGTCTCCAGTTTCTCGATGCGGGTGCCGTGCAAGCCGACAATGGCGCCTTGCGCATGCAGCACCCGGGCAATCGCCTCGCCAATGCCGCCCGATGCGCCGGTGACGAGCGCCTTGCGGCCGGTCAGTTCGAACATTTTCGTCTCCTGATCTTAAGAGAACACCCTTCCCACGGGAGGGGTTGAATCGCCAGTGGATTATGCAAGCGCGGCCAGCGCCGCCTCGACATCGGCCGGCGTGCCGACGGCCGATGTGGCGATGTCGCGGCTGATCCGCCGCGCCAGGCCGGAAAGCACCTTGCCGGCGCCGATCTCAAACAGCGTGGCGACGCCATTGGCGCCGAACCACTCCACCGTTTCGCGCCAGCGCACGCGGCCGGTGATCTGCTCGACCAGGCGGCGCGCGATCTCGTCGGGGTCGCTGGTCGGGACTACAGTGACGTTGGAGACGACGGGCACCACCGGTGCATTCTTGGTCACCCCGGCCAGCGCCTCGCGCATGACATCGGCCGCCGGCGCCATCAGCGCCGAATGGAAGGGGGCCGAGACCTGCAGCATCAGCGCCCGCTTCGCGCCCTTTTCGGTGCACAGTTTCGCGGCGAGTTCCACCGCCGCCCTGGCGCCGGAGATCACCAGCTGGCCGCCGCCATTGTCGTTGGCGATCTGGCAGACTTTGCCGGATCCCGTTGCGGCCTCGGTGCAAGCGGCTTCGACGTCGGGCTGTTCCAGTCCGATGATCGCCGCCATGGCGCCCTCGCCGGCCGGCACCGCCGCCTGCATGGCGTTGCCGCGGATGCGCAGCAGCCGGGCGGCATCGGCGACCGAAACGAAACCGGCCGCGGCAAGGGCGGAATATTCGCCGAGCGAATGACCGGAAACGTAGGCAACCTTGTCCTTCAGCGAAAAGCCGCGCGCTTCCAGCGAGCGGATTCCCGCCAGCGAGACCGCCATCAGCGCCGGCTGGGCATTGGCAGTCAGGGTCAGCGCCTCTTCCGGGCCTTCCCAGATCAGTTTCGACAGCTTTTCGCCCAACGCATCATCGACTTCCTCGAACACCCTGCGTGCCTCGGGGAAGGCGTCGGCGAGGTCCTTGCCCATGCCGACAGCCTGACTGCCCTGTCCCGGAAAGGTGAATGCGACGGCCATTTGGGCGCTCTCCAGCGGCTGATTTTTCCTGCCTGTGACGCAAGGCGGACCGTCAAGTCAAGCCCGGAGGCGGCATTTCCGCTCTCGCTTGAACCGGAGCTGACCTCGAGTCCCTGTTCCCAAAGGCTTTTTGCCGATCACACCTGATGAAAACCGCTCACGAATCGTTTGCTGGCTCTTCTTATTTTCGCCACAGGCGCTAGCTTTTGCATGACAGTTCTATGACAGAACGGTGGCGCGAGTGGAAATGCGCGTTGCTTGGGCCGGGGGAAGAGACGTGGCTAGGATCAGGAAGGGCGCGGCCGTACCCGCGCCACAGTTCTTGGAAGACGATCCGTCCACCGGCTACCTGCCGGGGCGCAGATGGCCGGTCATCCGCTACGGTCTGGTCACGCTGCTTGCCTCCGCCATCCTGGTGTTCGCCATCGAATGGATCGTGCGCGGCGACTTCTTCGGCACAGTCGACTTCTTCCTGCAGCCATTCAAGCCGGGCTGGACCACCATCATTGTCTTTGCATTGGTGCTGATGGGACTGGACGCCGTGCTTGGCCGCAGTCACCAGAGCCTGATGATCGTGGCGCCGCTGACGCTGGCGCTGGCCTTTGTCGGGCATCAGAAGTCGCATTATCTCGGCGATCCGCTCTACCCAACCGATTTTCTTTATTCGCGCCAGATCATGGCACTGATGCCGCTCCTGGTGCGCGAGCGGCCCTGGACGGCGCTCGCCATGGCGGTCGGCATCGTCGCCGGCCTGTCGCTGCTGATCTATGGCTGGCGGTTGTGGCGCCGCAAGGTTCCGATCCTCAGCCGCAAAGGGCGGCTGGCGCGGCTGACGCTGGCAGTGCCGCTGCTCGCCTTCTTCGTCTCGATCATGGACTACGCCACCTTCTCGTGGACCCGCGACCGGCTGCAGATCATCCCGATCATGTGGGACCAGAAGGAGAACTACGCCTCCAACGGGTTTGCGCTGGCCTTCGCGCTCAACGTGCCGATGGCGCATGTCTCGGCGCCGGCGGGCTATTCCGACAAGGCGATCGACGCGATCGACAGGCCTGATGTGACGGCCTCGGTACCGGATGAGAAACCCGACATCATCGTGGTGATGAGCGAATCTTTCTGGGATCCGACCAAGCTGCCCGGCGTCACAATCACGCCTGACCCGATCCCCAATGTGCGGGCGCTGCGTTCCGGCTATATGTTCTCGCCGGAATTCGGCGGCATGACCGCCAACATCGAATTCGAGGCGCTGACCGGCTTTTCCAATGCCTTCCTGCCGGCGGGCTCGATCCCCTATCAGCAATATGTGCGCACGCCGACGCCGTCGCTGGCGACCTTCCTGAAAAGCGAGGGATACCGGGCGCGCGCCATCCATCCGGGCACCAACTGGTTCTGGAACAGGGGCGCCGTCTATGCCGATTTCGGCTTCAACGATTTCCGCTCGGAAGAGACGCTGCCGCCACTGGAAAAGCGCGGGCCGCTGGCTTCCGATGCCTCGATGACCGACGAGATCATCGCAGAGGCCGACGCCAGCGAGCGGCCGGTGTTCTTCTTCGCCGTCAGCCTGCAGAACCACGGTCCCTACGAGCCGTACCGCTATTACAATCCGACCCACAAGGTCGCGGCACCGATCAGCACATGGGCGCGGGAATCGCTGCTCAGCTACGCCGAAGGCTCCGCCGATGCCGACCGTGGCCTCGAACGATTGATCGAATGGGCGAAGAAGCGCGAGCGGCCGACGGTCATCGCCTTCTTCGGCGACCATCTGCCGCCGCTCGGCCCCGTCTATGTCGAAACCGGTTACCTGAAGGACAATGTCGCGCCGCGCAAGGAACCGACGCCCGAGGCGGCACTGGAGCATCATCAGACGCCGCTGGTCATCTGGTCTAACCGCACCGGTCCGGCGCAGGATATGGGCGCCGTGAGCCCGGCCTTCCTGCCCTACCATATCCTTACCACGGCCGGGATCACGCACCCCTACTATACCGGCTTCCTGGGCGCGCTGCGCGAACGCTATCGCGTCGTGGATCGCAATCTGCTTCTGACACCGTCAGGTGAGGCCACGGCGGACTGGGCGCGGCAGAAGGACATCGATCCGGCGATCAACGACTTCCGCCTGCTGCAATACGACATGATGTTCGGCAAGCGTAAGGCGGCCCCGGACTTCTTCCCCGAAACGATCAACGGTCGTACCCCGCATACGAGTTGATGCCTGGTATTTTTCCAACCCTGCGACGCCAGGACGCTGTCCGGAGCATGCGTTACCCTTGCCTTCCAGCCAATTTGCTATATAGACGCCCGCAATCTGCCGGTCCTTGCTGGGGGCTGAACGGAGGGCCGGAGGTTTTACCCAAAACCTTCGTGTGAAGCCAGAAGCGCTTCCGCCTCCCGTGTCTCCGCTCTCGACCGTCTCGAAATGCTCCTTTCTTCCCCGCCCCTTCGGGATCAGCGGGTCAGAGAAGTTGCAGAGGCTTTTGCCGCGAGGATCCGGGAGAGAAACGAAGAAAGGCACTGAACCACTATGGCTCTATACGAACATGTGTTCCTTGCCCGGCAGGACCTCTCGCAGCAGCAGGTCGATGCGCTTGTCGAACAGTACAAGGGCGTCATCTCCGCAAATGGCGGGTCCGTCGGCCGGGTCGAGAACTGGGGACTGAAGTCCCTCACCTACCGGGTCAACAAGAACCGGAAGGCTTACTACACGCTTATGGACCTCAACTGCCCGCCGGCAGCGCTCAACGAGATGGAGCGCCAGATGGGCCTGTCCGAGGACGTGCTGCGTTTCCTGACCGTCAAGGTCGAGGCGCATGAGGAAGGCCCGTCGGCCATGATGCAGAAGCGCGAAGAGCGCTCGGAACGCGGCGGCTTCGGCGACCGCGACCGTGGCGATCGTGGTCCGCGCTCGTTCGGCGACCGTGATCGCGGCGACCGTGGCGATCGTCCGCCGCGCTCATTTGGCGATGCCGGTGGCGATCGTGGTCCGCGCCGTCCGCGCGAAGGCGTTGAAGGAGGTGCAGAATAATGGTCGACATCAATCAGATCCCGACCCGGCGCCCGTTCCATCGCCGCCGCAAGACCTGCCCGTTCTCCGGCGCCAATGCGCCCAAGATCGACTACAAGGACGTGCGTCTTCTGCAGCGCTACATTTCCGAGCGCGGCAAGATCGTGCCGTCGCGCATCACCGCCGTCAGCCAGAAGAAGCAGCGCGAACTCGCCAAGGCGATCAAGCGCGCCCGCTTCCTCGGCCTGCTGCCCTACGTGGTTCGCTAAGATCTCCGAAGCAGGCGGTTCGCCGCCTGCTTCCTTCTCCCACGGCGACGGGCGCCCAGGGGTAATTTGATGATGCATGTCGTTGTCCCAAAACCGGGACCACTCTTGGCGACGTGCATTGAAATCCCGAGTTGAGGTGAAAAGCCTCTAACTGCCGCGACAGGCAGGACAGCGACACCGGCGCAAAGGCGCTCAGAGCTTCCTGACCTGTTCCATTCAATTCGGCGCCGATCCCGCGGTCGGTGCCAGACGAAGGAACAAGACCATGCAAGTGATTCTTCTCGAACGCGTTTCCCGCCTCGGCCAGATGGGCGATACCGTCAAGGTCAAGGACGGCTTTGCCCGCAACTTCCTCTTGCCGCAGGGCAAGGCGCTGCGCGCCAACGAAGCCAACAAGAAGAAGTTCGAAGGACAGCGCGCGCAGCTCGAAGCCCGCAACCTCGAGCGCAAGTCGGAAGCCAGCCAGGTTGCCGAAAAGCTCGACGGCAAGAGCTTCATCGCCGTACGTTCGGCCGGCGAGACAGGCCAGCTCTACGGTTCGGTGTCGACCCGCGACATCGCCGACCTGCTGACCGCCGAAGGGTTCTCGGTCAACCGCAACCAGATCCAGCTCAATCAGCCGATCAAGACTATCGGCGTCACCAATGTGGCGATTGCGCTGCATCCGGAAGTCGAGGTCACCATCAGCCTCAACATCGCCCGCACGGCCGACGAAGCCGAGCGCCAGGCCAAGGGCGAGACGCTGACCACCGCCGAAGCCATCTATGGCGATGACATCAACGACAACGCACGGCCGGAGAACTTCTTCGACCCGAACACCGAGTTCGAAGGCGGCGAAGAAGACAACGCCTGATCCCGCGCGGGGCCCGATCGGGAAGCGAGGGGAGCAGCGCTCCAATCACTTCCTCGTCATCCAGCCTTTCTGGACCAATGCCCGGGCCTCTCGCCCGGGCATTTTTGTGCCAAATGGAACTTTTCGAACCCCTATATCTTGTTGCAGAATTGGTCCGCCAGTCTGACCGTGAGGGGACATTTGGTGATGAATATTCTGTTGAAGCGCGTTCTCGACCGCCTGGTGCGTACGGGCAATCTGAAAGTCACCGGGCCGAAGGGCTCCACAGTGGTTTTCGGCGACGGCAGCGGCGAGCCGGTGCATATGCACATCAAGACCAGGCACGCCGAGCGGGCCATCTCCTTCGACCCGATGCTGGCGGTGCCGGAAGCCTATATGGACGGCGAACTCGACATCATCGAGGGCGGCGTACTGGGTATGATGCGCATCGCCTTCCAGAACATGGGCAGCGGCGGTATCGACGCCACCTGGTCGAAGGCCATCGAGGGTCTGCGCCACGCCTTTCGCCGCCTGCAGCAGATCAACACCGCATCGCGGGCGCGCCGCAACGTGCAGCGCCACTATGATTTGTCGGGTGACCTCTACCGGCTCTTCCTCGACGAGGACATGCAGTATTCCTGCGCCTATTTCGAACAGCCGGACATGACGCTCGACGAGGCGCAGATGGCCAAGAAACGCCATATCGCCGCCAAGCTCAGGCTGAAGGCCGGCCAGACCGTGCTCGATATCGGCTCCGGCTGGGGTGGGCTCGGCCTCTATCTCGCCAAGGCTTTCGATGTCGACGTGCAAGGCGTGACGCTGTCGACCGAGCAGCACGGCGTCGCCACCGACCGGGCGCATGCGCAAGGCTTGCAGGACCGCGTGCATTTCGACCTCAAGGACTACCGCGAACTCAATGAACGCTTCGACCGCATCGTCTCGGTCGGCATGTTCGAGCATGTCGGCGTCAACCACTTCCGCACTTTCTTCGACAAGTCGGCGACGTTGTTGAAGCCCGACGGCGTCATGCTCTTGCACACGATCGGCCGCTCCGGCGTGCCGTGGGCGACCAGCGCCTTCATCCGCAAGTACATTTTTCCGGGCGGCTACATTCCTTCGCTGTCGGAGGTGATGCCGGCGATCGAGAAGTCGGGCCTTGTAGTCACCGACATCGAGATTCTGCGGCTGCACTATGCCGATACGCTGAAGCATTGGGGCCAGCGCTTTGCCGCCAACCGCGACAAGGCCAAGGCCATCTATGACGAGCGCTTCTGCAGGATGTGGGAGTTCTATCTGGCGGCTTCGGAAGCCGCCTTCCGCTGGCAGGATCTGGTCATCTTCCAGATCCAGATCGCCAAGAAGAACGACACGCTGCCGATGACGCGCGACTACATGGCCAAATGCGAAAAGGCGCTGGAAATGCGCGAAATGGGGCATCGTCAGGAGACGGCGGCCGTCGAGCCTGCTGTCGCCAGGTCCGTTGCTGTCAGGTCCGTTGCGGCCAAGCCAGCGCGCCGTCGCAAGGTGGCGGATCGCGAATAACGCCTCGATTGCGATTGCCGCTTGCCATTGACGGCTCTGACACTGAAAAAGGTCTCGTTCTCGAGAGACCTTTTTTAATGACCTGCCTGCCCACCATCGCCACCACCCTTGTCGAGTTCGCCGGCGCCTCGGTGCTCGCGCCACGCGGCGCCTGAGCGTGGAACTCCCCGCTTCGCTGCGACAAGGCGTCGAGCGCCTGCTCGAAACGACACCGCTGGCGGTGCTGCGCCAGGCGGCGAAGACGCTGTCTGACCGCTACCGCGCCGAATTGCGCGACGGGCGCCTGCACATGGCCGAAGAGATGGCGGTAAAAGCCTATCTGGCGACGCGGCTGCCGGCGACCTACGCGGCGGTACGGGCCGGTCTCGACGAACTCGCCTATGCGCGGCCCGATTTCCAGCCAACGAGCTTGCTCGATGTCGGCGCCGGTCCTGGCACGGTGCTTTGGGCCACTACAGACCTGTGGCCCGACCTCGAAGAGGCGGTTCTGGTTGAAGCAAGCGCCGCGGTGCGCAAGGTTGGCCAGTCGCTCGCCCTTGATACCATCGCCACCAGGATGGACTGGCGCGCCGGCGACGTGACCATCGACCTTGCCGATCTCAAGCCTGCCGATCTGGTCACCTGCGCCTATGTGCTGGACGAGATCGCGCCGGCATCGCTGCCGAAGCTTGTCGGCCGGCTCTGGCAGTTGACCGGCGACACACTGCTGATCGTCGAGCCCGGCACACCGGCCGGCTGGCAGCGCATCCTGGCAGTGCGCAGGCAATTGCTGGAGGCCGGGGCGCATGTGCTGGCGCCTTGTCCGCATGAGGCGCCCTGCCCGCTTGAGCCCCCCGACTGGTGTCATTTTTCGCGCCGCGTCGCCCGCTCGCGCCTGCATCGCCTGGCCAAGGACGCCGACGTGCCGTGGGAGGACGAGAAATTCATCTACGTCGCGGCTTCGCGGCAACCCGCGCCTGCACGTCAGCCGCGCGTGATTGCGCCGCCGAAATCGGGCTCCGGCAAGGTGCTGCTCAAACTGTGCCAGCCGGATGGCGGCGCCGGCGAGACACTTTTCACCAAGCGCGAGGGCGAGTTGTTCAAGGCAGCGCGGCGACTGGACTGGGGCGATACATTGGACGGAAGAAGCGGATAATCACCGAGATTGTTCTTGCTCTGTTCCAACGACTCGGATAAAAGTCAGCGCCTTTCTGAGTCAACCGGAATCGGGGCGCGGAAACACTCTTCTGTGGACGGTTTGCCGCCCCTGTGAACAACGGGGCATCGAGGTTGATTGGTCGTGCGGTGATGCAGAAAGGTCAGCACCGATTTATCTCGTTCTGATATCGAGAAGCCGGGATCAAAATCGGGGACATCATGGCAGAGGCAGCGCGAAAATTCGGCGTGGCGGAGCAGCAACCGCTTTATCGTGAAGCGCCGAACAACATCGAGGCCGAGCAGGCGCTGCTCGGCGCCATCCTCGTCAACAACGATGCCTTCTACCGCGTCTCCGACTTCCTCAAGGCCGGCCATTTCTACGAGCCGCTGCACCGGAAAATCTTCGAGGTCGCGGCCGAGCTCATCCGCATGGGCAAGGTGGCGACGCCGATCACGCTGAAAACCTTCCTGCCGGCCGACGAGAAGGTCGGCGACATGACGGTGGCGCAATATGTGGTTCGTCTGGCGGTCGAAGCCGTCACCGTCGTCAATGCCACCGATTATGGCCGCGCCATCTACGATCTGGCCACGCGCCGGGCACTGATTACCGTCGGCGAGGACATGGTCAACATCGCCTATGACGCGCCGGTCGACATGGCGCCGTCCGAACAGATCGAGGATGCCGAGCGGCGGCTGTTCGAACTGGCCGAAACCGGCCGTTACGACGGCGGCTTCGAGAGCTTCACCGACGCGGTCAAGACCGCCGTCGACATGGCCAACGCCGCCTATATGCGCGACGGCCATTTGTCGGGCCTCGCCACCGGCATGCGCGATCTCGACCGCCGCATGGGTGGCCTGCAGGCGTCGGATCTGATCATCATTGCCGGCCGTCCGGGCATGGGCAAGACGTCGCTCGCCACCAACATCGCCTTCAACATCGCCGAGATGTATGAGCCGGCGCAGCAGGCCGACGGCTCGTTCAAGGCAGCCAATGGAGGCGTCGTCGGCTTCTTCTCGCTGGAAATGTCGTCCGAGCAGCTCGCCACCCGCATCATTTCCGAACAGACGGAAATTTCGTCGTCAAAAATCCGCCGCGGCGAGATTTCGGAGATGGATTTCGAAAAGCTGGTCGCCTGCTCGCAGACCATGCAGAAGATCCCGCTGTTCATCGACCAGACCGGCGGTATCTCTATCGCGCAGCTGTCGGCGCGGGCGCGGCGGCTGAAGCGTCAGCGCGGCCTCGACCTCATCGTCATCGACTATATCCAGCTGATGCAGGGGTCGAGCGCGAAATCGTCGCAGAACCGGGTGCAGGAAATCACCGAGATCACCACCGGCCTCAAGGCGCTGGCCAAGGAACTCTCCGTTCCGATCATCGCGCTGTCGCAGCTGTCGCGTCAGGTCGAAAGCCGCGAAGACAAACGCCCCCAGCTGTCCGATCTTCGCGAATCCGGCTCGATCGAGCAGGACGCCGACGTGGTGATGTTCGTCTACCGCGAGGAATATTATCTGAAGAACCGCGAACCGAAGCCCGGCACCGACGAATACATCAAGTGGGAACACGAGATGAACGAGATGCGCGGCAAGGCCGAAGTCATCGTCGCCAAGCAGCGCCACGGCCCGACAGGTTCGGTGAGCCTCGCCTTCCATGGCGAGTTCACACGGTTTTCCGACCTCGCCGAAGAGCATCATATTGCGGAGAGGTTCGAGTAGCTTTTTGGCCTACCGCAGCGCTCCGTCACACCCCCCTCTGGCCTGCCGGCCATCTCCCCCGCAAGGGGGGAGATCAGCAGCTTTGCGGACGGCGCTCATCTTGCCACGTTGGCGATTGGCGAAAGCAGCGACGATAGCCAATCTCCCCCCTTGCGGGGGAGATGTCCGGCAGGACAGAGGGGGGTGTGCAGGATCACCCTCCTTCGGTCATTTGCAGGCAGCATCACTCCATGGCTAAATCGCGCGTCCAGTTCATCTGCCAGAATTGCGGGTCGGTGCATCAGCGCTGGGCCGGTAAATGCGATGCCTGCGGCGAGTGGAACACGCTGGTCGAGGAAGGCACCTCGGGCGGCATCGGCTCGGGACCGGCCAACACGCGCAATGCGCGCAAGGGCCGCGCCGTGGTGCTGACCAGCCTGTCCGGTGACATCGAGGATGCGCCGCGGATCATCTCCGGCATTGGCGAACTCGACCGCGCCACCGGCGGCGGCTTCGTGCGCGGCTCGGCGCTGTTGGTCGGCGGCGATCCCGGCATCGGCAAGTCGACGCTTTTGACCCAGGCCGCGGCCGCACTCGCGTCAAAGGGCCACCGCATCGTCTATGTCTCGGGCGAAGAGGCTGTCGCGCAGATCCGGCTGCGGGCGCAGCGGCTTGGCGTCGCCGACACGCCGGTCGAACTTGCCGCCGAGACCAATGTCGAGGATATCCTGGCAACAATAGCCGACGGCAAAAGGCCGGACCTCGTCATCCTCGATTCCATCCAGACGCTGTGGACCGACATGGCCGACTCGGCGCCCGGCACCGTCACCCAGGTGCGCGCCTCGGCGCAAGCGATGATCCGCTACGCCAAATCCACCGGTGCTGCCATCGTGCTGGTCGGCCATGTCACCAAGGAAGGCCAGATCGCCGGTCCGCGCGTCGTCGAGCACATGGTCGACGCCGTTCTCTATTTCGAAGGCGAAGGCGGCCATCACTACCGCATCCTGCGCACGGTGAAGAACCGTTTTGGGCCGACCGACGAGATCGGCGTCTTCGAGATGTCGGACAAGGGCTTGCGCGAGGTCGCCAATCCGTCGGAGCTGTTCCTCGGCGAACGCCACGCAAAATCGCCGGGTGCCGCGGTATTTGCCGGCATGGAAGGGACACGTCCGGTGCTGGTCGAGATCCAGGCACTGGTGGCGCCGTCCACATTGGGCACGCCGCGCCGTGCCGTCGTCGGCTGGGACGGCGCACGGCTGTCGATGATCCTTGCCGTGCTCGAAGCCCATTGCGGCGTGCGCTTCGGCACCCACGATGTCTACCTCAACGTCGCCGGCGGCTACCGGATTTCCGAGCCGGCGGCCGATCTGGCGGTTGCCGCTGCACTGGTTTCGTCGCTCACCGGTCTTGCCCTTCCCGCCGATTGCGTCTATTTCGGCGAAATCAGCCTGTCGGGCGCAGTGAGGCCGGTTGCGCATGCGCAGCAGCGCCTTAAAGAGGCCGAAAAGCTGGGTTTTGGAAGTGCGGTTCTGCCCTTGGGCAGCGAGGAGGTTGTCGGGGGGATCGGGGCCGGCGCTTTCCAGCCGACCGAACTTGCCGATCTCGTCGCACGCATAGCCGGCTCACGGCGCAGCCGTGTCGACGTGGAAGATTGACGCGGCTCGCCCGAGCCGTGAAAAGACAATCTGAGTGGGGCGAATGACATGCCGATTACGCTGCTGGACGGAATTCTCGTCGGCTTCACCCTGGTCTCGGCGATGCTCGCCATGGTTCGCGGCCTGTCACGCGAAATCCTGTCCGTCGTGTCCTGGGCGGCTGCCGCCGCGGCGGCATTCTTCTTCTACAAGCCGGTGCTGCCTTACGTTCAGCCCTATGTCGAAAGCGACAAGATCGCCATGGCGGCATCCGCCGGCATCGTCTTCCTCATCGCGCTGATCGTCGTTTCCGTCATCACCATGAAGCTTGCCGACTGGATCATCGATTCCAGGATCGGCGCGCTCGACCGTACGCTGGGCTTCCTCTATGGCGCCGCGCGCGGCGTCCTCGTCGTCGCCGTGGCGCTGCTGTTCTTCAACTGGCTGGCCGGCGCCAAGGCCCCTGCCTGGATCGCCAACGCCAAGTCGAAGCCGCTGCTCGAGACCATCGGCGCCAAGCTGGAAAGCCTGCTGCCCGAAGATCCGGAAAACGCCATCCTGAAGAAGCTCAATCCGAATCAGCCGGCAGCCGAGACGCCTCCGGCGGCCGATGCACCGGCGGTGGATGCTCCGGCAACCGGTGACGATACGCCGGCGCCCGACGACGAGACCGACGCTCCGGCCGATAACGCACCCGCGCCCGCTGCTCCGGCTCCGGCTCCGGCCGCGCCGGCAAACTGATACGGACGGATGGTGCCTGACAGGCGCCATCCCGGCAGTTCCGGCCTGACTTTGATGTGAACGGCGCACGACGTGCGTTGCTTTCGCGGTGCTATCGCACTATATGGCCATTTTAGCGGAGCTTGAGCCCCATGGCAGTTTCGAAGGCAGACGCGGACGACGTCCTTTCCGCCGAAGCAGACGATCATTTCCACGATGAATGCGGGGTGTTCGGCATTTTCGGCCGGCAGGACGCTGCGGCCATCGTCACACTAGGCCTGCATGCGCTGCAGCATCGCGGCCAGGAAGCGGCCGGCATCGTCTCCTATGACGGCACGCAGTTCCATGTCGAACGCCATGTCGGCCTGATCGGCGACACCTTCACCAAGCAGCACGTCATCGACAGCCTGCAAGGCAACCGTGCCATCGGCCACACGCGCTATGCCACGACGGGCGGCGCCGGCATGCGCAACATCCAGCCCTTCTTCGCCGAACTCGCCGATGGCGGCTTTGCCGTCGCCCATAACGGCAATCTCACCAACGCCATGACCGTGCAGCGCGCGCTGCAGAAACAGGGCGCGATCTTCTCGTCGACCTCCGACACCGAGACGCTGCTGCATCTCGTTGCCACCAGCAAGGAACGCGATTTGAATTCGCGCTTCATCGACGCCGTGCGTCAGGTTGAAGGCGCTTTCTCGCTGGTTGCGATGACCTCCAAGAAGATGATCGGCTGCCGCGATCCGCTCGGCATCCGCCCGCTGGTGCTCGGCGACCTCGACGGCGCCTGGATCCTGGCCTCCGAAACCTGCGCGCTCGACATTATCGGCGCCCGCTTCGTGCGCGACCTGAAGCCCGGCGAAATGGTCGTGGTGACCTCGAAGGGCATCGAGAGCCTGTTCCCCTTCGAGCCGCAGAAGACCCGCTTCTGCATCTTCGAATATGTCTATTTTGCCCGCCCGGACTCCTCGGTCGAAGGCCGCAATGTCTACGAAGTGCGCAAGCGTATCGGCGCCGAATTGGCGCAGGAAAGCCCGGTCGAGGCCGATATCGTCGTGCCGGTGCCGGATTCCGGCACGCCGGCGGCAATCGGCTTCTCCCAGGCGGCAGGCATCCCCTTCGAACTCGGTATCATCCGCAACCACTATGTCGGCCGAACCTTCATCCAGCCCGGCGATTCGATCCGCCATATGGGCGTCAAGCTCAAGCACAACGCCAACCGCCGGATGATCGAGGGCAAGCGCGTGGTGTTGGTCGACGATTCGATCGTGCGCGGCACCACCAGCCAGAAAATCGTGCAGATGGTGCGCGACGCCGGCGCCAAGGAAGTGCATATGCGCATCGCCTCGCCGCCGACCAGCGCGTCGTGCTTCTACGGCGTCGACACGCCGGAGAAGTCGAAGCTTTTGGCATCGCGCATGTCGATCGAGGAAATGGCCGAGTTCATCCGTGTCGATTCGCTCGGCTTCCTGACCATTGACGGGCTCTACCGCGCCGTCGGCGAAGCCAGCCGCGACAATGAGCAGCCGCAATTCTGCGACGCCTGTTTCACCGGCCAGTACCCGACCCGCCTGCTCGACTTCGAAGGCCACGACAATGTGCGCACGCTGTCGCTGCTGGCGAACAACGGGGCGTAAAGCCCAACTGCTATCCTTGAAAGCGCTCGCATGACCCTCGACCTCTCCGGCCGCGTCGCGGTCGTTACCGGCGCCTCGCGCGGCATCGGCTACTTCATCGCCAATGAACTTGCCGCCGCTGGCGCCCATGTCATTGCGGTTGCCCGGACCGTCGGCGGGCTGGAAGAGCTCGATGACCAGATCAAGGCCGAACGCGCGAAAACCGGCAAGGGCGAAGCGACGCTGGTGCCTCTCGACCTCTCAGACATGGCCGGCATCGACCGGTTGGGCGGGGCCATTCACGAGCGTTGGGGCAAGCTCGACATTCTGGTGGCCAATGCCGGCGTGCTCGGCGTCATCTCGCCGATCGGCCATGTCGAGGCCAAAACCTTCGAGAAGGTAATGACCATCAATGTCACCTCGACCTGGCGGCTGATCCGCTCGGTCGACCCGCTGCTCAGGCTGTCCGACGCCGGCCGCGCCATTCTCATGTCCTCCAGCTCCGCGCATTCGGCGCGCGCCTTCTGGGCGCCCTATGCGGCGTCGAAGGCGGCGGTGGAAGCCATGACGCGTTCCTGGGCGCATGAGACCCAGAGCCTGCCGCTCCGCGTCAATGCCGTCGACCCCGGCGCCACCCGCACCGCCATGCGTGCGCAGGCCGCGCCCGGCGAGGATCCGGAAACGCTGCCGCACCCCTCAGAGGTGGCAAAACGCATCGTGCCGCTGGCGAGCCCCGAGATGAAAGAGACGGGGCTGATCTTCCAGGTCAAGAACAACCGCTTCGTCGCCTACCGGCAGCCGGAATAAACCGGGTTGTAGCGGGATTAAACAGGCCTCCAGTTACGTTTCTTCGAATGTAGGACATTCGAAACCGGAGGACCGACATGCGTAGACTTCTTCTCGTTGCCGCCGCCGCGATTGCCGCCACAGCCGGCGTGGCGCTGGCGCAAGACGCAAAGATGAGTTTCTTCGTCACCAGCGTCGGTTCCGGCAAAGGCGCCGATCTCGGCGGTCTCAAGGGTGCCGACGCGCATTGCGCCTCGCTGGCGGAAGCGGCTGGGGTTACCGGCAAGGAATGGCACGCCTATCTCTCGAGCGCCAATGTCGATGCGCGCGACCGTATCGGCAAGGGTCCCTGGGTCAACGCCAAGGGCGAGAAGATTGCCGATGACGTCGCCTCGCTGCACAGCGACGCCAACGCCATCAACAAGCAGACGGCGCTGACCGAGAAGGGCCAAGTGGTCAATGGCCGCGGCGACAAGCCGAACCGGCACGACATATTGACCGGCTCGAAGCCTGACGGCACCAAGATCGCCGACCAGACCTGCGGCGACTGGACCTTGAGCGGGGCGGAGGGCGCGGCGATGATGGGCCATCACGACCGCACCGGCCTTGATGAGTCGGCGGCGGCGAAATCCTGGAACTCCTCGCATGCCTCGCGCGGCGGCTGCAGCCAGGAGGCGCTGAAAGGCACCGGCGGCGACGGCCTGTTCTACTGCTTTGCCGCGAACTGAGAGACGTCTGGGAGCGGTTCGTTCACGGGTCTGTGATGGTCCGGCAGGTCCCTGCCCCATCGCCCTGCTTTCGCCATCAGCCGGGAGTTGCTAGGGTCGACCCGACTCCGACACCCAGCAAAGCGAGGAATTCCCATGGCTGCTCCCAGCGTAGCATTGGTCTGGTACCTGGTGATCGCCGGCCCGCAAGGCGGCATGGTGGTGCTGCCCAGCACCTTCGACACCCGCGAACAGTGCACAAACGCGATTACCGAATATCAGAAGCAGCCGACGCCGGCCGGCTGGGCGGTCAACTGCGTGCCGAGCGCCTCCCCGTTTACCGATGAGGGCGACGCGGAAGAGCCTGCGGCGCAGTAGCGCAATCTCCCCCCTCGAGGGGGAGATGGCCGGCAGGCCAGAGGGGGTCGCCTCGCGTAGAGTGCCAACCTCCTTCCGCACAAAGGGCGTCGCGTCCAGTCGGCCCGACCCCCTCTGTCGCCTTCGGCGACATCTCCCCCTCAAGGGGGGAGATCAGGCGCGCGCCTTCACCGTCAGCTCCGGCTTGCTGTTGATGGTCTGGAAGACCACGCAATAGCGTTCCGTCAGCTTGATCAGCGCGTCGATGCGATCCTGCGGCTCATCCGTGTCGAGGTTGAAATTCAACCGGATGGCGCGAAAGCCCACGGGGGCGTCCTTGGCCACGCCCAGCGTGCCGCGAAAGTCGAGATCGCCTTCGGCCTCGACGGTGGCTGCGCCAAGCCTGAATTCCAGCGCCGTCGCCACTGCCTTCAGCGTCACGCCGGCGCACGCCACCAGCGCCTCCAAAAGCATATCGCCCGAACACAATTCGAGCCCGGAACCGCCGGTCGCCGGATTCCGGCCCGCGCCCGCCAGCGCCCCGCCCGTCTCGACCATGCAGGCAAACGCCTGGTCGTAGGTGGAGCCGTTGGCGCGCAGCGGGCTAAGCGAGCCCGAGGCATCGTCGCGAAT
>NZ_JAMYMJ010000027.1:0-76407 GCF_040318435.1 Mesorhizobium sp. M1143 | reverse complement strand
TGGGGGGCGTCCGCGCGCGTCGCCGTGGGCCCGGCCGGGTGGGGGGGGGTGTGTGGGGCCGTGCTCGGGGTGGGGGGGGGGCGGGCGACCGTCCATCACATCCGCCTGATTGCCTGCTTGCAGGCGTTTCGCGCTCGCTTCCGTCGCTCCTGTTTTGCGGCGACCGTGGGTTTCATGAGCGCCTTCCCCCACTCCGTCGCCGCTTCGCGGCGCCACCTCTCCCCCTCCGGAGGGAGAGGAAAAGAGGCTAGCTCGCCAGCCCATACACCAGGCTCACCCGCCCATCCGACAGCTGGCCGACCTGGCGCAGTTCCAGTCCGTGCCGGGCGTGCACCGTGCCGAACAGCGCCTTGCCGTCGCCGGCGAGCAGCGGATAGACGATCAGCCGCATTTCATCGACCAGGCCGGCTTCGATCAGGCTGGCGGTGATGCGGGCGCCGCCCATGAGGTAGATGTTCTTGCCGGGCTCGCGCTTCAGCGCCGCGACGTCGTCGAGGCGGCGCAGGAAGCGCGTCGAGGCCCAGGCTGACGTCGTCATGGTGTTCGACAGCACATAGTGCGGGGTTTTCGCGGCAAAGCGCGCCCATTCGAGTTCGGCCGGGTCGACCAGTCTGCCGGTCATCGGCAATGGCTGGTCCGGCTCGTTCTGTTGGATCGCGCTCCAGTAGCGCTCATAACCGGCATACATGACGCCGCCGAGCAGGCAGGCGTCGATCTCAGGCATCAGGCCGTATTCCTCCGACCAGTTGTCGACCCAGTCGGCGAAGCCTTCGGGGCCTTCCATCTTGCCGTCGATGGAGATCTTCATTCCGGTGATCAATTTACGCATGACTTCCTCCTTCGGGCTTGCGGGATGCAAGCACGTTGCCTGGTTTCACTTCCGATGACGCGCCGCGGTGTCTGGCGATGGCGCGTGTTTCGCCGGCCCTTGCGACGGCATCCGGCGCAAGGGATCGATGGTGCCCCCCGGTTGGACCGGGCGATGCGTTAGGTCAGGTCAGGCCGGCAGGCGCCGGTCGTATTCCGCCACGAGACGGCTAAAGCTGTCCCAGAACGGTTCGGGTTTCTCGGCCGCCACGCGGGCAACCAGGAGGTCGAGATGCACGTGCCAGCCTGCGGCATGCATCATCAGGCTCGAGCGGTCCGGCAGGCGGCGGTGGACCAGGGTGAGCAGAACGTCGTCGCCGCGCTGCGCCAATTCGAAGGTGACATTGCCGCTGCCGTTCCAGGTGATGGTGAGCTTGCGCGGCGGATCGCACTCGACGATCTGGTTGTGCATCCGCTGCTCGCCGCCACTGAAGCTGGCCGGCCTGTCGCCGGGCGGGTCGGTCAGTTCGTCATTGCGCCAGACCAGATCGAAGGAAGAGCCTTCCTCCATCTGCATGTCGCCGGCCGCCAGCCATTGGCGGCGCAGATCGCTCTGCGTCAGATATTCCCAGACGCGCTCCCTGGTGCCGGGCAAAAGCCGTTCGATCCTCAACGTGGCCGGCTGGATCAGCTGGGCGTAGCCGTCGAAGCTGTTCATCTGGTTCATCGGTCGTCTCCCTCGGATGATGTTGGCCTGGATGTGTCTGGCTTGGGTGATTCCGGCTTGGATGGTTCTGGATTTGCCGGTGCCGGCGTTGACGGCGTTGTCGACGTTTTGCGCCCCGCCTCCTCGCGCAAAAGCTGTTCGAGGACATCGAGGCGGCTGTTCCAGAAACGCGCGTATTGGCCGAGCCACTGATAGGCGGTGGCCAGCGGGCGGGCCTCGAGGCGGCAGACATGGGTGCGCCCGCGCACTTCGCGCCGGATCAGCCCGGCATGCTCCAGCGCCTTGATGTGCTTGGAGGCGGCGGCCAGCGACATGGCAAAGGGTTGAGCCAACTCGCTCACCGTACGCTCGCCGCCGGCGAGGTGGTTAAGCATGTTCCGGCGCGTGGCGTCGCCGAGGGCGTGAAAAACCTGGTCCATCTGGGGCGCCTCTAATTCAACCATGTAGTTGAATATAGAGGCGAGATTTTAGATAGTCAACTAGTTGGTTGAATGTTTTTTGGGGAGAGGCGCTGGCCCCCTACCTCCCCCTTGTGGGGAGGTCGGACCGTAGGTCCGGGCGGGGGTACTAGCGCTGACCGTGGGGGATGTGGATTTCCTCTTCCCTCACGAAAGTCTGGGAGAGGAACCCAAGATGGCGGAGGTCCGCGCAGACCCCCACCCCGATCCGCTTTGCGGATCGACCCTCCCCACAAGGGGGAGGGTAAAGTGCCCTCACCCCGCCATGGCCAGCGGCACCGCGCTCTTGTTGGGGATCTGGATGTCGATCTCCAGCGTCGACATGGTCTCGCCGCGGTCCATCGAAACTTGCAGATAATCCTGGTCGATCTGCACATGCTTGGCGATCACCCCCATGATCTCTTCGCGCAGGATGGAGACGAGATCGGGCTGGCTGCGGTTGCGGCGCTCATAGGCGAGAAGCACTTGCAGCCGTTCGCGCGCCACCGGCGCGCTGGTGCGCCGCTTGAAGATGTCGAGCAGGTTCATGCCGCCCTCCTTCCCAAAAGACGATCGAGGAAGCCCTTGCGTTCGAAGGGCACGATGACCGGCAGCTGTTCGCCCTCGAGGCGCTTGGCCGCGTCGATGTAAGCCTTGGCAGCGGCGTTCAGCGGCTCCGACAGCGTCACCGGCGAACCGAGGTTGGAGGCGCGCAGCACATCCTGGCTCTCGGGGATAATGCCGAGCAGCGGCACCGACAGGATCTCCAGCACATCGTCGATCGACAGCATTTCGCCCCGCGCGGCGCGTCCCGCATCATAGCGCGTGACCAGCACATGCTTGGCGATCTGCTCGCCCTCCTCGGCCCGCAAGGTGCGGGAATCGAGCAGGCCGATGATGCGGTCGGAATCGCGCACCGACGACACTTCCGGATTGGTGACGATGACCGCCTCGTCGGCAAAGCGCATGGCGAGCTGCGCGCCGCGCTCGATGCCGGCCGGGCTGTCGCAGAAGACGTAGTCGAACACCGAGCGCAGCTTGCCGATGACCTCGGCGACGCCCTCCTCGGTCAGCGCATCCTTGTCGCGCGTCTGCGAGGCCGGCAGCAGGAACAAAGTCTCGACCCGCTTGTCACGGATCAGCGCCTGCGACAGTTTTGCCGAGCCCTGGATGACGTTGACGAGGTCGAACACCACGCGGCGTTCGGCGCCCATGATCAAATCGAGGTTGCGCAGGCCGACATCGAAATCCACCAGCGCCACCTTCTTGCCGGTCTTGGCGACCGCCGCCCCCAGAGCCGCGGTAGAGGTCGTCTTGCCGACGCCCCCCTTGCCCGAGGTGACCACCACTACCTTGCCCATCAATAAAGCCTCCGTTGTTGTTCGTTATGTCGTTGTCGGGCGAGACGCATTAGCTGAAAGGGGCGATGCGCAGCATGCCGTTTTCGAGAAATGCCTGCACAGGCTTGCCCCGGACTGACGGGTCCATCTCCTCGGCCGTGCAATACCAGCCATCGACCGAGAGAAGTTCGGCTTCGTTCCTGCGGCAGAAGACACGCGCCGCCGTGTTCCCTTGAGCGCCTGCCGAAGCGCGGCCGCGCAGCGTGCCATAGACGTGGATGGAACCAGTGGCGACGATCTCGGAGCCGGACGCGACGGAGCCCAGCACGATGACATCGCCATGCGGATGGAAGATCAGCTGCCCTGAACGGATCGGCGAGCGGATCATCAGCGTGCCAGCGTCGGGTGCGGCAATTTTGGCGTCTTTCGGCTGTGCCTTGGCATCGCTCGCCGGTTTCAAATCGCCCGCCTTCAAATCGCCGGCCTCTGCCTTGACGTCACCGGCCGCCTTCATGTCGCTTACCGCAGTGTCCTCCTCCGCCCTGCCCGCCTTGCGGCTCGGCTGCAGCAGCCCGTCGGTGGTCGCCTCCTTGGCGCCGACCAGCACCGGCGGCAGATGCGTGCCAAGCTCGGCGCCACCATCGAGTTCCATGGCATAGATGCGGATTCCGCGCTGGCCGAGCAGATCGACCAGCGCTTCGATGGCCACGACATCGGGCTTGAGCACGTTCAGGTCGAGCACCACCGGGCGCCCCGCAAAATATCCCGGCGAATTGCCGACCCAGCGATCGAGGCTCTCCAGCCAAACGTCCAAAGGCGCCTCGGGCGTCAGCGTGAAAGCCACGAAGGAGCGGGCGCGAAAGCGAATGGATTTGGCCTCGAGGGGAGCGGCAAAGGTCACGGCGGGCGATTCCTTACTGAGAGGTAAACGCTAGCGGTGGTATGGTTAATGAAAGGTTAATGGACTGAATAACCGCATGGCAGATCGCAAGAAATTTGAAGATCGGGGTAGACGCCGGTTGCGGACGCCAATTGGCCACACAGACCGCGACATTCACGAACCTAAGCGCGATTGCTAAGGAACAACGCTGGCGTTGCAAGGGCTTTCTAAAGTATCACCACTGGGTGAAATCTGGGGCTTGGCGAGATGAAGTTCTTTCGTGTGGCGTTGGCGGCAATCACCGCCGCGGCAATCTACCTGCCGTCCGCGGCAAGCGGCGGCGAGATCGCTTGCGCAACCACCTACGCCGGCCGGCGAATCACCCTCGTTGTCCCCAACGCTGCCGGCGGCGGCTATGATACCTATGCCCGTGCATTTGCGCCGGCCCTTGCAAGCACGACCGAGCTCGATGTCAGGGTCGTGAATATGCCCGCGGCAGGCGGATTTGCGGCGCTAAAGCGTGTAACCAATGCGCCATCCGACGAACTGGTCCTTATGATTGAAAGCGTCTCCGACATAATTTCGCAAGGTGACATTCCGGCTGGCGTCGACAACTGGATGAATCGGCTAAATCCGATAGGACTGATTCACATCGATCCCGAAGCGTGGATCGTTCGGAACGATGTCGATTTGCAAAGCGCCAAACATCTGGTCGCGTCGGTTTCATCGCTTGAAGCCGGCATCCTGCCGATAGTGCTCACCGCGCACCTCCTCGATATCAAGGTCGACGTGGTCTCGGGCTATGAAGGCAGCGGCGCACTCATGTCCGCGCTCCTGCGTGGCGAAGGCGATATGACATCCAATTCATTGACGACAGGCTTGCGCTCGACCGCCGCAGGCGAAGCCAAAGTCGGTCTGGTTCTCACGGAGGGACCTGACCCGAACGCGCCAGGCGTGGCTTTCCTGGCGGGTGAAGGAGGGTTGGTGTGGCAGCGTAGCCAAGGCCTTTCCAAGGAGAAGCAGGAAGAACGATTGCGGTTGGCCATCGCCGTCGCGAAAGCTTCGGCGACAGCGCGGGGATTTTTTGCCCCTGCCGACATGGAGCAGAAATCGCTAGGTTGTCTTCGTGACGCCGTCTCTGCCGCGGTCAAGAGCGATGGGTTCAAGGTGGCGCTTGAAGCTCAGAAACGTCCAATCGAGCCGCGCGACGCTGACCAGACCGTCATCGTGATCAACGATATGCTCAGTGCCTTCCATGAGGCGGAAGCGTATCTGAAAAAACACCCGGAACTCGAGCGGGATGCGCGAGCAACGCGCTGATGACCGGATATTGGGCTGCCCTCGGCACTGGACTGGGCAATGTATTCTCCTGGCCGAACATACTGATCCCGGTGCTTGGCACCTTGGTTGCCATGGCTACGTCCTTTCTTCCAGGGATTGGCGGCGCCAGCCTTGCAACCCTTCTGCTGGTCGCAACCGTGCATTGGGATCCGGTATCGGTGTTGTTGCTGTTTGGCGCCCTGACCGGCGGCGCGACCTTCATGGGATCTATAACGGCTATCCTCTTCAACATACCGGGCAACGCGCCAAGCGCGGCAACCCTGCTCGACGGCCATCCGATGTCCAGGGCCGGCCTGCCTCGCACCGCGATAGCCGCCGCGGCAACGGCCTCGGCCGTCGGATCGGTTTTTGGCGTCCTCGTCCTCATAGCGCTCATGCCGATCATTCGGCCGTTCATCCTGCAATTCGGACCGTTTGAATACGTGCTGCTCGGCGTATGGGGCCTGTCGACGATCATTGCGGTTCCAAGCGCGTCCCGTCTGAAAGCGCTGGCGATGGCGCTGCTGGGGCTTTTGGTCGGTCTTGTCGGAACTGATCCGACCTATGGCCAACCACGCTGGACGTTTGGGAGCATCGCTCTCTTCGATGGCGTCGACATGGTCGCGCTGCTGCTTGGCTTTTTCACCGTTTCTGAAATCATCTCGTGGCGAAAAAGATTGCAGCTTGAAAAAGCGGCTGGCCTGGAAAACGCGAACGACTCGATCTGGACCGGTATGCTTGCTGTCTTTCGTCATTGGGGACTGACAATGCGATCGTCGGCCATCGGCGTGTTGGTCGGCATCATTCCAGGTGTTGGAGGAACGGTCGCCAGCTTCGTTGCCTACGGGCAGGCGATCCAGACAACCCCCAAGGACCAGCGCTTAAGGTTCGGATCTGGTGACATCAGGGGCATCATCGCGCCAGAAGCGGCCGTCGATTCGAAGGACGGAGGCTCGCTTCTGCCGACCGTTGCCTTCGGCCTTCCCGGCAGCGAGGGCGGCTTGATCCTGCTGACAGTCCTGACGGTACACGGCATCGTTCCGGGCATACCGATGCTGACGACCGGCTTGCCCCTGACGTTCACGTTGATTACCGCGCTGCTGCTGTCGAACCTGCTGACGTCCGCAGTGGGATTGGCGTTGACACCATATTTTGCGCGCCTGACTGCTCTCAGGATCGACCGCATCGCGCTCCCGATCATTGTCGTCAGCTTCGTGACGATCGTGCAGCTAAACGGGCTGCTGATCGATCTGTACGTAGCCGTCGCTTTCGGGCTGGCCGGCTACATGCTGAAGCGCCTCGACTGGCCGCAAATTCCTTTTGTCATATCATTCGTCCTGGGCGGCTTCATCGAGCGAAACCTGGCGCTCAGTGTGGAGTTGGCCCGTGTCGGCAGGCTGAACCCTCTACAACGGCCGGCGTCGTTGACGATCATGGTCATAATCGCGCTTTCCCTCGCATGGATCGTGCGCGGTGGTGTTTTGCCGCTGCGACGTGTCAAGCCAAAGCGTGCCGATGCCGTGGTCGCATGGCTGTTGACCGGTGGATGCGCTGTGCTGGCAGCGATATCGCTCCAAGGGCAGCCAGGCTATTCGATCTTCGCGCAGGCCGTGGCCTGGTGTTGTCTGTTTGCGATGCTCGCGGTCGCCCTTGTGCAAACGATCTCGCTTGTTCGTCACGAGAAACAGGGAGGCGAACGGACCCATACGATCCCGGAAAGCCATCGTGTGCCGTTGATGATGATGCTCCTGTTGCCGGTCGCTGTCTGGCTGGCGGGCCTCCCGGCGGCGCTGTCCCTGTTTACCCTGGTATGGATTGCAGCCGGTCAGAAGCTGACCTTGAAGTCGGCGACACTGGCATCTTGCACCTCGGTTGCGGTCGCAGTGGCGACCTGGTTTTATCTCGATCGGATAGCCGCTATCGACCTTCCCGCTTCTGCGATGTCGCACTTATTCTAGTGGTCGGGCTACATCCTGACGGCGACGATTTCGTATCTAGGAATTGTCTGGACGCTGTCGGCAGCGGCAAGCGGGGAAACGCTTTTCCCGGTATGATGCTGCTCCGAGCCGACAATCGTCAGGTTGGATTGCTTCAGCATATCCGCAAGGTCTGAATATGTAGTGCGATCTTCATGTAGCGGTTCATCCCAGAGCGCTTCGACGGCCGTCTTCAGCTCCGCCACGGCAGCGGCAGGAAAATGCGCCGCGACGGCGGCCTTCTCGATGGTCGAAAGCCTTCGGCCGATTTCAGCACTGCTGCGAGGCCCCCTCGGCTGGTCTTTTTCCGATAGCAACCTCTGGGAGAGAAGCAGGCGTCCGCCAGGCTTGAGATTACGTGCCCAACTGTCGACCACCTGCTGGCGTGCGCTGCGGTCGAAGAAATTAAGAACGCTATGCGCGACAACTGCCTGCACCGGCGCACAGTCGCAACCGCGAATATCGGCGCGATGGGTCTCGAGCGCAAAACCGGCGGAGCGTGCAAACAGCCTGTTCTGTTCGACCGTCGTTTCACAGCGATCGATCAGCACAAATTCGGGCTCGATGCCGACCGGCCTCGTTTGGCCCAGAACCATTGCCGCCAGGCCGGTGTCGGCCGCGCCCGAGAGGAGAATGCGACAGCGTCCCTCCTGGGCCATGGCGGCCAATTCACGTCCAAAGAACCCCCCGCCGGCCGGCTTGGCACCTTTCGATTCCAGCAGGCGGATCATGCTCCACGTGCGATGGTAGGGCATGCACCCATGGCTCGGGTCACACAGCACCTCAGCCCAATCAAACGAAAAACGGGCAAGTTGCGTGAGTGGTTCGTCGGTGTGGATCGAGATCCGTTGCCCTGCCGGTGGGCTTTCTCGCGGGCCGTTCATTGCGAATGCATCTTCCTTCGCCGGGCCATTCTTGTTCTCCAAAGCCATCTCACTGGCCATATCCAGCGGCCCGACTGAATGAATTGGTAAGATCTGGCTGAAGGCAGGAAGTCGATTCTCCCGGTGCCGGAACTGTCGATTGCCTCGAATGCAACTTTCAACGCCGCGATAATGTGGCTACGTCGTTCCTCACGGGCGGCTGCGCCACCTTTGAACTTCGGAAAAGTCGGATTGGGGTTGACCTCGAATATCACCAATGCGCCGTCTCGCAACGTGTAGTCCACGCGGCCGAACTGGATATGGCCCGTATTGCAGGCGCGAAGCAGGTCCTCAGCGTGCGGATTGTCCTTTACGAAGGCGAGTTCCTCGCGCACGAAATCCGGGTCGGTGCTGCTTGCCGATGACTTAACGTTCCAGTCGACGGACCTAAGTATGTGCTGGGACACAATCGCGTCCCCAATGCGGAATGCGCCATACTTTCGATAGTAGCCGTTCGAATCGCGATCGGCTTCAAAGGAGACGGCGATGCGCCGCTTCATCGGCTTGGCGTTGCCCTGGAGCACGGCGATCGCCTCTTCAAGTTGGCGTGGGTTTTCCAGAAGCTTGGTTTCCGGCCCCCAAAAGCCATCTTCCATCCGGATAAAAACAGGGTAACGGGTTGGTCGCTCATCCTGCTCCAGACGCGATACTTCGACCGGGTTGATTCCTCTAATACGAAGCCGGCGGAGCAGGGCGAACCGCTCCAGGACAGTCGCGGGATGGTTTAGAATTCGAGCATCAGGGTCGGCGCGCTTTGCGGCTTCGGCAATATCCGCCGCCGCCATCATTTCCATGCCATTCAGATACTCAAAATCAGTAAAAACCAAGGTACCCGCGGGAAAGTTTAGTCGGCGGAAGACTGACTGATAGGTTTCCATGCGCAAAAGCGGCAACAAGTGCCCTGCCGACGAAATCAGCCGCCGCATCGGCGTCTGATTCAACTCGTGCACCAACACTGTGATCATCGTTGCTCGCCACCCCGTCTCGACGTCGTATAGAGAAAGTGGCGAGAGTGTCTACAGGCACGCTGGTGCCGCGAAGTGGTTGGCACTTCGTATCGCGGCATCTGGGCTGCTTCGCCGGCATCGGCACCGTCCGCTTACGGATGTTGCTATGGCCAGCACGGATCAATTTAGGCGCAAAGCTGTCAGAGAATGACGGCCTCTGTCGCGACTGCCAAAGTGATAAGTGTCAACAAGACACTCTGAAAGATCGTCCCAGGCCTCTGATCAGGACGTCGCCCGCCTCTTTCCCTCAATCCCCCGCGCCGCCTGCTCAACTGCAGCCCTGTCCGTGCCCAGCCTGTCGATCAGCTCCTGCGCCTCGTCGCCCGATATGCCGGTGCGCACGGCGAGTTCCTCGACGGTCAGCACGTCGGTGCTGGCGATCTCGCGCGGCAGGGCGTCGTCTGCGGTCAGCGGCAGCGCCGCCTCGCGGTCGATTTCGGCCTCGGCCCGGTGCCAGTGATGCTCGGGGTCGCCAGTGCCTTCGCGCTCCCAGATCTGGTAGGCGCGCTGCTGTATCTTGTGATGCCGGTCGTCTTCCATGGTGGTTCTCCCCTGGGCTTTGAGGACGATCCGAACGACCCAGAAATCGCACGGTCGCAATCGTTCGCGGCGCCCTTCGCGCTGGCTATTCGCATTGCCGTCTCGGCCCGCCGGAATATGGCTGGTAGCTGTTGTCTTCCGGACGGTAGGAGCGATAGCGGCTGAAGCAGGAGGCGACATGGTCCGGTTCGCCGCCGGCGGCCGCGTAGGCGCCCGCGCCCTCGACATAGCTTGCCTCTCGCGGCGCGGCGCGGTCGGCGGCGAGATAGGGCGATACGCAGGTGCGCTGCTGTCCGCTATAGGACATGTAGCTGTTGTCCTCGGGATCGTAAGAGCGGTAGCGGCTGGCGCACCAGGCGAGATGCGGCGGCGGCAGTTCGGTCCGCGCGATGGCGCCGGTGACGGTGGGATCGGGCTGCTGCCTGGCCGGGTCCTGGGCTGGCTCCCTGGCGGCGATGTCGGCAGGCGCGGACTGCTCGGGCGGCACACGTTCGAAGTCCTGCGCCGTCTTGTCCACCGGCCGCGCTTTCCGGGTCCACAATTCCGCCACGCTGACGGTCGGCCTTGCTTCGCGCGCGGGCTTGGCGGCAAGCAGCCAGGCTGCGAAAACCAGCCCGCTGCCGAACACCGCAAGGGTCAGCACGAAGCCGCCGACCAGTCCCAAAATCGCTTTCACTCGACACTCCTTGTGTCCCTGCCAATAAAATGCGGGACATCACGGCTTGTTCCAGAAAAGCAGGCGCGAGGGACCTAAGTCTGACCGACCGACAACCGGCAGCTCGCCGAGAACCGGGTGCGGCGCGATTTTTTTCGACGGTGAAAAATCAAGGGAGCGGTCGAGCAGCCATTGGGCAAGATCACGTCCCGGCTATTCCGCCGCCTCGGCATAATCCACGGGCACATAGTTGAGGATCGGCCCAAGCCAGCGCTCGGCATCGGCCAGCGGCATGGCTTTACGCCGCGCATAGTCCTCGACCTGGTCGCGTTCGACCTTGGCGACACCGAAATAATAGCTTTCGGGATGGGCGAGATAGATGCCGGAGACCGATGAACCCGGCCACATCGCATAGCTTTCGGTGAGGCTCACGCCGGCACTGCGCTCGCCGTCGAGCAGCCGGAACAAGGTCGCCTTCTCGGTATGATCGGGCTGCGCGGGATAGCCGGGCGCCGGGCGGATGCCGCGATAGGGCTCGCCGATCAGTTCGTCGGGGGCCAGCTTCTCGTCTGATGCATAGCCCCAGAATTCCTTGCGCACCTTCTCGTGCATGCGCTCGGCGAACGCTTCGGCGAAACGATCGGCCAGCGCCTTGACCATGATCGAGGAATAATCGTCATTGGCGCGCTCGAAGCGCTCTGATATCGCCACCTCCTCGATCCCCGCGGTGACGATGAAGCCGCCGATATAGTCCGGCTTGCCGCTGTCGGCCGGCGCGACGAAATCCGACAGCGCGACATTGGCCTTGCCGTCGCGCCTGGTCAGCTGCTGGCGCAGCGTGAAGAAGGTCGCCAGTTCCTGCGAGCGTGCCTCATCGGTGAACAACCTGATGTCGTCGCCGACGGTGTTCGCCGGCCAGAAGCCGATGACGCCGCGCGGCGCGAACCATTTTTCCGCGATGATCTTTTTCAGCATCGCCTGCGCATCCTCGAACAGCTGGCGCGCCGCCGGTCCCTGCTTCTCGTCGTCGAGGATCTTGGGGTAACGCCCCTTCAGCTCCCAGGTCTGGAAGAACGGCGTCCAGTCGATGTAGCGCGAGAGCTCAGTCAGGTCCCAGTTCTCGAACACTTTCACGCCGGTGAAGGACGGCTTCGGCGGTTCATAGGCGGACCAGTCCACCCTGTGCGCATTGGCCCTGGCCTTTGCCAGCGGCAGCCGCTGCTTGTCGGCCTCGGAGCGGGCATGCGCGTCGGCGACCTTTTTGTACTCGGCCCGCACTGTGTCGACGTAGCCGCCCTTGGTCTCGTTCGACAGCAAGGATGACACGACGCCGACGGCGCGACTGGCGTCATTGACATAGACCGTCTGTCCCTTGGAATAGCGCGGGTGGATCTTCACCGCCGTGTGCACGCGGCTGGTCGTGGCGCCGCCGATCAGCAGCGGAATGTCAAACCCTTCACGCTCCATCTCGGCGGCCATGTGCACCATCTCGTCCAGCGACGGGGTGATCAGGCCGGACAGGCCGATGATGTCGACATTTTGCTCACGCGCCGTCTGCAGGATCTTTGCCGCCGGCACCATGACGCCGAGATCGATGATCTCGTAATTGTTGCAGGCCAGAACGACGCCGACGATGTTCTTGCCGATGTCGTGGACATCGCCCTTCACCGTCGCCATCAGGATTTTTCCCGCTGTCTGGCGCTCGCCATTGTCGATGCCGTTGGCGGCGTTGGCCAGCTTTTCGGCCTCCATGTGCGGCAACAATCCGGCCACCGCCTGCTTCATCACGCGCGCCGACTTCACCACTTGCGGCAGGAACATCTTTCCAGCGCCGAACAGATCGCCGACGACATTCATGCCGGCCATCAGCGGGCCTTCGATGACATGCAGAGGCCGCTCGGCCGCATGCCGCGCCTCTTCGGTGTCGGCGTCGATGAATTCGGTGATGCCGTTGACCAGCGCATGGGAAATGCGCTGCTCGACCGTCCAGTCGCGCCAGGCGAGATCACGCTCCCTGGCTTCCTTGCCGGCGGTGCCCTTGAAGCGTTCGGCGATCTCCAGCATGCGCTCGGTGGCGGTGACGCCGGCCCTGGGCACGCGGTTGAGCACGACATCCTCGCAGGCTTCGCGCAGCTCCGGCTCGATCGTGTCGTAGACGGCAAGCTGGCCGGCATTGACGATGCCCATATCCATGCCGCGCTGGATGGCATGATAGAGAAACACGGCGTGCATCGCCTCGCGCACCGGCTCGTTGCCGCGAAACGAGAAGGACAGGTTCGAGACGCCGCCCGAGATATGGACATGCGGCAGCGTGCCGGTGATCTCGCCGGCGGCCTCGATGAAGTCGACGCCGTAATTGTCGTGCTCCTCGATGCCGGTGGCGACCGCGAAGACATTGGGGTCGAAGACGATGTCCTCGGGCGGGAAACCGGCCTGTTCGGTGAGCAGCTTGTAGGCGCGGGTGCAGATCTCGACCTTGCGCGCCTTGGTGTCGGCCTGACCGGCCTCGTCGAAGGCCATGACGACCACGGCCGCGCCATAGGCGCGCACCAGCTTCGCGTGATGCAGAAAGGCTTCCTCGCCTTCCTTCATCGAGATGGAGTTGACCAGCGGCTTGCCCTGAACGCATTTCAGCCCGGCCTCGATGATCTCCCATTTCGAGGAGTCGACCATCACCGGAACACGGGCGATATCAGGCTCGGCGGCGATCAGGTTGAGATACTCGACCATCGCCTTTTTCGAATCGATCAGGCCTTCATCCATGTTGATGTCGATGATCTGTGCGCCATTGGCGACCTGGTCGCGCGCCACGTCGAGCGCCGGGACATAGTCGCCCGCCGTGATCAGCTTTCGGAACCTGGCCGAGCCGGTGACGTTGGTGCGTTCGCCGACATTGACGAAGGGAATCTCGTCGGTCAGCGTGAACGGCTCCAGCCCCGACAGGCGCATCTTGCGCTCGATCTCGGGAATCGCGCGCGGCGGATATTTTTTCACGGCCTCGGCAATGGCGCGGATGTGGTCCGGCGTCGAGCCGCAGCAGCCGCCGACGACATTGACCAGCCCTTCCCGCGCAAAATCCTCGATCTGCGCGGCCATGAAGTCCGGGCTCTCGTCGTACCTGCCGAATTCATTGGGCAGGCCGGCATTCGGATAGGCGCAGACAAAGGTGTCGGCGGCACCCGATATTTCAGCCAGATGCGCGCGCATGGCGTTGGCGCCGAGCGCGCAGTTGAGGCCGATGGTGAAGGGGCTCGCATGGCGCACCGAATGCCAGAACGCCGTCGGCGTCTGGCCCGACAGCGTGCGGCCGGAGAGATCGGTGATGGTGCCGGAAATCATCACCGGCAGGTGCACGCCCTTTTCGATGAATATCTCGTTGCAGGCGAAGATCGCCGCCTTGGCGTTCAGCGTGTCGAAGATGGTCTCGATGAGAATGATGTCGGCGCCGCCGTCGATCAGGCCGCGCAGCTGCTCGCCATAGGCCAGGCGCAATTCATCGAAGGTCACCGCGCGGTAGCCGGGATTGTTGACGTCGGGCGACATCGAGGCGGTGCGGTTGGTCGGCCCGACCGCGCCGGCGACGAAACGGCGTTTGCCGTCCTCCTGCTGTGCTCTCACCGCTGCCCGACGCACCAGCCGCGCACCGTCGCGGTTCAGCGCGTAGACGGCATCCTCCATGCCGTAATCGGCCTGGGCGATCGAGGTCGAGGAGAAGGTGTTGGTCTCGAGGATATCGGCGCCAGAGATGGCGTATTGATAATGTATTTCCTCGATCGCCTTCGGCTGCGTCAGGATCAAGAGGTCGTTGTTGCCCTGCTGGTGGCAGGCGCAGCCGGCAAAAGCCTCGCCGCGGAAATGCTCCTCGTCGAAACCGAGACCCTGGATCTGCGTGCCCATGGCGCCGTCGAGGATGAGGATGCGTTCGCGTGCCGCCGCGGTGAGCGCCGCAAGCACTTCCGAACCGTCGGGCTTGGCCGCGACGGGGCCGAACATTGCGTCCAGCGATGCAGAATTCTGCGACATTTTTTATCCTTGAGGCGACAACCATCACATAAGGATATCTTTATGTCAACATACGGAATGCAGGCGAACGCGTAGTGGCGAGAGTTTGGTGCGATGGTCATCCCGATCGACAATGTGACGGCGGCGGTCATCGTCGCCGCTGCGCCCTGCCTACACCACGACGTCCCGATACAGCCTCACCTCGCCGTCCTGGCCGCGGATGCGCCAGTCCTGCCCGTCCCGGCCCTCGACATGGCATGGCCCGAGCGGCACCTTGCCACCGCCTTCCGGCAGGTCCAGCACATAGACGGGATTGCAGATGCCCGACAGGCGGGCGCGCAACGCACCGGCCAGCGCCTGTCCCTGCGCAATCGTGGTGCGCCTGTGCGCCATGCCGCGCGCGAGGTCGCCATGGTGCAGGTAATAGGGTTTGACGCCGAGCCGGTACATCAGTTCGCGGCAGAGTTCCTCCAGCACCTCGACCGTGTCGTTGACGCCCTTGAGCAGGACACTCTGGTTGAGCAGCACGAAGCCTGCCTGGCGCATGACGCGGCAGGCCAATTCGGTGGCCGGCGTGATCTCCCGCGCATGGTTGAAATGGGTGACGATTGTGACCATCAGCCGGCCCTGCAAGGCGCCAACCAGCCCCGGCGTGATGCGCGCGGGCAGCACGACAGGCACGCGTGTGTGGATACGCAGCAGCCTCACATGCGCGATCGTCTCGATACGGGCGCGGATTTCGGCCAGCGCCTTGTCCGGCAGCGAAAGCGGATCGCCGCCGGTCAGGATCACTTCGCGGATTTCGGTATGGCCTTCGATATAGGCAAAAGCCTCTTCGAGCGCTTCTCGCGTATAGCCGCGGCCGATCGAGGTCAGGGATTCCTTGCGGAAGCAGAAACGGCAATAGACCGCGCATTGGTAGGTCGCAAACAACAGCACCCGGTCGGCGTGGCGGTGCGTCAGTCGCGGCACCGGACTGAAGGCATGGTCGGCGATCGGATCGTCGAGCTCGCCTTCCGTTTCCGTCAGCTCATCCGGCGATGGAATGACCTGGGCGCGGATCGGATCGGCGGGATCGTTCCAGTCGATCAGGTCGAGATAGGTTTTGGGGGCACGCACCTTGTGGCGTACGGCCGCCTCCTGCGCCGCCGCGCGCTCGGCGGGTGACAGCGGCAGGGAGGCGAGATCGCGGACGTGGCGCACGCCCGCGCGGATGTCGTTTTGCCAGGCGGTGTCGGCATCGCGTCCTTCGTCGGCTGTGGCCGCGTCATCGAAAGTTGAGTCTGGGGTCATTGGGGCCTCGGGGCAATTCTGGCGGTGCTATCGGCCGGATGGATGGTTCGGTCAACAGCAGTGGCTCGGCGCGGATTGTCGCTGCGCTGCGGTCCTTCGCATCCCCCGACTATCGCCGTAATCGACCAGCGCAGCAATTTCAGGCAATCTGACCGATAAGGCGCTCCAAGGGGAGATGGGCGCCGCTTAGGGAGGACCGCGATGAGCAAAATGCCGCGCTATGAGGATGCCGCTCAGCGCTTTCGCATCGAAGATGAGATCGCGCGGTTGTATGGCAACCCTGGAACCGGCATCAATGCCTATGTCGAATGCTGCGGCCGCTACACCGGAGAAGACCGGCTGGCGCTGCGCGCGATCTCGGCCGGCGGCGAGCTTCGCGAATTCAGCTTCGACGATCTCGCCGACATGTCCGGGCGCGCCGCCAATGTGCTCAAGGCCGCCGGCGTCGGTGCCGGCGATGTCGTCGCCGGCATGCTGCCGCGCGTCCCCGAACTGGTGGCGCTGATCCTCGGGACGTGGCGCATCGGCGCGGTCTACCAGCCGCTGTTCACCGCCTTCGGTCCGAAAGCCATCGAGCACCGCCTCGGCTATAGCGGCGCCAAGATCGTGGTGACCAACCCGGCCAATCGCGGCAAGCTCGACGAGGTCGAGACATCAGCGCAAATCGCCACCATTCTTGGCAATGGCGGTGTGCTACCTGCAGGCGACATCGATTTCCGCGCCGCGCTTGCCGCCGCCTCGCCCGAGTGCCAGCCGGTGATGCGCAAGGGCGACGACTTGTTCATGATGATGTCGACGTCGGGAACGACCGGCCTGCCCAAGGGCGTGCCGGTGCCGCTTCGCGCCCTGCTCGCCTTCGGCGCCTATATGCGCGACGCGATCGGCTTGCTGCCCGACGACATCTTCTGGAATATCGCCGATCCCGGCTGGGCCTACGGCCTCTATTACGCCATCACTGGCCCGTTGCAGCTCGGCATCGCCACGACCTTCTATGAAGGCGCCTTCAACGCCAAGAGCACTTACGACATCATCGAGCGGCTCGGCGTCACCAGCCTTGCCGGCTCGCCGACCGCCTATCGCCTGCTGATGGCGGAAGGCGCGGAAGCTGCGGCCCGAGTCAAAGGCAGACTGCGCGTGGTGAGCAGCGCCGGCGAGCCGCTCAACCCGGAAGTCATCCGCTGGTTCGACGCAAATCTCGCCGCGCCCATTCACGACCATTACGGCCAGACCGAGAACGGCATGATGGTCAACAACCATCATGGGCTCTCGCACGTCGTGCGCGTGGGCTCGGCCGGCTTCGCAATGCCCGGATATCGCATGGTGGTATTGGACGAGGCCGGCAACGAGCTCGGCCCCAACCAGCCCGGCATCCTCGCCGTCGACATCGCGAAGTCGCCGCTGCGCTGGTTCGACGGCTATCACCAAGCCGAGACGCCAGCGATCACGGGCGGCTACTACCGCACCGGCGACACGGTGGAGTACGAGCCGGACGGTTCGGTCTCCTTCATCGGCCGCGCCGACGATGTCATCACTTCGGCCGGCTATCGCATCGGCCCGTTCGACGTCGAAAGCGCGCTGATCGAGCATCCGGCGGTCAACGAGGCGGCTGTCGTCGGCGTGCCCGATCCGCAGCGCACCGAGATCGTCAAGGCCTTCGTCGTCCTGGCGCCGGCTTACAAGGGCAATTCGGAGCTCGCCGAAGAGCTGGCCCAGCACGTCAAGAAACGGCTGTCGGCGCACGCCTACCCGCGCGAGGTCGAGTTCATCACGGAACTGCCGAAGACCCCAAGCGGCAAGATCCAGCGCTTCCTGCTGAGGAAGGCGGAGGTGGAGAAGCGCAAGGCGTGATTAGGCGCCAATCTCCCCCCTCGAGGGGGAGATGTCGCCGAAGGCGACAGAGGGGGTCGTTGCGCGTGAAGCGCTAACGTCGTCTCGCGCTGCAAAAGGAGTCA
This sequence comes from Mesorhizobium sp. M1143, assembly GCF_040318435.1. Classification (NCBI taxonomy): domain Bacteria; kingdom Pseudomonadati; phylum Pseudomonadota; class Alphaproteobacteria; order Hyphomicrobiales; family Phyllobacteriaceae; genus Mesorhizobium; species Mesorhizobium sp. M1143. The sequence goes on along the minus strand of NZ_JAMYMJ010000027.1, from coordinate 58,548 downwards.
GCGCTTCAAGCGCAACGACGCCTCTGGCCTGCCGGCCATCTCCTTCCTCAAGGGGGCAGCTCCAACGCCGTCTTTTTTCAGCCCAATGTTGTCATGTATCCTTGGAATCGAACGTAGAGCAGGGTTTATATCATGCGGTGGGTCTGGACGTTTCTGTTTGCGCTGGTGAGCAGCGTGGCTTTCACGGCCTCGCCGGAGGACGACTATGTGGCCGCGCGTGACAAGGCGATTGCTGATATCGCGGCGCTGAACAGTGCGAACGCGGCAATCGAGACCATCGACGCTGAGAACGAGAAGGCGCTGGCCGACCTCCAGCAGCGTCTTGCCGGCATTATCGGGCCGCTGGCGGTCAAGGACTTTCCGCCAACCGGCACAATCAATATCGAAAGCCTCAGCGACTCCGATATCGGCTATGGCATGCTCGATGGGCTGCGATACACCAAGGGCGACGACGGCCCCAGCCTGGTGGCAACGACGCGAGGGCTGCTGGAGCGCTGGCTCCAGTCCAGAACAGCGAGACCGACGAAAGTTTCAAACTGCCCGCCGGCATCGATGAGGCGCTTAAGCTGGATGCCTTCTATACCCAGGCGATCAACAGCGACGCCGCCTTCGAGGGAACGCTCGACTTTCCATTGAAGAAACCCGAAGGCGCCGACATCGCCTTCGCACGGCTCGGCGGCTGGACGCAGGACGTCGGGCCGATCTATGAGCAGGAAGTCATCGTTACGCTCGTCAAAGGCAACAGCGTGAGAATTATCGCAGCGCCGGCAGCCCCTGCCGTTCCGAAGATCGCCGCCTGCGACGCCGTGTGGGCTGCTGCGGACGCCGCCGCGCAGAAATTCCAGGAGGCCTACCAGGCATCGGACCTGAAGGACGAAAAAGCGTTCGAGTCCTCCAACGCCGCCTGGGACAAGGGCGACAGCGACTACCGGGCCTGCATGGCGCAGCGCCTGCCGGCTGACCCGGCTTTCCCGGCGCTGCTCGCCCAGGCGCAGGCGCTGGCCGATCAAATGGCTGGGAAGTAAGCCTCCCGCAAGGGCCCGCGCGGCAAGATCAGGCGGCTTGTTGCAATCTGAGGCGAATATGACTTCGCCGCTGGGTTGCAGAACGCTGCAACCTGGCGTCCTACTTTCGGACACTCATTCAGATTTCGGCTGGACCCTGGCAGCCAAAAGCTTACCGTTTGTTCTCGGATTCGTCTCGAAGCTCAAACTTAAGCTTTAGCTACTATGGTCGACCGAAGGACTACTGTCCTGGAAAGGTCTTCGGATCGAGTTGGCAGGTGCAATGCTCAATTCCGGCCGGTTGAAACGGGCCGTTTTTTCTTCCGCCAACTTGCCGGCGGCGATTGCCTTTGTCGTGCTTCTCGTCTGCGCCCTGGTTGCCGACCAGAGGAACAGAGAGGTCTCCGATCAGCTGGCGCGCGCCGACGTCCTGGCCAAGGTCAACATCATACGCGCCAAGCTCGAAGGCAACATAGGCGGCAATCTCCAGCTGGTTCAGGGTCTCGTTTCGACAATCGTTACCGAGCCCTATATGGGCCAGCAAAGATTTGCGGCACTCGCCCGTAATCTGTTCGAGCAAAAATCGCAGTTGCGCGATATTGCCGGCGCCCCCGACCTCGTCATCGCGCTGATGTATCCGCTGGAAGGCAATGAAAAAGCCATCGGGCTGGACTACCGCAAGAGCGATACGCAACGCATGGCCGCGCTTCGCGCCCGTGACCAGCGCGCGCTGGTGCTCGCCGGGCCGGTCAAACTGGCGCAAGGCGGACGTGGCTTCATCGGCCGTATCCCGGTCTTCGTGCCGACGGCGGGTGGCGGCGACCGTTTCTGGGGTATCGTCTCGGCCGTGATCGATGTCGATCGGCTCTACGCTGCCAGCGGACTGACCGACCCTGATCTGGAGATCGATGTGGCGCTTATCGGCAAGGATGCGCTCGGCGGCGGCGGGGAACTGTTCTTCGGCGGCGATAATGTCGTGTCCGGCAATCCGGTGATGGCAGAGGTGCAATTGCCTTCAGGCTCCTGGCAAATTTCAGCCATACCGAAGGGCGGCTGGCCGACCGCTCCGAAAAATGAGTGGCTGTTGCGTCTGCTCATGGCGCTTGCCGGCGCGCTGGTGGTGCTGCCGATCCTCGTGGCAGGACGTCTTTTCGGTGAGCGGCAGAAAAGTGACGCCGAGTTGAGGCGCCTGTCCCGGCGGCTGGAGCTGGCGTTGGAAGCCTCTGCTATAGGCGTGTGGGAGCACGATACCGTCAGCAACGAACTCGTATGGGACAACCGCATCAACGAAATCTATGGCAAACCCGGCGGCGGCAAGACCCGTAGCTATGACGACTGGGCGCTGGCGATCCATCCCCAAGACTTCGAACGGGCTAAAGCAGATTTCGATTCGGCTGTTGCAACACAAGGCCCCTACTCTTCGCAGTATCGGCTCCTGCGGCCGGACGGCACCATTCGCCATGTGCGCACCCGCGCCAGTTTCTTCCGGGACATCGACGGCACGCCAAAAATGATCGGCGCCGAATGGGATGTGACAGGCGACGTGCTGCTCAACGAGAATCTCGTGCGTGAACGTCGCCTTTCAGAATCGAAAAATGCCGAACTGAACCTGGCCAAAGCCCGCATCGAGCATGTCGCGATGCATGATTCGCTGACCGGTCTGCCCAACCGTCGGTATCTGGACGAGATGCTTGCCGAAAACCGCGAAGCCGACGGCCGTGCGGCGTTGCTGCATCTCGACCTTGACCGGTTCAAGCAGATCAACGACACGCTCGGCCATGCAGCGGGCGATGCATTGCTGGTGCATGCTTCGAAAGTCATCAAGGCCAGCGTCGGCAGTGCCGATTTCGTTGCGCGCATCGGCGGCGACGAGTTTGTCGTGCTGAGCCATGGACGCGACGACAAGGAACTCGCCGCGCTGGCCGACCACATTATCGATGCGATGCGCCAGCCGGTCGACTATCTGGGTCACCAGTGCCGGTTCGGCGTCAGCATCGGCATTGCGGCCAATAGCGGCGTCGATGCAAGGCAGTTGCTTGTCAATGCCGATCTGGCGCTGTACCGGGCGAAAGGCCGCGGCCGCAACCGCTACGAGTTTTTCAACGAAGAGCTGCAGAGCGAGATCGTGCGGACCAAGCAGACCGCCGACGAGATTCTGGGCGGGCTCGAGCGGAACGAATTCATCGTCTACTATCAGCCGCAGTTCGACGCCAAGACGCTGGAGATCGTCGGCGTCGAGGCGCTGTCGCGTTGGGATCATCCGCAACGCGGCATGCTGACCCCCGACGCCTACATCAAGGTGGCTGAAGAACTTAATGTCGTGGCGCTTATCGACCGCACCGTCCTGGAGCAGGCGCTCGATAATTTTGAGCGTTGGTCGCGCAGCCACCTCAACATCCCGCGCGTCTCGGTCAACGTTTCCGCACGGCGCCTGGAAGACAGGGACCTGATCAAGGGTTTGCGCAAGCTTCCGATCAAGGAAGGGACCGTGTCGTTCGAACTGGTGGAGTCGATTTTCCTCGACGAAAACGACGAGCTGGTCAGCTGGAACATCGAACACATCAAGGGGCTCGGCATCGACGTCGAGATCGACGATTTCGGCACCGGGCATGCCTCGATCGTCTCGCTGTTGAAGTTGCGGCCCCGTCGCCTCAAGATCGACCGCCAGCTGGTCACCCCCATCACCAGCTCAACCGCACAGCGGCAGCTTGTGTCGTCCATCATCGACATCGGCAAGTCGCTCGGGATCGAAGTGATCGCCGAGGGCGTCGAGACGATGGAGCACGCGCGCATCCTGAAAGAGCTTGGCTGCGACATCCTGCAAGGCTTCCTGTTCGGCTACCCGATGGATGCCAAAGCCTTCAAGGCCTTCGCGCAGTCGCGCGAATGGCTGGCGGCGAGCTGACAAATCCTGGCTTTGCTGGACGCAAATGCGGACGCAGGACCTGCGTCAGGTCCGCAGCCCCGGCGCCTCGTGCCCGGTCCTCTCCACATATTCGGTATAGCCGCCGCCATAGGTGTGGATGCCTTCTGGCGTCAGTTCCAGCACGCGGTTGGAGAGTGCGGCCAGGAAATGGCGGTCGTGCGAGACGAACAGCATGGTGCCTTCGTATTGCGACAGCGCCGTGATCAGCATCTCCTTGGTCGCGATGTCGAGGTGGTTGGTCGGCTCGTCGAGCACCAGAAGATTGGGCGGATCGAACAGCATCAGCGCCATCACCAGGCGCGCCTTTTCGCCGCCTGACAGAACCCGGCATTTCTTCTCGATCTCGTCGCCGGAAAAGCCGAAGCAGCCGGCGAGTGCCCTGAGCGGCGCCTGGCCGGCTTGCGGAAACGCGTCCTCCAGCGTCTGGAACACGGTGCGTTCGCCCTCCAACACCTCCATGGCGTGCTGGGCGAAATAGCCCATTTTCACACTCGGCCCCCGAGCAACTGTGCCGGCATCCGGGTCAGACGCGCCGGCCACCAGCTTCAGCAGTGTCGACTTGCCGGCGCCGTTGACGCCCATGATGCACCAGCGCTCGCGGCGGCGGACCTGGAAGTCCAGCCCCTCATAGATCGAGCGGCTGCCATAGCCCTTGTGGACGTTCTTCAGCGTCACGACATCCTCGCCGCAGCGCGGCGCCGGCTGAAAATCGAAATTCACGATCTGACGGCGCTTGGGCGGCTCGACACGATCGATCTTGTCGAGCTTCTTCACCCGGCTCTGCACCTGGGCGGCGTGTGACGCCCGCGCCTTGAAGCGCTCGATGAAAGCGATCTCCTTGGCCAGCATGGCCTGCTGGCGCTCGAACTGCGCCTGCTGCTGCTTGTCGGCGATCGCCCGCTGCTGCTGGTAGAATTCGTAATTGCCGGAATAGGCGGTGAGCGAACCGGCGTCGATCTCGACCACCTTGTTGACGATGCGGTTCATGAACTCGCGGTCGTGCGAGGTCATCAGCAGCGCGCCCTCATAACCTTTCAGGAACTGCTCCAGCCAGATCAGGCTTTCGAGATCGAGATGGTTGGACGGTTCGTCGAGCAGCATGACGTCGGGCCGCATCAACAGGATGCGGGCCAGCGCCACGCGCATCTTCCAGCCGCCGGACAGCTTGCCGACATCGCCATCCATCATTTCCTGGCTGAAGCCCAGGCCGTCCAGCACTTCGCGGGCGCGGCCATCGAGCGCATAGCCGTCGAGCTCTTCGAAACGATGCTGCGCCTCACCGTACTTCTCGATGACCTCCTCCATCCGGTCGGCCTGTTCGGGGTCGGCCATGGCCGCCTCGAGTTCGGCCATTTCGGCCGCCACGTCGCTGACCGGCCCGGCGCCGTTCATCACTTCGGCCACAGCACTATGGCCCGCCATGTCGCCGACATCCTGGCTGAAATAGCCGATGGTGACGCCGCGATCGACCTGCACCTGGCCCTCGTCGGGCTGCTCCTGGCCGGTGATCATGCGAAACAGCGTCGTCTTGCCGGCGCCGTTCGGCCCGACAAGGCCGACCTTCTCGCCCTTCTGTAGCGAGGCCGAGGCCTCGATGAAGACAAGCTGGCGGCCGTTCTGCTTGCTGATGCTTTCAAGACGGATCATGAGGCGGTCCGGGGGAGTTGGTGCAAAGTTGAGGGATTTGCCCGGGGCCATACGCGAATGAGCGCAAGGAGGAAAGAGGCAGAAGCGCCACAGATGGTGGCGAGGACCCGTCATCGCGCCCGAAACAAAAATCCAGCGATTGTCGAAAACCGCCCTCGCGGAACGACATTGGCACGGCGGCCTGCATGGCCCCCAAACAGCGACACCAACAGGCAGGAATATGACGATGGCCAAGATGCTCGTGATCTACAAAACCCCGGCTGATCCGGAGGCGTTCGACCGGCACTATTTCGAGGTTCATGTGCCGCTGGCCAAGAAGCTTCCCGGACTGCGGCGCTACGACATCAGCAGGCGGCCCATCATCAAGCGCTCGGCGGGCGAGATTCCGTATCTGGTCGGGACACTCTATTTCGACAGCCTCGCCGATATGCAGAGCGCATTTGCCACCGAAATCGGCATTGCCTGCGCCGCTGACCGGCGTATACTCGCCCCAGGAGACGATGACTTGACGATGCTCCTGTTCGACGTCGACCAAGTGTGAATCTTAGCCGATCTCGGAGTGGAACGAAGGAGCCGCGCCGAAGCGGACGACGTTACTTCGCGTCGTGGAAGATGATTCCCACCGTATGCCGCCGTCCCGAGCGCAGGCGGCTGACGCCGTGCCGGAGATTGACGCGGTAGTGCCCTTTCGTACCTTGCACCGGGCGATTGTGGACAGCAAAGATCACTGCATCGCCCCGGGTCAGCGGCACCACTTCGGCACGGCTTTGCATGCGCGGGCGCTGCTCGGTCAGCACGAATTCGCCGCCGGTGAAATCCTCGCCCGGCTGCGACAACAGGATCGCGACCTGCAGGGGAAAAGCGAGGTCGCCATAGAGATCCTGGTGGAGGCAGTTGAAGTCGCCGGGGCCATATTGGAGGAGAAGCGGCGTCGGCCGCGTTTGGCCGCCTTCGTGGCAAAGCTGGAGGAAGGCGGCGTGGTCATCGGGATAGCGCCGTGCCGCGCCCATGCGATCGTTCCAGTCGTTCGCGACGCCGGCCAGCCTGGGATAGAGCGCGGTGCGCAGGCCACCGACCAGATCCGGCAGCGGATAGCGGAAATAGCGGTACTCGCCCTTGCCGAAGCCATGGCGGGCCATCACCACATGGCTGCGGAAATGGTCCTCATGCGGATAGAGACCGGCGATCTCGGCGCACTCCTCGGGTGCAAGCAGCGCCGGCATGACGGCGCTGCCGTGGCTGTTCAGTTCGCCGATCAGAGCACTCCAGTCCTGCGCTGCGACGCGCGCTTCGGCCGAATGGGCTGCGCGTTTGGTGCTTATCGAATGGATGGTCATGGATGCCTCCTTTGCTTGCGGTCAAAGTGGGGCGAACGAGGCGCCTGGGCCACCCGATTCCTGCGATGAACATTGTCATCTGCTGCCGGCAGCGATTAACTGTGTACATGCATCTTTCGATCGAACCGCTAAATGGCGTCAAAGGGCTTCCTCTCGGATCGTCTAAGGCGACTGTCAGATCCTTCTTTTCAGGAGAGCTCAAGGTCTTTCGGCGGAGCCCAACCAGCGTTCCGGCCGACTATTGGCCGGACCTTGGAGTATTCGCCTATTACAAGGCCGATGGCGCACTCGAAGCGCTAGAATTCACCTCGCCTGCGATCTTGGAACTGGGTGGCGCGTCGCTGTTTCCGATTTCCATGGAGGTTGCGCTGAGGTTCTTGAGACAAACCGACCCCAATGTGAAGGTCGAGATCGATAGCGCGATTTCGAATGCTCTCGGCATCAGCATCTGGACAGCCATAGGAAAAGAAGCGGACTCCCAAGTGGAAACACTTTTGCTGTTTGGAGCCGGCTACTACGGCTGATCCTTCCGGGCGATATCCACTGCAGATCGACTGCGTATCGATCGCATCAGACCGGATCGGCACCCTTGCGGCGATACGCCTCCAACTCAGGGTCCAGATCGACCCTCACCGCGTTTGTGAACAGGCAGGTCGCCACCATGATGCCGGCGAAGGCGACGAGGTTGACCAGCAGTGTGTCGTCGTAGCTAGCCTTGAGTGCCGCCCAGACATCGTCGGGAACGGCGTTGGTATCGGCAGCGACTGCCTTGCCGAATTCGATCAGCAAAGCTTCTTCAGCGCTGGGCTCGATCGCCTCGGGATCAAGACCGCTGTCGATCAGCGCGCGGCGGAAGAAGGTAAGCGGTATCTCGGCGCGGCATCTCTCGGAGATCGCCAGCGACAACAGCCAGACAGCGCGGTCGTCGAGTGCGGGCTTGAGCAGATCGCGCAGGGTGAACCATTCGGCATAGATGCGGTGGGCCGCCGGTGAATGCAGCAGGATGCGCTTCATGTTGGTCATGCGTCCGCGCAGGCCAAGCTCCCTGTCGTGCTCGGCGCGGATGTCTTGCGATGCCGAGGCGTAGTCGATCGGCGGGATCATGGCCATGGGACGGTCCTTGGTTGGGTGGTAGCGAGGCATTCTGCGACACCCTCACCCAAGCGTCGTATGCAATTGCGGCGCGGCGCGCAGCGTGTTGGACACCGTGCAGATCGCTTCGGCGTCCTCGACGATCCGCTGCTTGGTCGCAGCGTCGAGATCGCCTGAGATGTCGAGCCTGATGTTGAGCCTTTCGACGCGCGACGGCTCGTCCTTGGCCTTCTCGCCGCTGACCTCGGCGCGCACCTCGCCAAGCGCGGCGGCAACCCCGAGGCGGGAGGCGGCGATGCGCGCACTCAGCACCATGCAGGCGGCGAGCGAGGCGTAGAGCAGGTCGAGCGGATTGAAGCCCGGCGCGCTGACGCCGGTGACGACATCGACTGCACCGCCGGTCGGAGTGGTGATGGAAGGCAAGCCGCCGGGCTGCAGCGTCGCCGTCGCGCCGGTGACGCGGGTTCTGACCTTCAACTCAGCCATCGCAAATCCTTCTGGCCGGCAGTCCGGCAAAGGGGTAAGGATCGCCCGTGGCGTGTCCTGTCCCGCTATATGGTATGTCCTGGGCCGATACCGCAACCTCCGCAGAAGCGGCACCCTGTCAGCAATCTTCACCACGCCCGTTCCCTCTCCGCCCTGCCCTGCGGTAGGCTCGCGCGATCCGCAACAGGATCGCGAGAGCCATGATCGTCCAGGCCTGCATCAATGGCGCGCGCGCCGCCGATTTTCACCCCACACTGCCGCTCGACTCCGACGCTATGGCGCGCGACGGGGCGGCTTCGATTGCCGCGGGCGCAGCTGAGCTGCATGTCCATGCCCGCAGCGCGGACCGCCGCGAGAGCCTTGCGCCGGCAGCGATGGATCCGACCATCGCAGGGCTGCGCCGTGCCTGCCCCGGTACGCTGATCGGCGTCTCCACCGGCGCCTGGATCGAGAATGACGATACAAGCACGCTGGTCGCCATCGCCGGCTGGCGCGAATTGCCGGACTATGCCTCGGTCAATCTCAGCGAGGCGGCCGCGCCTATCGTCATGGAGAGCCTGCGGCAGCGCGGCATCGGCATCGAGGCGGGTCTGGCGTCGGTCGCCGACGCCGAGCGGCTGGTCGGCCTCGACCATGGCGGGCGCGTGCTGCGCGTGCTGATCGAGATTTCCGAGCAGACGCTAGACGAGGCTTTTGCGGTCGCCGACGGCATCGAACAGGTCCTGGAGCGCGCCGGCATTCGCCGTGCCATCCTGCTGCATGGCGAGAACGCGACGGTGTGGCCGTTCGTGCGCCGTGCCGCGGATCGCGACTGGTCGACGCGCGTCGGGCTGGAGGATGGGAAGCATCTGCCGGATGGCACGGTTGCGGCCGGCAATGCCGCGCTGACGGCGGCAGCGGTGGCGATCTTCCAGGCCGGGCGATAGCGCATACAAGCAGCGCGCCAAGGCATCGCCGAGACGATGGCGATCGCAAGGCCCGGGCCGCGAAAGTCGGTGAAAGCTATTCAAATTTTATGTATTAATTAAACCGGCAGTTAATCGTCGCATCAACGATCTCATCTGTGTTAATATTCTCCGGCATCGGGGACATTTTTTAATGAACGTCATTCCGGATAATGATCACGCTGCGCCGCGTCGGATTCAACAATATACATCGATACAGACCCTGCGGGGGCTAGCAGCCCTTATGGTTGTTATCTATCATCTTCCGGCCGCACTAGGCGTGCTCGATTTGCCTATTCCCATTCTAAACAGCGGCGTCGACCTGTTTTTCGTCATCAGCGGTTTTGTCATGGTTCTCTCGACGGAGAACAGACATCGCGACCACCGTGCTTTTTTGATGCAGCGGTTCACGCGCGTCGTTCCGTTCTATTGGGTCATGACCTTCCTCATGGTCGCCGCACTTTGGCTGTTTGCCGGTCGTGGAGTGTCCTTTGAGCAGATTACCAATAGCCTGTTTTTCGTGCCCTATCTCGATACGGCCACAGGCTATGTCCAGCCAGTGCTTGGCGTGGGTTGGACGCTCAATCTGGAAATCCTGTTTTACATTCTGTTCGCGGCGACTATGGGTTTTGGTGCGCTGACGCAAATGGCCACGATTGGCGTTGTCTTTGCAATCGCCGTAGCCGCACGCATTATCTTCAAACCCGCCGCCGACACTGTGCTGTTTTTCTATACCACGCCAATCCTGTTTGAGTTCCTTGCCGGCATGGCTGTCGGCCGTCTGGTCGGCAGACTGCTGCGTTTGCCCGCTTTCCTGGGTACCTCGGCTGTCGGGTTCGCTATTGTGTCCACACTGGTGATGGTACTTGGCTTCAACTTGCCGCGAACCCTTGCTCAAGGTATCCCGGCGCTGATCCTTGTCGCGGGTTGCATCAGCCTGGAGAGCTACTTCCGACTTTTTGCTCCTCGCGTGCTGGCAAGGCTGGGAGATGCTTCCTACTCTCTCTATCTGACCCATCCTATCGTGCTGCTCGCGATCGCTCCTGTCGTTGCAACCGCCAATGTGTCACCATGGCTTGCAGGCATAGCTATTGTCACCGCCTGCATCGCCGTGTCCCTGGCGAGTTATAGTTTTATTGAAAGGCCGCTTTTGGCCATGTCGCGAATGAGCCTCTCCGCTTATCAGGTGAAGGCGTGAGTTGCGGCTACGCCGCAACTTGGTCGGCCTGTTATGCGGGTGCGTTGCTCACTACGACCTCGCGTCGCGTTCAAGCGACCACGGCGGCGGCAAGATCGTCTTCGCACTCCGTCGCCTAGTGCTGTCGCGCACATCCTCGACTGCCCCAAAATGCGCAGCGGTTTTGGGACGACATGCATCCTGTCTTGCCCGAACGCACACGGAAGGGACACAGAGGGATGACATAGCTCTTGCTGCTGTTAAAAATTCCCCATAAGGTATTTTTCATATCCGAAAGAAAATCCGATCGTTTCTTTCCCTTTATGAAAGCCTTGCCTTTTGCGTGAGCATCTCGATCAAACCGATCGACGGCTGGTAAAGCTGTTGTCGCAGGATGCCCAGCCCGGCATCAACCGGCTCGCCGAGACGATGGCGATCTCGGTGCCGACGGTGCGCTCAAGGTTGCGCAATCTGCTCGACCGCAACCTCTTGAAGATCGTCGGGCTGCTCAATCTGACCGAACGCCCCGAGCTGATCTCGGCCATTGTCGGCATCAATGCGCAGGGACGTGGCCGCGCCCGGGAACTGGCGCAGCGCATTGCCGAACTGCCTTTCGTCAACTCGGCCTCGGTGGTTACCGGGCGCTTCGACATCATCGTCGACGTGACCGTCGCCGGCGATGTCGCCGACCTCTACCGCATCACCAGCGAGCTGATTCCGGGCGCCGGCATTCCCGGGGAAGTCGTGCGCAGCGAAACCTTCGTCGTCATGGCTTCATGCAACAAATGGGTCAGCCTTCCCGAAGGCTGCTGGTCGGAAGAAACACCGTCACGCAAGGAGCCGGCATGAGAATAGCTGTTCTCGGCGGCCTCGGCCTGCAGGGACGGGCGGCCATCGCCGATCTCGTCGCCAGCGCCGGTGTCGAGGAAGTCGTCTGCGTCGATACGTCGGCCGACGGCCCTGCCCGGCTTGCCGGGCTGACCGACCTTTCCCGCGTGCGTTTCGTCGTGCCCGAGGGCCCCATCGGCCCGGCACTTGCCACCGTGCTGGCGGATGTCGACGCCGCCATCGATCTGTTGCCACAGCCATTGATGCGCGAGGCGGTGCAGGCCGCGATCGCAACGCGCACGCCGCTGGTCACCACCAATTACGGCAACGCGATTGCCGATCTGGCGGCGGAGGCTGAACAGGCCGGCGTTTCGATCATGACCGAATGCGGGCTCGATCCCGGCATCGACCTCGTGCTCTACGCGCGCGCCGCAAAGCAGTTCTCTAGGATCTCCTCGATCGATTCCTATTGCGGCGGCATCCCCGAACCGAAGGCGATGGCGAAGCCGCTCTGCTACAAGGTGAGCTGGAATTTCGACATGGTTCTGGTCAGCCAGAACCGCGACAGCGTGATGATCGAGCATGGCAAGCGCGTCGAAGTGCCGGCCGGGCGGCAGCACGACAATGCCTTCATCCACGAGATCGAGGTCGCGGGCCTCGGCCGGCTGGAAGCTTTCCCCAATGGCGACGCGCTGCACTATGTCGAGATGCTGGCGGCCGCCAAGGGATTGCAACGCTCGGGCCGCTATACACTGCGCTGGCCGGGATGGTCGGCGTTCTGGGCGCCGCTGAAGGAACTCGGCTTCCTCTCCGAAGACAAGGTGCCCGGCACCGGCGCCAGCCCCCGCGAATTTCTCGGCCGGCTGCTCGGCCCGCAATTGCAGTATGGCGCTGACGAGAAGGACCTTTGCGTGATGCGCAATGTCTTTTCCGGTCTCGAGGGCGGTCGCGCCAAAACGGTGACATCGGACCTGATCATCGAACGCGACCTGGCATCCGGCCTGTTCGGCATGAGCCTCGGCGTCGGCTATCCCGCCAGCATCGTGGCGCAGATGCTGGCGCGGCGCGAGATCGCCACACCTGGCCTGCTCAACCCGCTGCTGCATGTGCCGGACGAACCCTTCTTTGACGAGCTGGCGAGGCGTGGCATCAAGGTGACCGAAACGGTGGCCTGGGACTGACGATTTTCGAACGGTGGCTGCCGCCGGCAAACGGTGCCGCCGCTCAAAAAACACCCAAAAGGGTGGAATAACAAAGTGGAACAACAACGATAACAGGAGGAATGCCAAAATGAAGATTGCCAGACTTTTTATCGCCGGACTTGCGCTTGCGGGGCTCGCCACGGCGGCCAGTGCCGGAACGCTCGACGAGATCACCAAGCGCGGCGAACTGCGCGTCGCGGTACAGACGCAAGGACCTCCCTTCTCGCTGGTCGGCGCGGCCGGCGAGCGCACCGGCAGTTCGGTCGAACTCGCCGAGTTGATGGCCAAGGAAATGGGCGTCAAGATCACCTTCCTCGACTATGACTGGGACGGGCTGATCCCGGCGCTGCTTTCGGGCAAGGCCGACCTGCTCGTCGCCGACATGACGCCGACGCTGGCGCGCGGCATGAAGGTCGCCTTCACCACACCTTACATGTATACGGGCAGCACCGTCTTCACCAAGGCCGACAGCAAGTTCAAGACAACCGAGGACTGCAAGGCCAAGGGCACCAAGATCGCCGTGCTGTTGGGCGCCACCGGCGAAAAGGAAGCCAAGAACGCCTTCCCGGATGCCGACATCAAGAGCTACAAGGGCGGCGGCCCGCTGCTGCTCGACGCGGTCAACAACGGCCAAGCCGATTGCGGCGTCAACGACGTCTCGGCGGTCAAGGGTCAGTCGACAGCCTATCCCGCCGGCACCTTCACCATCATGCCGGACCTGTTGTCGAAGGAGCCGCTTGCCTTCGCCACCCGCTACGACGAGCCGGACCTGTTGATCTGGATGAACCTGTTCCTCAACCAGGTCAGCATCGACGGCCGCTTGCAGAAGAACCTCGACTACTGGGTCAATTCCGACGCCTGGAAGAAGGATCACTAAGCAGAGGTAAGCAGGGAGTAGTGAGTAGGAAGTAGTGAATGGTGAATGGTGAATGGTGAATGGCCATTCCGGACGCCCTTCACTGCTCACCACTCACTACTCACTACTGCCCATTCACCATTCACAATTCACCGCCATGCTCGAAAATTTCAGCTTCCGCACCATCGTCGAATATCTGCCGCTGTTCGGGCAGGGTCTGATCACGACCGTGTGGCTGTCGGCGCTGTCTTTTGCGGGCGCGCTGGCCGTCGGCATCGTGCTCGCCGCCATGAACCTGCAGCGCGGCCAGCTGTTTCGCGTGCTGGCCAAGGGCTATATCGATGCCATGCGCGCCACGCCGTTGCTGGCGCAGCTCTACTTCCTCTATTTCGGCCTGCCGCGTCTCGGCTTCGTCCTGCCCGAGCTCGTCGTCGGCATCATCGCTTTGTCGCTGAACAGCGGCGCCTATGTCGCGGAAATCATCCGCGCCGGCATCCTGTCGATCCCGCGCGGCCAGGTCGAGGCCGGGGTTGCCTCGGGAATGACCTATGTCCAGCGCATGCGCCTGGTCATCCTGCCGCAAGCCTTCAAGGTGACGATCCCGCCGCTGCTCGGCCAGGCGATCGTGCTGGTCAAGGATTCCGCGCTTTTGTCGCTGATCTCGGTTTCCGAACTGACGCGCGCCGGCCAGTTGCTGGCGTCCGACCGCTTCATGCCGGCGGAAGGCTTTCTCACCATCGCCGCTTTCTATCTGCTGCTCTATTACTGCCTCAAAGGACTGGCGGGGCTGTCCAGTCGGTGGCTCGGTCTGCAGCCGGCAAGGAGCAGCACATGATCTGGCAACAGCTGCAAAGCCTGGCCGGCAGCTACCCCCTCGCCTTGCGCGGCCTTGGCATGACCGTGATGCTGTCGGCGATCAGCCTGGTGCTGGGCACGCTGCTTGGCTTCGGCCTCGGCATATTGCGCACCGGCGGCAACCGGCTGATCTCGAGCGTGATCGGCGCCTGGGTCGACCTGATCCGCGGCACGCCGTTCCTGGTGCAGATCTTCCTGATCTTCTTCATCCTGCCGGAATTCGGCATCGAGCTCGATGCCTTCACGGCCGGCATCATCGCGCTCACCAACCTCGCCGCGTGCTTCATCTGCGAGATCGTCGCCGCCGGCATCCGCTCGGTGCCGACCGGCCAGGTTGAGGCAGCTCTGGCGTCTGGCCTGTCGCGCTGGCAACGCATGCGCCAGGTGGTGCTGCCGCAGGCGATGCGCATCGTGCTGCCGCCGCTGGTCGGGCAATATGTACTCTTGATCAAGGATTCCTCCGTCGTCTCGGCGATCGGGCTGACCGACCTCACCCGCGTCGGCTGGCTTGTGGTGCAGCGTGTGCCCAACGGCCTGCTGGTCTTCTTCCTGGTCGGCGTCGGCTATTTCGTCGTCTGCTATCCGCTGATCATGCTCGCCCGCCGGTTGGAGCGACGCATGGGCGCGGCGCATGGCGAGGTGCAGCTGTGACATCGAACCCCAAAGGGCTGACCGCCATGACCAATCCGAGCCCGACCAAACCAAACCTGACCAAAACGGGCATGATCGACTTTCGCGGCGTCAACAAATGGTTCGGCTCGCTCAATGTGCTGAAGGACATCACGCTCAGCGTCGAGCCGCGCGAAGTGGTCGTCGTCTGCGGCCCAAGTGGTTCGGGCAAGTCGACGCTGATCCGCTGCATCAACGGCCTGGAAGCGATCAAGGATGGCGACCTCGTCGTCGACGGCCAGCGCCTCGGCGACCCCGCCACCAACATGACGCAGTTGCGCACCGAGATCGGCTTCGTCTTCCAGTCGTTCAACCTCTACCCGCACAAGACGGCGCTGGAAAACGTCACGCTGGCGCCGATCCATGTGCGCAAGATCCCCCGCGCCGAGGCCGAGCAGGCCGGGCGCGACTTGCTGGCCAAGGTCGGCCTCGCTGACAAGGTCAATGCATACCCGTCACAGTTGTCCGGCGGCCAGCAGCAGCGTGTGGCCATCGCGCGCTGCCTCGGCATGCGGCCCAAGATCATGCTGTTCGACGAGCCGACCTCCGCGCTCGATCCCGAGATGATCTCCGAAGTGCTCGACGTCATGGTCGCGGTGGCCGAGGAAGGCATGACCATGATGGTGGTGACGCACGAAATGGGCTTTGCCCGCAAGGTGGCGCAGCGCGTGGTGTTCATGGACGCCGGCGCCATCGTCGAAAGCGGCACGCCGGAGGCGTTTTTCTCCGACCCGAAGACCGACCGCAGCCGGGCTTTTCTAAGCAAGATTCTAAGGCATTAGAGTTTAGCCAAAGCCGGTCGTCCGAAAGGCCGCGGGGCAGGAACTGTCGACGCACAGCGCCAAACAACGAGCCGCCGGTAGAGTGGATCGGCTACGTTTAGGTCTCCGGCTACGCCTCTGGGAACTTCCACGTGCCGTCCATAACCTCCGCGCGTGGTCGATAGAGCCGTACCATCCAGTTCCAGCCGGGCCACCATCGGCTGTACGGTCAAGCCACCGGCGCCGCGCCGCGCCGCTCGAGCGCGGTCCTGCGGATGATTTCCGCGATTTCCGGGCTGCTGCTGCACAGCATCTGGAAATCCGCCGCGTGCAGCGACAGGAGTGAGACAGAAGTTGCGGCAGTGACGGTCGCCATACGCGGTTCGCCGCTGATCAGCGCCATCTCGCCGAAGAAGGCGCCAGGGCCAAGCTCCACCGGGTTCGGCGTCGCGACGCTGACGCGGCCTTCCACGACGAAGAACATCCGATCGCCGGTCTCGCCGCTGCGGCAGATCACGGCGCCCGCCGGCACCGTGCGAGGTCTCAACGCGCGCACGATCTCGACCAGCGTGGCCGGGCCAAGCTTCTGAAACAACGGAACGCCGGCAATCAATTGCCAATTGCGGACGAAATCCTCGCGACGGACTTCTTGAAAGAAGCCCGTGGCAAGAATGCCGGCCCACAGCCCGAAGATGCCGATGCCACACATCATGACCGCCCCGGCAAGGACGCGGCCGGCGAAGCTTTGCGGAATGTCGTCGCCATAGCCGGTAGTGGACAGCGTGACCACCGCCCACCACATTGCCTCGGGAATGCTGCCGAATTTTTCCGGTTGGACGTCGCGCTCGATGACATAGGCCGCGAGTGCGACACCGAACAGAACCAGGCCGAAGACCGTGGTGACGCCGACCAGGTTGCGCGCTTCGTTGGCCAGAACCCTGCCAAGCAGCGGGAAGAAGGTCGAGTCGCGCAGCGGTTTCAGCAGCCAGACAGCACAGTAGAGGCTCCGGTCGGGCGTGCCGTCGAGCAGAAATGCGGCGAGTGGAACCAAAACCGCGAGCACATCGATTGCGATTGCCGGGGTCCTGTCCCTGAGGTCGCCCGCCCAGCGCTTGAGCAGGGTCTCGGCCATCTGCAGAAGATAGGCGGCCCAAATGACAGCAAGCACGGCAGCCAGAGCCAGTCTGCTTCGTCCGGACATGTTCGGCATCGTGAGCGCAGCCACCGCCAGAAGCCCAGGCGCAGCGAGCACCGCATTTAGCGGTGCGTAGATTCTCAGAAAAGGCAGTACCGACATTCTATCCCACCAGCGGCCACTGTGCTCCAGAATAGAGGCCTTCCGGGCAAGCGCAAAGGGTGCTTTGCGATCGCAAGATCAGGTCACGCCAATGGCTTTCGGGCGCCGCTATCGGCGCTCCACGGTCGCACCGCAGGCGACGGATCAGCTCGGGAGCCGCCACATTCGCACGCGACCCGCACCGCGCAATTCCGTTTCCTCGAGTGGGTCGCAAGCAAATTTCGGTCCAAGCAGTTGGCAAGTTGCATCGGAAATACGGATTTCATCGGGCTCCGCGGACGTTTGAATACGTGAGGCGAGATTAACGGTCTCACCCCACAGGTCATAGGCGAACCGCCTCTTGCCTATGACGCCGGCGACGATCGGTCCTGAGTGAATTCCAATTCTCAGCCTTATCGGCTCTCCTGCGAAGCGTTCCCGCTTGACCGCTTTGCGCAGCTCAATCGCATAGCGCGTGAGGGCCTTTGCATGATCGGATCGCGCCGTGGGCAGGCCGGCGACCACCATCACACAATCGCCAATTGTTTTGATCTTTTCGCAGCCGTATCGCTCAGAGAGCCGATCCGCCGCCTTGAAGAAGTAGTTTAAAATAGCGAGCGTCGTCACCGCTCCGACGCTGCGCGCTCGTTCCGTAAAACCGACGATGTCGGCAAAAAGCACACTCACCTCTGCGTGGTTGTCGGCAATTTTCTTTTGCGCTTTCAATCGCTCCGCGATCGAGGCCGGGAGAATGTTGAGGAGCAGGTTTTCGGCGCGCTGATATTCACGCGCCAATCCCTCCTGGCTCTTCCTCAACGCCTCGTTCGTCGATTGCAATTTTTCGTTGAGTTGACGCTCCCTCTCTTGCAGGAGCGTCATTTCATAGGCCTTCTGTTGAAGCCGCTGCCTGTTGTCTCGTTCGGCAGTGGCGTCCAGAAAAAGCAGCCACACGAACGCATTGTCAGCAAAAAAATGGAGGTCGGCGACACGCCCGCCGGGCAGTTCAACCATGTCCATGCGAAACGGAAGCTCCGGGCAAGGCAGCAAACCCTCCATGAATTCAAGCTGCTCGGCAACAGGCTTGCCGATGCGAAGTGATGACAGCCCGTAATGTTCAACATTGCCGCCCTTGGCAGCTATGCAAAGCTCAGGGTCGATTTTCAGATAAGCGACAGCGTGCCCGTCGAAGAAGAAATTGAAAAACCAATTTCTGACTTCTTTTGGCAATTCATGCATGGTCTATTTGGTGACCATCAAGGCAAGTTGACGAAAGGCGTCATCGACCTGCTCGCCCGAAAGCGCACTTGTTAGATAGATTTGCCATCCACGTTGCCTCAACTCGTTGATCTCACCATCCGATATCGCCCACCGATCGGCCAGATCGGACTTGTTGAACAGCAATACGAACGGCATGGCGCCGAATTCGGCCTCGACCCGTTCGCGCAGCGTGAGTGCCACGGCAAGAGTAGCGGCGCGGGTTCCATCGACGACAAGCACGAGCCCGGTTGCACCGCGAACATAGCTGACGCGGAATGAGCCGATATCGTCTTCGCCGGCCAAATCCCACAAAATCAGATCCACGGTTTTGTCCGGGAGCGCGACGCTTTTCTTGTCGATTTTCACTCCGACGGTGGTCAAGTAGGTTTCTGAGAAGATGCTCTGCACAAACCTGCGGACCAGACTCGTCTTTCCGACGGCGAAACCGCCCAGCATGCAGATCTTTTTTTGCAACATGTTGGGCTCCGCTAGTCCAGGTTTACCGTAATCGAAACCCGGCGATTGGTGGAGCTACCGGTTAGACTGTTTTCAGGTACAGCCGGCTCAAAAGTGCCCGCGCCCCGAACCAGCAGCAATTCGGGAGCGACGCCCCGCTTGTTGAGAAGCGCACGAACTGTCTCGGCGCGGGCGGCGCTGATCGACGCGTTGGCCGTCTCACGGCCTGTGGTGTCCGAATGCCCGGTCAACATGAACCGCGCCGTTACGCCGGAATTGCGGGCACTCTGGGCGAATTCCTTTATTTGGTCCGCCAACCTGTCGAGAACCGGCGTCTGCTCCGGTCCCGGCACAACTTTGCCGGAAGAGAAGAAAATATCGGTCGTCTGGATGGCCTGCCTCAAATGATTAAGTTCTGCAAGGTTCAGTTCACGCAGCTGCGAGACATCCAGAACCACGCCGTCCGCCGAAAGTTGTTCAGCGGCGGCCCGTGCCCGGTTGATCCAGCCGGCAGGAGCCTCACCCACGGCCACGATGCGACCCTGGATGATCGAGAGCTGAACGGTTTTCGGCGGGGACAGCGCCGCGGTCAGCCGCTTCACCACAAACTTCGGATCAAGGCTCTGATAGAATTGCCACTGTGCATGAACGCGGGCAGGATCAACGTCCGTTCCGGACAGCAGGGCTTGCGGGTCGGCGGCAAGCGGGTCTCTCAAGCCGGAAATATAGAAATGTCCGCCCCTCGCGCTTTGTTGGGCGACGATGATTCCCGGTTGGGCCTCAAGTCGCGACACATAATACTGCCAGTGCTCCGCCGCGCGCGCTTCGGGGCTCACGTCACGAACCTTGGAGATGTCGAATTCGGGTCCGCCTGCCGAAAGCTGCCGGGCCGCCGCGCGCGCGCGATCTATCCAGGTGTCGGGAGCCTCGCCCTCGGCAACGATGCGATCATCGACAATCGAAAGTCGTACTGTATCCGGCGGATACAGCGACGCCGTCAGCCGCTTCAACACGAACTCCGGCTCAAGACTCTGATAGAATTGCCACTGCGCATGAACCCGGGCGGGATCGACCTCTGTTCCCGACAACAGCGATTGCGGATCGGCGCCAAGCGGGTCTCGCAGGCCGGCGATATAGAATTGGCCGTCGCGTATCTTTTGGTCTGCAACGATGATGCCCGGCTGGGTCTCCAGTCGCGACACATAAGCCTGCCAGCGCTGCGCCGCGTGCACTTCGGGGCTTACGTCACGAACCCCCGAGATGTCGAAGACCGGCCCGCCTGCCGAAAGCTGCTGGGCCGCCGCGCGCGCCCGGCTGATCCAGGTGTCGGGAGCCTCACCCTCGGCGACGACGCGACCATCGACGATCGAAAATCGCACTGAATCCGGCGGAGCCAGCGACGCCGTCAGCCGCTTCAGCACGAACTCCGGCTCAAGGCTCTGATAGAATTGCCATTGCGAATGAACCCCGGCCGGATCGACTCCCGTGCCTGACAACAGCGACTGCGGGTCGACGGCAAGCGGGTCCCTCAGGCCGGCAATATAGAACTGGCCATCGCGTACCTGCTGTTCGGCAACGATGATGCCCGGCTGGGCCTCCACTCGCGACACGTAAGCCTGCCAGCGCGACACGTAAGCCTGCCAGCGCTGCGCTGATTGCCAGGAAAGAAAGTACCAACCGCCTGCCAGACTCAAGAGCAACAGGGCAACGGCCGCCACCAGCCACGGAAATCCGTCGTTTGATTCCTCTTGCTTGAGCTCGACGCAGGTCTGCAACTGCGCCTCTACGCTGGCCAGCTGCGAACCGTCGCCGTCGAACTGCTCTAAAGCCTCTGAGGATTGCTCATGGATGCGAAGCAACACATCGCGAACGATTTCATGCAATTCCTCCGGCGGATTTCCCCGGATCACCGAAACCAGTGTCGCAAACGGTCCAACTTCCGACCAGAGACGAAGCTCGCCGAAACGGATTGTGTCCAGGCCGCTCTGCTCTTTCTCGTTAAATGAGTCTTTTACAAAATCCTGAATCGCACTGAGCATCGAAGAAATGAGCTGAGGATCTTCGCTCGTCGCATTGTCGGCAGTTACATGCGCTATCAAAAGGCCGGAATTCCGATGAATGAGAAAGGCATGTTCCACACGGTAGACAAGGGAATGCTTCAGAACAACTGCGGAGAAGCTTGCCCCTGTTCTCCAGGCTTCAAGTCTCCACTTGAGCCCGTGCCAGGTGAATATGTGCCTTAGAGTTTCATTCAGCGACTGAAAGGTCTGGTCGATCTTTTCGCCGATCGACTTGCGAATTGCCGGCAGAAACACCGGGTACAATATGTCCGTCAGCGTGCGCGGGCTCTTCTGGATCGACCGTTGCACAGCCCGTTCGACAGCTGGCGCAAGCGCCTCGCCGAGTTGCGCGTAAGGCGCTCGTCCGGCAGCACTGGGAAGAACGTCGCCCACGGCCGCCGCAAGCTGCTCGGGTTCGTCGAGCAGATGCGTGACGCGTGAAAGCTCGGAGATTTCGCGGCTGACCAGCAACTGCCGCAGCGTTTCCATGCGCGGATCGGCGGTTGGAACCGCCTCGAACTGCGCACGGTAGTCCGGATCAACGTTCCGGGCAATTTCGATCAAAAGACGAGCCAGAGCCTCGCGATCAATCTCTGTATCGTTCGAGGCTGTTCTTTGCGGAAGGTTGAATGGGTCGACGGTGGACGTCAAGGTCCCATCAACTCACTTTCCAGCTGCGGTCCGAGTTGCTCTTGCTCCCGACGGGATCCTGATTGAGACACTTTGCAACCTCGACAAACAGGCCAGCCAAAAGATTTCGGTCGGTCTTGACGTTGCTGAGGTCGGCAAACATCTTCTCGATCAGCATCTGAACGCCTTCATTCTTCTGCTTGATTTCCTCACGCAGCAAATGATCGTTTCGATTTATCCGGTCCGAAACGTCGCGCTCGAGCGCGCTCAACTGATCCGACAACGTGCGCACCTGCTTTTCAAGAGCCTGGTTTTGCTCGCGAAGATTCCGGTCGATCTCTTTGTCGGCATCGGCTCGTGAATCTTTTTCGCTCCGTAATTGCCCTGCAAGCGAATCGATCTGCTTCTTTGCATTCGACTCGTACATTTCGAGATTGCGCTTGGCCTCGGA
Organism: Mesorhizobium sp. M1143; assembly: GCF_040318435.1. Lineage (NCBI taxonomy): Bacteria > Pseudomonadati > Pseudomonadota > Alphaproteobacteria > Hyphomicrobiales > Phyllobacteriaceae > Mesorhizobium > Mesorhizobium sp. M1143. The sequence continues at coordinate 36,634 of NZ_JAMYMJ010000027.1, read as the reverse complement.
CTCGACATCCTTGAAGCGCTGCAACACCCGTTCTTCAAGCTTGGAAAAACGGCGGTCATAGTCCTGCATCTGGTTGCCGAACAGCAGGTCACGGATCTTGTCGACACCGACGGCGTCGCCGGCGGTTCCGTTTTCGCGAGCCTGAACTCCCATGAAGTTCAGCCCGTTTCCTTCTGTGTTACCTATCAGATTTACGTCCGCCTTCTTTTCTGAAGAAGCGGAATTCGAAGATTCCTTAGCCATCCATATACCCCCATTGAACACATGCCGTCAGGTAAGCATGTCAGCAATCGGGCCGCAAGCCGGATTCGTCTTGACTTATGCCTATTCATGGGGCAGCCGAGCGCGATGGCTAACGGCCCGGCAATGGCAATCAGGGGCGATGCCCTCTTGAAGGCGCGGAGCGTGCGGACGGTTCCGGGTATCCAAAAAGCGGCCTTCAGTCGAACGTCGCCAGCGGCTCGGCATTGATCTCGACCCACTCACAGCGCCGGCTTTCGTGGTAAAAAGACTGAAATGGCGGCGGGAACGACGGGTCGGCGAAGGCGCCGACGGGAATGGCGATCACGCCGGGTTGCGTGTCGATGCGATAGTGGACGGCGGCGCCGCACTCCGGACAGAAATTGTAGATGACGCGGCCGCCCTCGTCGCCGGCGCGCGTGAACTGCTTCGCCCGCCCCTCGATCGATACATCAGCTTGCGCAAACCGGACATTGTAGCTGAAGGCGCTGCCGGTGCGGCGCTTGCAGTCGAGGCAATGGCAGACCGAGATGCGCACCGGCTCGCCCGAACAGACGGCTGAAAGCTGGCCGCAGAGACATTGCGCGCGGCGCGTGACCATTGTTTCTTCCTCCCCTTCACATCACTGCGTATCGGCGCTGGCCCTCAGTTCCGTCCGCTTCTGTTCCGAAACCATGGCCAGATCCAGCACCTTCTGCAGTTCGGCGGCATGGTGGAATGAAGGCTCGGCCTGCACGCCGCTGCGAACCGCATCGACGAAGCGCTGGTAATTGGTCGGCACCGTGCCGGCGTCGAGCACCTGCCATTTGGCGTTCTCGATATCCTCGCCGACACACGCCTTCAGTTCCGAACCCTCGAGATTGTGCACGACTTCGATGCCGCCCTTGTCGCCATAGATGCGCAGGCGCAATTCGTTGATGTGGCCGGTCGCCCAGCGGCTGGCGTGAACGACGCCAAAGGCGCCGTTGGAGAAATCCAGCGTCATGGCGAAGCTGTCATTGGCGTCGAGGTCGTATTCGCCGATACGGTTGCCTGGCGCCTTGTCGAAGGTGCGCAGCCGGCAAAACACGTGGTCGACGTCGAGTGCGGCGCCATAGCTGGCGAAATCGAGGATGTGGATGCCGACATCGCCGAGCACGCCGTTGGAGCCGTGGTCGCGCGACAGCCGCCACAGCCATTTCGGGTCGGTGCGCCAGTCGCCCCAGAATTTCGAGACCAGCCAGCTCTGTAGATAGGAGGACTCGACGTGGCGGACGGTGCCGATCTCGCCGGCCAGCACCATCTGCCGCGCCTTCTGCAAGGCAGCGACATTGCGATAGGTGAGATTGACCATGTTGACGATGCCGGCGGCCTCAGCCGCTTTGGCCATCTCGCTTGCCTTGCCGAAGTCTTCGGCCAGCGGCTTTTCGCACAGCACCGGCTTGCCGGCCGCGATCAGCGCCATGGTGGTCGGGTGGTGAATGCGGTCGGGCGTGACGTTGGCGACCGCATCGAACTCGCCCCACGCCAGCGCGTCTTCCAGGGATGTGAATCGCTTCGGTATCTTGAACCCGTCGGCAAATTCGCCAACGCGCTTTTCATCGACGTCGACAGCACCGACGATCTCGACGCCGTCGATACCGCCGAAGCGGCGGGCATGCTCCTGCGCCATCCAGCCGGTACCCAGTATCAAAAGCCGCATTCTCTGCACTCCGAGCGAATTGGTTCGATTCAATCATATGGCGCAGATACGGTCTAGGAAACCCATGCGGAAAACCGCTACGCCTTTTTTCCTGGATTTTGCTTTAGCGGAAGCCGGCCTCGCCCGAAGCGTGCAGCTTGCCGCCGCGCTCGACGATCGGCTCCAGCGCCTTCTCGACCGGCACGTTCGGCGCCTCGAGGATCGCCGACTTGGTGCCCTGCGGATTGTGCGCCCACTTCACCGCATTGCGCAGCACCTTGTGCACATTGGCGTCGTGATAGGTCGGATAGGTCTCGTGGCCCGGGCGGAAGTAGAAGACATTGCCGGCGCCGCGGCGATAGGTCAGCCCAGAACGGAACACCTCGCCGCCCTGGAACCAGGAGATGAAGACGGTCTCCAGAGGTTCGGGCACGGCGAACTGCTCGCCATACATTTCTTCATTCTCGAGCTCGAAATATTCGCCGACGCCCTCGGCGATCGGATGGCTGGGACTGGTCACCCAAAGCCGCTCGCGCTCGCCCGCCTCGCGCCATTTCAGCGTGCAGGGCGCGCCCATCAGCCGCTTGAAGATTTTCGAGAAATGGCCGGAATGGAGAACGATCAGCCCCATCCCCTCCCAAACGCGGCGGGCGACGCGCTCGACGATCTCGTCGGCCACCGCGCCATGATCCTTGTGGCCCCACCAGACCAGCACGTCGGTCTCGGCCAGACGGTCGGCCGGCAGGCCGTGCTCCGGCTGCTCGAGCGTGGCGGTCGAGGCGGAGATCGCCTTGTCGGCATTCAGCGCCTTGGCGATGGTCGTGTGCATGCCCTCGGGATAGAGGGCTGCGACCACCTCATTGGTCCGCTCATGGATGTTCTCGCCCCAAACGACAGCGCGTATTGTCATGGATGTCCTCGTGGTGAAGCCGACCCGCAGGGGTCACTCATAGTCTGCCTGGGGGTCAAAAGGGAATAGGCAGTGGGGAATAGGCAATAGGGGCAGAAAAACAAGGAACAGGCGATGGACGCTCCTGGGCCCTACTGCCTACTGCCTACTGCCTACTGCCTACTGCCTACTGCCTACTGCCTTACGCTCCCCGGCCTTCCTGAGCGACCCGCGTCAGCGGCTTGGTCAGGCGCGGCACGACGACGAGGCGTTTGATCTTGCCCTTCTTGTAGGCAGCAAGGAAGCGGGCATAGTCCTTGAAGACGACGCAGCCATTGGATTCCGCACGGCCGCCGCGCAGCATGTAGGTGTGGGCGAGCAGGCCGTCGCGGCCGTATTTGTTGCCGCCGCTGACGGGAGTGAGACGGAGCGCCTCGACGCCATGGAAGCGGGATTCGCGCAGCCGCAGATCATAGGTGTTGGGCGGCGTCGGGCCGACATTCTTCTTGTGCACGAAGCGCGGCTGGTCGACCATCGAGCCCAGCCCCGAATGGGCCTCCAGCCGCGAGCCGTCCGGCATGTAGACGGTCTTGGCCGAGATATCGTAGACGGCGACGCCGCCGCCCATTCCGGGCGTGGCGAACAGATCCTTGAAGGCGCGACCGACACCGCCCGCCGGGACGTCCGGCTTGGCATAGGCCAGCATCTCGCCGGCCTGTGTCTTCGACCGTTTGCCAGGCTTGATCCGGCTTGATCGGATGCTCTGGCTGTCTGGCACGCCAGGCAGTGCGGCAACCTCCGAAGTACTGCGTGGCGACCGCGGCGACGAATTGCCCGGCAACTGGGGTGCGGGGCTCTCGGGCGTCCTGTCGGTCTGTGGCTTGGCTGCCCTGGGCTTGCTGGCTTGCTGCGCCTCGGCAGGCTGAGCGGTTTCGGCGCGTGGACGCCAACCCGGCAACGCAATGTTGTCGGGCAGATCGTCCTGCGGCGGCAGCGAAGCGACCTGAACCTCGGCCTGCCCAGGATCCTGCGCACCGGCGATTGCTGCAACGGCCGCCGGCGGGGCCAGCATGTCAGCGTCTTCCGGCAAGCTGTTGGCCAGCGCCAGCGCCAGGCGCGACGAGCGTTCGATCTCAGCCACTTCCGGCCCAAAGCGTTCCGAGGCGGGGCCATGCTGATCGGGCAGCCGGACTTCGGCGAAACGGGCAGCGACCGGAAGGCTGGCAAGCATGAAGGGCGCATTCGAGGCCTTGGCAAAGGCGGCAGCCAGCTTTTGCGGCGACAGCTCTGCCTTGGCCACCACGCCGTCGAAGCGCATGCCGCGCGAAGTGGCGAGAGCGACGCTGGTGTTTGGCGCAATGTTTGAGGCGACACTGCTCGGGGCCACAGCGTGCGTGGCCGGCTTCAGCCGCGCCATCTTGCCGTCATGCGCGAAGTTCGCGGCGGCATGCGCGCAGCCGGCGTCGCATTGGCTGAGCAGCGAGGCCTGTGATTTTTGCGCCGAAAGCCGCGGCGCCCTCGAATTGGCGAGGCTGCGGCGCGAATCGGCAAGTGCTGCGTTCGGCAGAAGCAGACTGTGCGGAAGGCTGTTGGAGGCTGCGGTGAGCGAGGTACCGAGCGAATAGAGGCCGGCCATGGTTGCCACCGACCACAGCGCCAAGGCCGCGCCGACAACCGGCACCACCACCCAGCGCTGGCCGGATCTCTTCGAAGTCAAACCCCGTTCAGGAGTGTCGCCCCGGTCTTTCAAACGCAAAAACGCCATACAACCACTCTCAATCGGCATGCAGGCTTGCGACCCTCGCATCCGTGACATCCACAGTTCGCTGGTGCCCCCTGCACCTTTCGCGTCTGTTGCCGATTGAAACAAAAGATGGACAAAGTTGGTTAACCAATCCCTCCATCAGCCACCGATTATGCGGCGCCTGATACGAAAAAAAGAGCACTCCATGGTCTGCGCCACGGTAGAATGCTCTCCCTCACCCCCGCCTTGCTGCCCGTTTTTGCGATCCAAGTCAAGGAAACGCTGCGTCAGCTTGCTGCAAACCTGTGCTGATTGCCCGCTGATCGGCCTTCTCAATCAGTTGACCTTCCGGTGGCTGGAAGGTCCATCCGCTCAGAGACGGAGACTTCCGGCGACGGAAATTTACCGATGAGAACCGGCATCACGACCGAAGAATCCGACTGCAGGTCGAACCCCTGCTGCGGCTGGCTGATCACAGATGGATGGGGCAAGGACATGGCGCCGTGAGATGGACCGTGAAAGCGGCGTTGCTGTGGCTGGTCTGTGCCCTTACGATGGGCGCCTCCGTCGGCAGCGGACCGATCGTCGCGGCCCGCCAGGCGTCGATGAAGGAGATGGCGGCGGCTGCGAAAACCATTGCCGGCATGTTCGACCGTAGGCAAGCCTATGACGCGGCAGCCTTCAAGGCGGCAGCGGACACGCTGCGCGCGCGCACCGGCCCTGCCCTGATTGCCGAATTTCCGAGCGGCTCGCTTGGACCGCCTTCGCAGGCCAGGCTGGAGATCGATCAGTCACGGGCGGAATTCGAGGCCCTGGCAAATCATATCGGAACGCTGGCCGACGCTCTGGCCGCCAAGGCCGAAAGCGCGCCGGCCGTCATCACCGATGACATGCGCATGGGCACCGGCCTGGCGATGGGCGGCGGCAGCCTGCTCGGCAAGCGCTCGATTCCAGAGGAAGCCGATCCGACCAAACTGCCGGCGGAGCATATCCTGCATCTCATCCTGCAGGATTGCTCGACCTGTCATTCGAAATTCCGGCAAAAGGTACAGTGAAGCGACATTATCCGGCGGAGCATTTTCTTGCTGGCCTGCGCCACAGTCACTTTGCATACAAGTAAATTCGTTTGTGCTAATATATCGCCGGTCGTGCATATCCATGCATGACGAGCATCGGGAGGATGCAATGAAAACCATGAATCGCAGGTCTGCAATTGCCCTCGGTCTGACGACCGCCGCGGTAGCGCCTTTGTTCACCTTGGCGGCATCGGCAAAAATCAAGAAATACGGCCCGAAAGAGGGCAAGGAGATTGCGCCCGGTGTCAGGGTGGTGGAGGTCGGCACCGGCAATGCAGACATTCCCGCCTACAAGAGCATCGCAATTATCGACGTTGTGTTTCAGCCCGGAGCACATGCTCCTCAAACCGTGATGGACAACGACATGGTGTGCACCATTACCTCAGGTGCATTCACGATCAAGAAAGCGGACAAGGAATTCAAGCTAAGGACGGGTGATATGTACACCTGCTCCAAGGGCAAGACCGATGAAGCGACGAATACAAGCAAGGAGGTCGGCGTGCATCGCATCGCCGTATTGATACCCGCATAGCAGATGGAATTCCGGCCGGACCACGCCGTCGAGAGTCCGGCCGGCCAGACGAGGCGATCTCGTTCCGTCGTCAGCGCGGCCATCTCACGCCAGCCACTCCCTGATCGCCGGGTGGGCGGGAACGGCGCGCATGTGGTCTTCGCGCTATGGCTTTGTTTGGGCATGATCTTTTGGGGAAGCTGGCTTGGTTTCAAAATCAACGGCTAGGTCGAATGGCTGATCAATCAGCGCATCCACGTGGCCAATACGGAGATCGAAAACCGCACGAGTTTTGCCGGCCACCAGGCGGTGTTCGAGGCGATCGAGCGCCGCGACCCGGAAGCGGCCGGCCAAGCGATGCGGGCGCATCTGGAAAACGCCCGGCGCAAGTTCAATTCAGGTTCGGGCAGATTGGACTAGCCGGCAGACGCGGCAGCGCTCTGGCGCAAGCAAAAAGCCCGCCGTTCAAAGCCGGCGGGCTCCCTTCAATCATACAGCGCGATCCGGTCGCCGATAACCAGGACGACCGAATTTCGGCCTCAGCGGCTGGTTGCGCTCAGGGGGCGGGCTTCGACGGGTTTGAAGCGACCAGCGATCCGAGTTTGCCGGCTTTGGCCAGACTCGGCTTTTCGTAAGTTTTCTTCACAGAATCCCTCCTCTAACGGCATCAATTTCCTCTGCCGGGCCTGTTTTGTCAAATCTGGCAGCAGTTCGTCACAGGTCCCGGCGGCAATTCGTGCCCTTACGCCGGCTCGCGCTTGAGCGCCTGCGCCATGCAGTGAATGCCGCCGCCGGTCTTGGAAATCTCGCTCATGTCGACGGCAGCAACCTCGAAGCCGCGCGCCTTGAGCTGGCCGATCAGCGACTGGCTCGACGTCGGCGCGATCACCCTGTCCTTGCCGAGCGACATGAAGTTGCAGCCGAGCGCCATCGTGTCCTGGAAGGGCACGTCGATGATCTCGTGGCCCTTGCCCTTCAGCCAGTCGACGATGCCGGGCTCGGTGCAGGCGAGGCACACCGCGGTGAGCTTCTCGGCGATCGGCACCACCATCAGGTCGATATGGACGTAATATTCGTCGATGAAGGCGAGGCGCGTTTCCCAGCCTTCCTTTTCGAACCAGTCCTGCACCTGGCGGGCGCCCTCTTCCTGCGTCCGGGCGCCGCCGCAGCCGATCAGCACCACGCCCTCCTCGATGACATTGAAGTCGCCGCCTTCGAAGGTGCCAGCCGTGACCATGTCGTAGATGGGGATGCCGAGCTTTTCATAGGTGCGGATGGCGGCATAGTTCTCGCCGCGCCGCCACCAATTGGCCATGGCGGTGATGAAGGCGCCGTAGGGCGTCATGACGCTGGAGTCTCTGGAATAGACCTGCATCGGCAGTTCCGGCGTCGGCTCGTGCCAGTGGATGTTGACGCCGAAATGCTCATAGGCGGCGACGAGGTCCTTGTGCTGCGCCTGGGCGATCTGAACGTTGCAGGGCGCTTCGCGCAAATGCTTGCGCGACAGCGAGCTGGTCGAGAGGTGGCGCAGGAAGTTTGGCGAGCCGAGCAACACGTCTGTCAGCACGTCGGTCTCGTTGGCAAAGCCCCATGATGTCAGCGGCTTGGTGCCGCCGGCGGGATTGCGGCGCTGCAGCGAGAACGGTTCGGCGATGATGCGATCATGGACGGTCATAAGGTTCTCCTCGATTTGACTATGCAGCTTGATTGGGTTGGCTGCTCGGAATCCACCAATCGCGCCCCCGCGCGGTGGTGACATATTCCGGCCAGCGGAAATTGATCGGCGGGTCATAGTCGCAAAGCGGCGCGATCCAGTTGGAGCCACCAATGCCGCCGCCGGTGCGGGTGACGAATTCGTCCATGGCCGCATCGCGCGCGGCCTTGTCCTCGAGCAGGCGGAGGGCTGCAAGCGCAACCGTCTTGGCGGCGCAAATGACCATCGGGTCGATGGTGGCCGAGATACCGCCCAGCGCGTTCATCGCCCAGGATGGATAGGCATGGCCATTCGCCGAGCGCAGCGCCGGGCGGGCGACATAGAAGCGTGCGGTCGGCGTGTGCCACGACATGTCGGTGTAGTCGTCGGAGGTCGAGTTGATCTGCGACGGAGGCAAATCGCGGCGCAGGATTGCCTCGGCCTCTTGCGGCGCAACCAGCCGCTCCATCTCGTCGATGAAAGGGTTGTCGGTCGCGGTGCCGCCGGCATTGACCTGGACCTCGCGACCGATCGCTTTCGCCGCGTCGTCCCAGTTCGGAGCGCCAACGGTGGACAGCGCCTCATAGGCAATCCCTGCCATGGCGTGATTGGCGAGGCCCGGCCGCGACTTCGACACCCAATGGCGCTCATAGCGACAACCGCTGATCGCCGCGGCCGCGGCCGCATTACGGTCGAGCACCGCGGTGACCTGCTCTGCCATGGCAATGGTCGGCACGCGGATCATGTACTGGATCTCGGCCAGCCCCGCCGGCAGATTGTCGGCGGTCGCCTGCCCGGCGGTGAGGATCGCCTCGCTGATCGACCAGCCGCCCTGGTGAGGCAGCATGGAATCGCGCAGCGCCTTGGAGGTCATGTACATCGTCATCAGCGCGTCATTGGCGCCGGGCGCCCGCACCGCCGAATGCGCCTGCGGGATCGGCGCGCCATCGCTTGCGCGAACCCAGTTTTCGGGTTCGTCGCAGACAAAACGGTAGATCATCGCGTAGGCCGCGCCGCAATGCGTGTCCCAACGCGCCGTGTTGCAGAGCGGCAGCATATAGAAGGGATGGAACGAGATCATGCCGGCAAGGCCGTCATAATAGCCTTTGGCTGCATGGATCGGCTTCGAGCCCCTGACCTTCTCGGCCGGCTCGCCGGTGAAGCGCAGCGTCCCCTCGATGCCGTGGCGTTGCATTGCCGCCTTGGTGGCGAGAAGTCCGCCGAGGCCGGCAATGCCAAGCCCGGAATGCGGATCGGTGTGGCCGCCGGCCTCGCTGCCGAGGCCCGGCCGCGATCGCTTCACCGTTGCCGCGTCCTGGCAGTTGCCGGGCACGGCGTCGTATTCGCCGTACATGCCGATGGTCGGCCCCGGGCCGTTCGTCCAGTGGGCGCAAAAGGCGGTCGGCATGCCGGCCGACCCTTCCTCGACCGAAAAGCCCTCATGCTTCAGCCGCGCGACATACCAGGCCGCCGACTGGTATTCGCGCCAGGCAGTTTCGCCGAAATCGAAAATGGTGCGCGTCCACGCCGACAGCGACGGCTGGATGCTATCGAGACAGGCAAGCGCGGTGGCTTGCGCCGAGGTCGTCACCGGTTTCTCCATGCGGCCCAAGAAAGCAGTGAAGCGGCATTGCAAAAAGTGATATGTTTTTCCGGTTCATGCAAATTCGGTTCACCTGAGGCCTCTTGCGAATACCTTCCACACAGGCGCTGCGCGCCCTCGACAGTTTTGCCCGTCACGGCAGTGTCTGGCGCGCAGCCGATGAACTGCATTTGACCCGCAGCGCCGTCAGCCATCAGTTGCGGCTGCTCGAACGCGACCTCGGCTTCGACCTGCTGGAGCGCATCGGCAAGGGCGTGGCGCTGACACCGCGCGGCCAGCGCTATGCCGCCGATGTGAGAAAGGCGCTGACGGTGCTCGGCGATGCGGTGACGCGCCAGGCCGGCACGGGCGTCGGCGGTTCGTTCGCCGTTTCCTGCACGCCGGGCTTCGCCTCTCTGTTCCTGTGCACGCACATCGGCGAGTTCCGGCAGATGTATCCAGACGTGGCGCTGTCGATCCTGACGCCGCGGCGGCTGGACGATGTCAGCAATCCGGACGCCGATGCCTTCATTGCCTTCGGCGTCGGCAACTGGCCGAACCGCTCGGTGGAGTTGCTGTGCGAAATCTCGTTCACGCCACTTTGCAGCCCGACACTGCTCAACAAGGTCGGCGGCTTTTCAAAACCGGCCGACGTGCTGCGCGCCAATCTCCTGCATCTCGGCGACACCGAGGACTGGGCGCGCTGGCTGGCGCTGTCCAAGGTGGAAAACCCCGACACCGAAGGCGGCATCTTCTTCTCGGACATGAACCTCGTTTTTTCCGCGGCGATCGCCGGCCAGGGCATCGCCATGGGCGACGAGCTGACCAGCCGCCGGGCGCTGAGCGAAGGCCGTCTGGTGCGCCCCTTCGACATCGCGATCCCCTCGCCGCGCTCGTATTTCCTGGTGTCGGAACATGCCAAGGCCAGCCACCCGGTGCTGGAAGCATTCAATGGGTGGTTGAGGTCGAAGCTGTCGGAGAACCGGATCAGCCCGTACTAGCCTCCCATCCGTGAATCAAATTTGCCGATCAGGCGAAAACTATTCGGTTGCGGTGAGCCGGCGCACTGCCCTACGCTCAAGCCACGATCAAGGAAGAGGCAGGATGCAGCAACCCGGCCGGGCCGCAGAGATCAAGGCAATCGGGATCGGCAAGAGCTTCGGCTCGTTCCAGGCGCTGGACGACCTGACGCTCAATATCGGCCGCGGCGAGTTTTTGACGCTGCTCGGTCCCTCCGGCTCGGGCAAGACCACATTCCTGATGATCCTCGCCGGCTTCGTGCAACCGACCGCCGGCAAGCTTTTCAGCGACGGCATCGACATCACCGAGCGGCCGGCCGAACAGCGTGCCGCCGGCATGGTCTTCCAGGGCTATGCGCTGTTCCCGCACATGTCGGTCGAGGCCAACATCGCCTTCCCGCTCAAGGTACGCAAGAAATCGGCTGGCGAGATCAAGCGCCGCGTTGCCGAGATGATCGAGCGCGTCGGCCTCAAGGGCCATGAGACGAAACTGCCGGCGCAGCTTTCCGGCGGCCAGCAGCAGCGCGTGGCGTTGGCCCGCGCTTTGGTGTTCGAACCCGGCGTGCTGCTCCTCGACGAGCCGTTCTCAGCGCTCGACAAGAGCCTGCGCGGCCAGATGCAGGCCGAGATGAAGCGGCTGCATCAGGAGACCGGCACCACCTTCGTCTTCGTTACCCACGACCAGAGCGAGGCGCTGGCGCTGTCGTCGCGCGTCGCCATCTTCAACCATGGCAAATTGCTGCAGGTCGGTGCACCGGACGAGGTGTATGACCGGCCGGCCAATCGTTTCGTCGCTGAGTTCCTGGGCGAGATCAACATGCTGCCGCTCAAGGGCGTGAAGCGCGCCGACAATGGCGCGACCGCGCTCTGCGAAGACCGCGCGATCACGCTGCGCGGCAATGCCGAGGCGGTGAACGGCAACGCCATATTGGCGATCCGGCCCGAACATATGTCGATCGCGCGCGAAGCCGCCACCGGCGAGAATGGCATCGCCGCCACCGCCATCGGCTCGACCTATCTGGGTGCGGCGACCAAACTCGATCTGACGACGCGCCAGGGCGCCAAGGTGACCGTCTCGGTGCCGAACGAGGTCGCGGCGGCGGCGCTGAGCAAAGGCAATTCCGTCTGGCTGACCTGGCCGGCGGAAAAGGGTTTCCTCCTTCCGGACGGAGGATGACGACGAGAACGGCGAAGTCTTCCAGCAAAGAATCTGGAGCGCGCCATAACCACCGGAACCAACAACGAAAAAGGGGAACTAAAATGACAGACGAAAGCAAAAAACAAGCCATGGACACGCTATCCGCCCGGGCTGTGCGCGGCGAGATTTCGCGCCGGCAATTCACCCAGCTTGCAGCCTTCGTGCTGGCCGGAACGCCGATGCTGCTGCGCTCGACCGGCGCGTTTGCGCAGGCCAAGGAACTGGTGCTGGTCAACTGGGGTGGCGATGCCCTCACCGCTTATGACGCCGCCTATGGCCAGGCCTTCACCAAGGAGACCGGCATCGCCGTCAAGATGGACGGTTCGGGCCCGACCGAAGGCGCGATTGCCGCACAGTTCAAGAGCGGCGCGCCGACCTGGGATCTCGTCGATGTCGACCCGTTCTCGGCCATCACGCTCGGCGCCCAGGGTGCGCTCGAGCCGATCGACTACGCCGTCGTCGACAAGAAGAAGATGCGAGAAGGCTTCGGCTGGGAATACGCGGCCTCGACCTATTTCTTCTCCTACGTCATCGCCTATGACTCGGAGAAATACGGCAAGGACGCGCCGACCGGCATGGCCGACTTCTTCGACGTGAAGAAGTTTCCGGGCAAGCGCTCGCTCTACAAATGGGGCGTGTCGAGCTGGGAAGCAGCGCTGCTTGCAGACGGCATCGCGCCGGCCTCGCTCTACCCGCTCGACCTGAAGCGAGCGCATGACAAGATCGCCGCTTTCAAGGAAAACGTCGTGGCTTACTGGGGCGGCGGCGCCGAGAGCCAGAGCGTGCTGCTCAACGGCGAAGCCTCGATGGCGATCGTGTGGTCGACCCGCGCCTCGCTGATCGAGCAGGACTCGGGCGGCAAGATCAAGTTCATCTGGGATCAGGGCCTGATTTCGCCCGGCGCGCTGGCCGTGCTCAAGGGCAACCCCGGCGGCAAGGACGCAGCGATGAAGTTCATCGCCAGCGCCCAGGATCCGCAAAAGCAACTGGTGATGTTCGACAAGCTCGGACAGGGTCCGGCCAATCCGGCCGCCGATGCGCTGATCCCCGCCGACAAGAAGCGCATCAACCCGGTCGATCCCGAAAACATGAAGAAGCAGATCGCGCTCGACATGGACTGGTACGCCAAGAATTACGGGGCAGCACTCGACGAATACACCAAGATCATCTCGGCCTGACCAGGCCGGGCACGAGCTTCGATGAGAGGCACCCTCTCCGACAGGATGGGCGCGGCGGTGCTGATGGCGCCGCTGCTCCTGTTCCTTGTGCTGGCCTACGCCTGGCCGTTCCTCGGCGTCGTCAAGTGGAGCGTCACCTTGCCGACACCGGGGCTCGGCCAGTATGGCGCGCTCGCCACCGATGCCCTGGTGCAGTCTGTGTTCATCCGCACGCTGCGCATCGCGCTGATCGTGACCGTGGTTTCCGTGGCGGCGGCATACGCCATCACCATGGTGTGGGTGCGCGGCAGCCCGGCACAGCGCATAATCGCTGAATTCTGCATTCTCGTCCCCTTCTGGATCTCGGTGCTTACCCGCGCCTTCGGCTGGGTGGCGCTTTTATCCAACCGCGGCCTGATCAACACCTGGCTGCAATCGATCGGCTTCATCTCCGAGCCGCTGACGCTGGTGCGCAACGAGTTCGGCGTCATGGTCGGCATGACGCATTTCCTCATTCCCTTCGCGGTGTTCCCGCTGGCCTCCGCCATGCGCAGCCTCGACGAGCGCGTGCTGCTCGCGGCGCGCGGGCTCGGCTCCAGCCGCATGCGCACCTTCTGGACCGTGTTCGTGCCGATGACGCGCTCCGGCATCATCGGTTCGGCGATGATCGTGTTCGTCTTCTCGCTCGGCTTCTTCGTCACGCCGGCGATCCTCGGCGGCGGCCGCAGCGTGATGATCGCCGAGCTGATCTATCTCCGCATCTTCCAGAGTCCCGACTGGGGACTGGGTGCGGCGATCAGCGTCGTGCTGGTGCTGTTCGTCGGCGCGCTCATGGCGCTGCTGTTCCGCTATGTCAGACCGAAGCAACTGATCTGATGCCGACCTATCGCCCCGGTCCCGTCTCGCTGATCCTCGCCGTGCTGGTGGCACTGTTCCTGCTGCTGCCGCTGCTGGCGGTCATCCCGGTGTCGCTGACGCCAAGCCGCATGCTGGCTATGCCGACGGGCGAACTGTCGCTGCGCCACTACCGCGCGCTGATCGAGGATCCGCGCTGGCTCGACGCCATCCTGCTGTCGATCCGCATCGGCATCGTCAGCAGCGTCATCTCCACCGTGCTGGCGCTGTGCTTCAGCCTTGGCGTCTGGATGTTCCAGCCGCGCTTCACGGCCACCCTTGTCGGCTTCGTGCTGTTGCCGATGGTGGTGCCGCCGGTGGTCTCGGCGATCACGCTCTACTTCCTGCTGACGTCGATCTCGGGCATGAGCTCGTTCTTTGGCTATGACACATGGCTCGGCGTCGCCATGGCGCATTCGGTGATGACGGTGCCTTTCGCCACGGTGCTGATCCTGGTCTCGCTCAGCCAGCTCGACCGCCGCATCGACCTTGCCGCGCGCGGCCTTGGCGCCGGCGTGTGGGAACGCGCGACGCGCATCATCATGCCCAACATCAAGTTCGGCATCGTCACCGCTGCACTTCTCTCCTTCGTGCTGTCCTGGGAAGAGATCGGCGTGACCCTGTTCATCACCTCGGTCAACGCCATCACGCTGCCGCGGCTGATGTGGATGGGCCTGCGCGACAACATCGACCCGGCGATCGCAGCCCTTTCGGTGATCCTGATCATCATCACCGTGCTGGTCCTGGCGGTGAGGACTGTGGTGGTGAAGATGCGCGGCGGGCACTGAGCCAAGGTGGCCAACAACAATCGGCGATAGCCAAGCCGCTGTGTGAAGGGCGTTACGGACGGTGAGCGCCGGGTACATTACGCGGCGTCATGGGAAACCTGCCGCTGGTGACATTTGCCTTCGTGTCGGTGCTCGGAATGGCGGTTCCGGGACCGGACGTCGTGCTCGCCATCACCAACGGCTCCCGCTACGGTTTTCGACGCGCGTTTCTCGGCATGGCCGGCGTCGTACTGTCTGATTTCGTTCTTATCAGCATCGTCGCGCTGGGCTTCGGCGCTCTTCTGCTGGCTTCGGAATTCTATCTCTCGGCTCTCAGGATGTTCGGCGCGGGCTATCTGCTTTTCGTCGCCATCGGTACCCTGCGCACCGCGTCCCGACCTTCGTTCAACCCTAACGTTCCCGAAACACGCCATTCAGCCAAGGCACTCATTGGGCGCTGCTTCCTGGTGGCGGTCACAAATCCGGCGGCCTGGCTGCTTTTCCCCGCGATCCTGCCGCATTTTGTCCGTGTGGATGAGCCGATCGCGATCCAGTATGGCATCCTGGCCATTATCGCCGCGCTTGCCGATGTGTTTGTGCTGACGTTTTACGCAGCCCTTGGCGCGCGGGCTGCAAGGCTTCTGGCTGGGCCAAACGCCGTGTGGATCGACCGGTTGTACGGTATCGCCCTGCTTGGTCTTTCGAGCACTTTGATCCTGCAATCCCTCGGGCATCTGAGATAGTCGACACAGGACTACACAGGGCCGGATTTAGCAATCGGCCCGTAGTCAGCTTGCGAAGAATCTCGACAGCCTTGCAGCCGTGTCTTCGGGGTGCTCTTCCGGGAAGAAATGCCCACCCTTGACCGAGCCGCCTCCGACGTTATCAGCCCATTGCCGCCAGATCGCGGGCCGCCCTCCTCCGCATACCAGTTCTCCAACCCGCCCTCGCCGCTCCAGAGCGCAAGCAGCGGGCATCTGATGCGACAGCCATCAGCCTGGTCCTGCGCGTCGTGCTCGCGGTCGATGCCTGCGGCGGCGCGATATTCCTCGCAGATGGCGTGGGCATGGGCGGGATCACGCAGCGCCTCGATATAGGCGGCCCTGACCTCAGCGGGAAAAGCATCTGGAGCCGAGCCCCAGCCGGCGATCGCATTGTCGACAACTGCGTCGGGTGCTGCGGACAACAGGCGCTCAGGCAGCGGTTCCGGCTGGGCGAGCAGGCTCCACGGCCAGAAGGCCAGCGCCAACCTGGCATCGGCCCGATCCCAGGCGGAGGCCGTGGGGACGATGTCGAGAACGGCGACTTTCGACACGGTTTCGGGATGGTCGAGCGCCAGCCGGTAGGCGACGCGACCGCCACGGTCGTGGCCGGCAACCATGAAACGGTCGAAACCGAGAACGTCCATAACCTGCACCATGTCGCGCGCCATCGCTCGTTTGGAATAGGCGGCATGATTGGCTCCGGAAGCCGGACAGCCGCTTTGTCCGTAGCCTCTCAGATCGGCGGCGACCACGCTGAAATGCGGCGCCAGGGCCACGGCGATGTCCCGCCACATCACATGCGTTTCGGGAAAGCCATGCAGGAGCAGCAACGGCGGCCCTGAGCCACCGGCCCTGACGAAGATCGATGTCTCCTCCATTTGAACGGTCCTGGCGTCAAAGCCCGCAAACATCAGCTGCCGCCAACCAGTCCGTGGCTGGAACGGATTCGCAGCACCTGGACACCCTTCGGCAATTCGATCAGGAACTCCTTGTCGCGGTCGAGATGGTGGATGCTTTGCGGATCGCCGCCGGTAAAGGCGGCCATCGCCTCGACGCTCTCCCAATAGGAGATGGTGATGAATTCCGAATGCGTCGGCGTGTCCTCGCGAAAAGTCTGCACGCCAAGCGCTTTCTCGATCAGCGGCTTGATACCAGCCTCGTAATTGTAGCGCTCATAGGCGTCGGCCCTGCCGGGCGAGGTCCTGCCGCGCCAGATGCGCGCAATGGTGGGCGTCTTCGGTGCCATCTGCGACAAACGCCTGAACGCGAGCCGCGTTCCGAACATCTCGACTGGTGGCAGCCGGATCGCGGTCCGAACCTGCGAGCAGAGGCCGGCCAAGTTGACTAGCTGTCGCGGTCAATGCACAAGGAGCCATGGTCTGAGGGCGGGACGGTGACGCATCGGTTTGCAAAACCGACGTAGTGGGTTCAATTCCCACTCAGGCCTCCACACTATCTCTTTGAAGTTGTTGGCGATCCCGACAGGATTCGAACCTGTGACCATCGGCTTAGAAGGCCGGTGCTCTATCCAGCTGAGCTACGGGACCGCTGGCCGGCATTTGATATCTTGGCCGGCTGGTGTCTATGTGCCAGGCGCTGACCGCCGGTCAATGCGTCCAGGGTATCCTGCGGTCATAGCGGAAATTTTCCGCATAGGAAATCTGCCGGCGCTTGGTCTCTTTCGGCTCCTCGACACGGAAGGCCAGCCCCTGCTTTTCGGCATAGGCCACCGCTTCTTCCCTGGTGTCGAAGGTCAGCCTGATCTGGCTCAGCATGTCGCCCGATGTGGTGTAGCCCATCAGCGGGTCGATCTTCTTGCGTTGGGCGGGATCGAATTCCAGCACCCAATGGCCGGTCTTGGCCTTGCCGGACTGCATCGCGGTTTTGGCTGGGCTGAAAATTCGCGCGGACATGGGCACCTCGTAGCTGCGTTGGCGGTAGCGCCGCCTTATTTCAGTCAATACTGTGCAACACTGCCGACGGCAAGGCCGAAGCGGCCTGCAACCAGGCCGCTTCGGCAGCGGCATCGGCCCGATACACTGGCGTAGCATCAAAAGTCATGGTCATGATGGCGACACAAAGAGGCATGGACGCAGGGATTTTGCACGCCGAGGCCGACAGCCAAGCGATTTTCGACGGCGCGATCGTGATCGGCGCCGGGGCAGCCGGCTTGACCGCAGCCCATGCGCTGCTCAAGACCGGCGTGCCTGTGATTGTGTTGGAAAAGGAAGCCCGGCTGGCCGAGCCATGGCACGGGCGGCACGAGCGACTGCATCTCAACACGCATCGCGACCTTTCGGCGCTGCCGGGCGTTGCCTTTCCTGCCGGCACCCCTGCCTTTCCGCACCGAAACACCATCATCGGCCATTTGAACGAATTCCACGCCATGCACCGGCTGCCGGTCGAGTTCGGCATCGCGGTCGAGGAGATTGGCTTCGAGGGCGACCACTGGCTTGTGCGGACCAGTGCCGGGCCGCGGCTGGCGCGCCATGTCGTCATCGCCACCGGGCGCGACCGGCAGCCCTTCATCCCGGCCTGGAAAGGCATGAAGGCCTTTGCCGGACGCATCATCCATTCGGCCGCATTCGGTAACGCCAAGGCCTATGCGGGCAAGAAAGTGCTGGTCGTCGGCGCCGGCAATTCCGGCTTCGACGTGCTCAATCACCTGGTGGCAGCCGACGCGGGACAGATCTGGCTGTCGGCGCGCAACGGTCCGGCACTGCTGCCCAAGCGCCTCGGCCAGATCGCCGTCCACCGGTTTTCGCCGATCCTGGCGCGGCTGCCGTTCAAGCTCGCCGATGCGGTGATGGCGGCGACGCAGCGATGGGCCTTCGGCGACCTCACGGCCTACGGCCTGCCGCCGACGCCTTCGGGCGGCGCAAGCCGGCTGGCGTCGGATTATACCGCCATCGCCACCGATGACGGCGCCGTCGATGCCATTAAGGACCGCAGGATCATCGTGCTGCCAACCGTGCGGGAATTTACCGGCGACACGGTCGTTTTCGACGATGGCGCGACGATCCAGCCCGATATCGTCATCGCCGCGACCGGCTACCGCGCCGGGCTCGAGGCCATGTTGGGCAAGCTCGGCGTGCTCGACGAAAAGGGCGTGCCGCTGTTCAACGGCGCCGACAGCGACCCGAAACTGCCGGGCCTGTGGTTCACCGGCATGCGGCCAAGCATCCGTGGCTGCTTCGCCAATGCTCGCATACAGGCCAAGGCGATCGCAGCCAGGATTGCGCGGGAGCGCAGACCGCCAAGCCCCGTTTGATGTTTTAGGGGTTGCGCGACAGGGTCCGGAACCGTATACGCCGCAGGGCCTCGGAGTGTAGCGCAGCCTGGTAGCGCATCTGGTTTGGGACCAGAGGGTCGGGAGTTCGAATCTCTCCACTCCGACCATTTTTTCCCACAAAGCCCATCCTTGCCCAGGTCACCCCCAAGGTCGCCAATGGCTGCCTCGCCGGTTGCGCCTGGCGGCACACATTGCCCAGCAGCAGCCGCTCGCCGATCGGACCCTACATTGGAACACCAGTTCGCTCCGAGAGTTGTGTATGTTCAACCCAAGGAGCAAACAATGAAAACCCTTCTCGTCGCCTCCATGATCGCGTTCGCCGGAACGGCGGCTTTGATCGCACCGGCGCAAGCCGCCAGTCTGACTATCCAGTCCGATGACGACGATCAATATTCGTCCGACGATGGCGATATACAGATTCTTCGCCATCACCAGCGCCACAAAGACTATAGCGACGACTATGGCGACGACTACAGCGACAACCAGGATGGCCAATGGCGGCGCCACCATCGCCATCACCGCTGCCATATCGAACTGGTCAGGCACTGGCGCCATCACCACAGGGTCGTCGAAGAGGTCAGGGTCTGCGGCTGATCCGATCGCTTTAGACCTGCTACGGCCGAGTTTGGCGACCGGAGCACCAATCTGACCTAAAGCGCGTCTCATTTGAACGGACTCACGCGACGCGCTTGAGGTCTTGTTTGATGCATGTTTGATGCATGTTTGATGCATGTTTGATGCATGCGGTTCTCTCAAAACCGGGGCCACTTGAGCGACATGCATCAGGCGCCCGTGTCATCGAACAGCATCCCTTCGGCGGGTTTGGCTAAAAATCGACGCAGGGATAATCCCCTCGCTTCCACTTCTATCGCCGGTCTAAAAGCGCGTCGCGCTGAAACGTATCCAGGCGACGCGCTTTGATTTTTGTTTTGATGCATGTCGTTCTCTCAAAACCGGGACCACTTTTGAGCGACATGCATTAGACTCCGGGCAAGGGGAGATTCTGGATGCTTGGTCTCGAGGCATGGCTTTCGCTGATTGGCCCTGCCTACTTCGCTTACATCGGCATCACGGTTCCGTTCGTCGTCGTCTGGGCCATTATCTGTGCGGCCCTGTGGATCTGGAACAACCGGCCGAGCAAGAGGCAAGGCCCTCCCCGCTCGTGGCCCGCCAGCGTGCTGTTCTTTGTCGTCGTTGCCGCGTGCTACGTGGCAGCGCATACGGTGGTCTATCTGCTGGTCCGGTATCTGGCGGCGTTGTGGGCATAAACGTAGCTCTATAGAGCGCTCTCGATATCGGTCTTCGAAAAATCGTCGCCAACATAGAGTAAGCGGCAGGCTCGATCCTTTGCCACTTCATAGGCAAAGCAATCGCCGAAATTGAGCCCGGCCGGATGAATACCCTTGCCCCATCGCCCATACGCCTCGGCTATGCGTCGGCCAGAGGCTGGTGTCACCGCCGTGACCTCGAAGCCGAGCCCGTCGATCAGGCCGGCCATTTCCTCACCGACATTGCGCCTATCCGCCACGATCAGCGCCTCGGCCACTGTGCCAGCCGAGATCAAAATATCGTCTTCGGCTTCCAGCGCCGCAATGCAGGCACTGGATTGAGGTTCGGCAAGAACGATCGCCATCAGGGCCGAGGTATCGACCACGATCATTCGGGCAGGCCATCAGCGCCATAGAGGAAATCCTGGCTCCGCGCGGCATCCGACCCGGCCTTTGCCTTGGCAGCGCCGGATGCTCGCATTGCCTCCAGCAATGCCCGGCGGCCTTTCCTGTCAGGGGCAGCCTTCACGGGAACAAGGCGCACGGCTGCATGACCATGGCGGGTCAGGATAATTTCATCCCCAGCCTCGGCACGACGCACCAGTTCGGTGAGCTGCCCCTTGGCGTCTGTAACGGATACCTGCATTGACCGCTCCTTTATGGACCATGCTCTGGTCCATATCCAAAAAGTAGACCATCTAATGGTCCATTTCAATGCAGGACGATGAGATCTTGCGGCTTGGTGAAGTCTGAATGACAGCTGGCGCGCAATCGTAGGCCTTGCGGCGATTCTATCTGAAGGTAAGCTCGCCGGGCGAGAACCCCAATCATCACTCCCGGCGAGCCTACAACCCGATCAGGAACGCGATCAGGACCGGGGTCAGCCGGCAAACGCAGTGTTGCAAGATGGATGCCAGAGGTTTCTTCTCGAAATGGGACAGGAGCGGAGTCTTCTCCTTCCACTGCCTAAACCTCGAACTCGCCCTGCCCTTCATCCATGGCGCTGACGATCTCGGCGGCGAGCGCCCTGGTGATCGGCGTCTTGCGCTCGAGCGCCGTGCGGTCGAGGCGTTCGACCACGCGCATGGCGGTGGCCAGCGAGCGCTCGATGCGGCGCACCAGATATTGCACGACATGCGGCTCGACCTCGACCTGGCGGTCGGCGAAGAGTTTGGCGATGACACCGGCCAGAAGCAAATCGTCCGGCTCATGGATCTCGACGGTTGCCGCCGCCTTCAGCCGCGAGGCAAGATCGGGCAACGTCACCCTCCAGGCGGCGGGGAAGCGCCGCGCCGTCAACAGCAAGGTGGCCCCGGCGCCGCGCACTTCATTGATGAGATGGAACAGGCCCGCCTCGTCGATGGCTGTCTTGTCGACATCGTCGATCAGCGCGGGCCTGCCGCCAAGCCCGGTGATGGCATTGCCGATGCGCTGGGCATCGACCGCCACAGCGTTGGCCCGCGCCTGCCAGATCGAGCCCAGATGTGTCTTGCCGGAACCGGCCGGGCCAGCGAGCACGATCACCGGCGACGGCCAGTCCGGCCAGCGATCGACAAGGGCTGCCGCCTCGCGGTTGGTGGCCGACACCACCAGTTCGTCGCGCGAGTAGCCGGTGCCGTGGCCAAGGTCGAGCGGCAGTTGGCGCGGCGGTTCGGTCTTATGATCCGTCACGTTCAGCCGCGCGGCGACCGGTGGCCGCCGCCGCGAGCGGCGGGCAGCGGCGGGACGGGCGCGCTGGAGTGTCCCTTGTAGAGCGGCGATTCGAGATAGCGGGCAATGGCAAACCGCACCAGCACGGCAACCGCCGCCGAAGCAGGAACGGCGATCAAAAGGCCGACGAAGCCGAACAGGGCGCCGAAAGCGAACAGCGCAAACATCAGCCAGACCGGGTGCAGGCCGACGCTTTTTCCGACCAATCTGGGCTGCAGGATGTTGCCTTCGATGAACTGGCCGATGAAGAACACCACGGCGACAGCAACGATCATGGTCCAGTCCGGCCAGAACTGGACGAAGGCGACGCCGACGGCCAGGACCAGTCCGGTCAGCGAGCCGACATAAGGGATGAACGAGATCAGCCCGGCGAAGAGGCCGATGAGGATGGCGAAATTCAGCCCGGTCAGCGTCAGGCCGGTGGCATACATGCCGCCGAGCACCAGGCACAGCGTGCCCTGGCCGCGCACGAAGCCGGCGGTCGCGGTGTTGATGTCCCTGGAGATCGCCCTGACCGTCCCGACATAATCGCGCGGCACCCAGCTGTCGACGACCGCCACCATGCGATCCCAGTCGAGCAGCATGTAGAAAGCGACAACCGGAGTGACCACGAACAGGCTGACCACCGACACCAGAGCAACGCCGGAACTCCAGATCGAGGTGAAGACGGTGCTCAGCAGGCCGAAACCGGAAGTGAGCAGCGAATTCAGCCCGTCGCGCAGGCCATTGGCATTGACGCCGAATTTCTGCTCCAGCCATTTCGGATCGAAGCTGGTGATCAGCGACTGCAGCCGGGTCAGATATTCCGGCAGCTTGCTGGCGAAATCGGCCATCTGCGTGGCCAGTACCGGAACCAGGATGACGAAGGCCAGCACCAAAAGGACGATGAAGGCGATCAGGATGACCACCGTCGCCATCAGCCGGGAGAGGCCGAGGCGTTGCAGCCGGTCGGCGACCGGGTCGAGAAAATAGGCCAGCACCATGCCGGCAACGAACGGCAACAGGATGCTGGAAAAAATGTAGAGGAACAGCGCCAGGAAGATTGCCGTGCCCAGCCAGAAGAAAATCTGGCGGCGAAACGCCAGGGACGCAGCCGCGTCTGCTAACGCGGCAGTCGCGGCATTCTTGTCAACTACCCGGGGTGGAGCCTTCGCCATAGCCGCTCATATGCCTCAGCCAAGCCACGAGATAGGCCGCGGCCGAAGCCACGGTCAAGACCCCGGACAGCAATATGAGCGCAGGCCTGAGCGGGTCGAGGCGGAGGCCAAGGGCAAGTTCGCCCAGCACACGGCGCCAGCACGATCTGGGCGGCGGTGTTGGCCTTCGACACATAGAGCGGCTTCATCTCGACCGGATGCGCCATGACCGTGGACAAAAGCACGGCGCAGATGATCAGCGCACGCGTGACACCATGGTCACCACCAGCCACAGCGGCAATTGCCCGATGAAGCCCATGACCACGAACACCGAGACCAGAAGCACCTTGTCGGCCATTGGATCGAGATAGGCGCCGAGTTCGAATGCTGGTTGAAGCGGCGGGCGATGAAGCCGTCGACGCCATCGGAAATTCCGGCAACGAGAAATCCGGCAAAGGCCCAGTCCCAGCGCATGTTCAGCATCGCCAGCACCACCGCCGGCACCAGCACGAAGCGCAGGATGGTGATGAGGTTGGGAATGGTCAAAGGCATGTCCCGCCATGCTTGTTCTGCAGATAGATGATGGAGTTGGATTGTGGCTGCAAGGACCAGCGGTGAAGGGGCGACTGTCCACGTATTTATCTTGGGCAAAAGCCCGGTATCCTGTCGTCATCCTTGCCCCCCGAAACCATTCATGCGAAGAGCCGCCGAGGGAAACAGGGATGCGCCGACGATGAGCAAGGGCGACCGGGCCAAGCGCAAGAACGGGCTCACCTATGCCGAGGCGGGCGTCGACATCGATGCCGGCAACCTCATGGTCGAGAAGATCAAGCCGCTGGTGCGCGCGACGCGCCGGCCGGGCGCCGATGGCGAGATCGGCGGTTTTGGCGGCCTGTTCGACCTCAAGGCGGCGGGTTTCACGGATCCGGTGCTGGTTGCCGCCAATGACGGTGTCGGCACCAAGCTGAAGATCGCCATCGATGCCGGCAAGCACGACACGATCGGCATCGACCTCGTCGCCATGTGCGTCAACGACATCGTCGTCCAGGGCGCCGAGCCACTGTTCTTCCTCGACTATTTCGCCACCGGCAAGCTCGACCCCGACCAGGGGGCGGCAATCGTCGGCGGCATAGCAATCGGCTGCCGACAGGCCGGCTGCGCGCTGATCGGCGGCGAGACCGCTGAAATGCCCGGCATGTATAACGACAAGGATTACGACCTTGCCGGTTTCGCCGTCGGTGCGGCCGAACGCGGCCAGTTGCTGCCGACAGACGATATTGTCGAAGGCGACGTGCTGCTGGGGCTGGCTTCCTCGGGCCTGCATTCAAATGGCTTTTCGCTGGTGCGCCGCATCGTTGGCGTCAGCGGGCTTGCCTGGAGCGATCCGGCGCCGTTCAACGATGAGGCTACGCTGGCCGAAGCGCTGCTCGAGCCGACCCGCATCTATGTGAAATCGATCTTGAAGGCGATCCGCAACACGCATGGCATCAAGGCGCTGGCCCATATCACCGGCGGCGGCTTTCCCGAAAACATTCCGCGCGTCCTGCCGAAGGACTTTTCCGCAGAGCTCGATCTCAATGCCATCGATGTGCCGCTGGTATTTTCCTGGCTGGCGAAGACTGGCGGCGTGGCGCCGGAGGAGATGATGCGCACCTTCAACTGCGGCATCGGCATGATCCTCGTCGTCGCCTCCGGCCAGGCGGCACAGGTCGCAGCCGTGCTGCAGGAGGCCGGCGAGACTGTGACGCCGATCGGCCGCATCGTTCCGCGCCGCGACGCCGGCGTCATCTATCGGGGCTCGATCGGCCTATGAGCAGGAAACGCACGGTTGTTCTGATCTCGGGACGCGGCTCGAACATGACGGCGCTGATCGCGGCGGCGAGCGACCCGGCCTATCCGGCCGAGATCGTTGGCGTCATTTCCGACCGGGCCAACGCCGCCGGCCTCGGCATCGCGGCCGCGCGCGGTATCCCGACCAAGGTCATCGTGCGCGCCGACCATGCCAGCAAGGAAGCCCATGATGCGGCGATCGACGCCGCGCTGATTGCGTTCAATGCCGAGATCGTGGCGCTGGCCGGCTATCTGCGCATTCTCTCCCGCGGCCTGGTCGAGAAGTGGCAAGGGCGCATGCTCAACATCCACCCTGCCCTGCTGCCGGCCTTCAAAGGGCTCGATACGCATGCGCGCGCCCTGCGCGCCGGCATTCGCATTCATGGCTGCACGGTGCATTTCGTCACATCAGAGATGGATGACGGCCCGATCATCGCGCAGGCAGCGGTGCCGGTGATGGTCGGCGACAACGAAGACACGCTGGCCGCCAGAGTGCTGAAGGCCGAGCACCGGCTTTATGCGCTGGCGCTCGGGCTGGTCGCTGACGGCAAGGCGCACATGGAAGGCGGTCGCACCGTGCTGGCACATTTCGCCGACGATGCCGAAAACGGAACTTCCGTGGTGATGGCGCCCGACCCGCTGCGCGAAGAACGCGATCTCGAACATCTGGCGCGGATCACGCCGTAGGCCGACATGGCGACATCGAGACAATTGCTCCTGCTGCGCCACGCCAAGTCGAGCTGGGACGACCCGGCGCTTGCTGATTTCGACCGGCCGCTCGGGCCGCGCGGGCTGAAGACGGCGCCGCTGATGGGGCGCGAACTGGCCCGGCGCAGTTGGCTGCCCGACCTGGCGCTGGTGTCGCCGGCGCTGCGCACGCGCGAGACATGGCGGCTGGTCTCGGCGGAACTGTCGGCGAGCGTAACGGTGGAGTTCGCCGAGGCGCTTTTCGAAGCCACGGCTGGCGACATTCTGGCCGAGGTGCAGCAGGCAGTCGCATCAGCTGGCTGTCTCCTGGTGCTTGGCCACAATCCCGGCCTGGAGGATTTTGCCCGCCGGTTCGCCGGTCCGCGATCGGGTGTGGCTGCTCTCAGGAAACTTGAAGAGAAATTCCCGACCGGCGCCCTTGCCCGCTTTGTCATCGACGGCGACTGGGCGGATCTCGGCTTCGGCGCGGCCCGGTTGACGCATTGCATCAAGCCGAAGGATCTAAGCTAGAGCAAGCTGCCTAACGGGCTAGCCGCAGGTGACAGCCGCAAACCGTGTTTTGAAAAGACCACGGTCAAACAAGGAGATAGGACCCGCTGCTGGCGGATTGATTCAAGATCTTTGCGGCCCGAGTCGATTGCATAAAAACCAAGAGCGGTGGGCCAGGCCCACCGCTCTTTGTGGTCGTCGATTTCTCAGAAAATCAACGACCCCAGATGCCCTGGCCGGATTCCGGCTGGTTCGAGTCGCCCTTGATCGTGAAATCGCCGAGGCCGGCCGGCTTGCGGATTGAGGCGGTATAACTGTGATCGATGTTGCCGGCGGGCGCTGCCACAGCAGGCTGGTTGACGCCGTCGGAGCCGTAGTGGTCGCTGCCTGCGAAAGCGGTGCCGGTGGCAAGGAGGATGGCAGCAGCGGTAAGTGCGATCTTGGTCATTTCAGGTAATCCAGATTTTTCAGTTCTGTCCGTCAAGTGGCGTGCCTTGGGAGGAATTCGCGTCGCTCGGACCACCCCGAAATGGGTGTGCGTTACTGCCATTGCCAATCACAAAAATGTGCGAACCGAACCGTTCGGTTCGGCGTGGGAAGGCGCGAAATGGCGTAGTTGTTGCTATATTCTATCTCTAGGCGGCTCCGACCTCGCAAGCCCCTCGTTGCGTTACCCTTGCATCTCAAAAGGCCGTGAACCCCAGCACGTCGCGCATGTCGTATTCGCCGGGCGGCCGGCCGGCGACCCAGAGTGCTGCCGCAATGGCGCCGCGAGCGAACATCGAGCGGTCGCCGGCTGAATGGGAGAGCGTGAGCGTCTCGCCCTCGGCCAGCAAGCTCACGCTGTGTTCGCCAACGATGCTGCCGCCGCGCAGCACGGCAAAGCCGATCTCGCCGGCAGGGCGCGGACCTGTGACGCCGTCGCGGATGCGTTTCGCCACATCGTCCACCCTGCCGCCATGTCCGCGAGCGGCCGCCTCGCCCAGCATCAGCGCGGTACCCGACGGTGCGTCGACCTTCATGCGGTGATGCGCTTCCAGGATCTCGATGTCGGCGTCGGGGCCAAGTGCCCGCGCCGCCTGCTTGACCAACCCGGCCAGCATGTTGAGCCCGAGCGAGTAGCTGCCGGAGCGCACGATGGCGACGGACTTCGAAGCAGCAGCGATGGCGGCGAGATCGGCCGGCTCGAAGCCGGTCGAGCCGATGACAAGTGCCGGGCGGCCGCGGGCGGCGCAAGCTTGTGCAAGATCGACGGACGCGGCAGGCGTGGTGAAGTCGATGACGACATCGGCAAGCGCCAGTGCTTCGTCGCGCTCGACCAGCCCCTCACCGATGCTGCCTGGCCTGTGAAAGCGGGCGACGAGCGTCAGCCTGGGATCGGCCTCGACGGCCAGCGCCATCTGGCTGCCCATGCGCCCGTTCGCGCCGGCTATGGCTATTTTCAAAGGATGCGGCATGCGGCTTTCACTGGAAATGCGAGTCACAACAATGATCTACCATGCCGCCCTGCCAGATTGATTCAGCCGGCGCCATGCGTCTTGAGCATCATGCCGGCGATCTCCTTGACCAGCTTGGCGGCAACCAGCGCGGTGAGATTGGAGACGTCCTGGCTTGCATTGTATTCGACGACATCGGCGCCGACGATGGGCTGGTCGATCCGCTGGATCAGGTTGATCACTTGCCGGGTTGTAAGACCACCGGGTTCGCGGTGCGACACGCCGGGCGCACAAGCCGGGTCGAGGCCGTCCAGATCGACCGAGAGGTAGACCGGCGTCTTGAGGTCGAGCTGCAAATCCTCGCTGAAATGCCGCGCCTCGATCATTTCGACGCCGAAGCGCTTGAGCTGGTCACGAAGTTCATCATTGAGGGTGCGCAAGCCGATCTGGATCAGCCGGTCGGCCAGCCCCTCCTCCAGGATGCGCGCGAAGGACGAGGTGTGGGACCGCCTGTTGCCCTGATAGGCATCGTAGATGTCGGGATGGGCGTCGATCTGGACGATCGTTAGCCTGGCATGGCGGCGGCGCACGGCACGCAGCACCGGCCAGGCGATGGCATGATCGCCGCCGAGGCTGATCAACGGGTGGCCGGCATCCAGCGCGCGGCCGACCTCGGCCTCGATTCGCTCCCACGGATCGCCGGCGCCTGAAAAGTCGATGTCGCCGTGGTCGACGAAACTGTCCGCCACATCGAAGCCGGTTTCGCTCCACGAGCTGTGCGCGTCGCTTTTGAGTTCGCGCCGGATCAGGGCCGGCGCTGCAGCCGCGCCCTTGAGATAGGACGAGTTCTCGTCATGTGGTATTCCCAGAAGCGAAACCCTGGTCATCGGCGTGCGATCTCCGGCAACAGGCAATCTCCCTAAACCCGGCATCTGGCTGGCGATAGCAGTGCCGCTTGGGCCAGTTGCGAAGGCGATCAGGCGTCACTTCCCGATCGCGCCGCCCAGTCTTTGCCTGACGATCGCGATATGGAAATCCGTGCCGTGCAACAGCCCGTCATCGTTGAAGTCGTAGCTGGAATTGTGCAGCGGCGGCGAGGTCTCGCCATTGCCGAGAAAGACGAAGCAGCCCGGTACGTGATCGAGGAAGCGGGCGAAATCCTCCGAGGCGGTCATCGGCTCCGCCGCGATGCTGGCGGCGCCATAGGCCAGCACGCGCCTTGCGGCGACAAAGGCCGCGTCCACCAGGTCGGCATCGTTCTGCAGCGGCACGAATTCCCTGCTATAGGTCACGTCGGCGGTGACATTGTAGGCGGCGGCGGTACCCGCTGTGATGACCCGCATCTGGCGCTCGATCTCGGCGCTGACCTCGGGACGAAAACTGCGGGCGTCACCGAGGATGCGGGCGAGGCCGGGCAATGCGTTGCGGGTGCCGTCGGTGATCAGTTCGGTCACCGAAACCACCGAAATGTCGGCCGGGCTCAGCCGGCGCGAGACGATGGTCTGCAGATTGGTGACCAGCGCGCAGGCGGCGACCAGCGTCTCGTTCCCGGAATGTGGCCGCGCCGCATGGCCGCCGATCCCCTTGAGCACGATCTCGAAATTGTCCTCCGCCGACATGAACGGGCCGGCACGGGTCTCGAAATGTCCAATGGGCAGGCCCGGCATGTTGTGCAGGCCAAAGATCTCGTCGAAGGGGAAGCGCTGCAGCAGCCCGTCATCGAGCATTGCCAGCGCGCCCTTGCCCCACTCCTCGGCCGGCTGGAAAACGAAACGCACGGTGCCGTCGAAACCGCCCTCGGCGGCGAGCAGCTTTGCCGCGCCGAGCAGCATGGTGGTGTGGCCGTCATGGCCGCAGGCATGCATGATGCCGGGGTTCTGCGAGCCATAGGCTGTCGCGGACTGCTCGGTGATCCGCAGCGCATCCATGTCGGCCCTGAGCGCAATCGCCCGGTTGCCGCTGCCGCGCTTCAACGTGCCGACGATGCCGGTGCCGCCGACCCCCTCTGCAACGTCGTCCAGCCCGAATTCGCGCAGCTTCGCGGCGACAAAGCCAGCGGTGCGCTTTTCCTCGAAACCGAACTCGGGGTGCGCGTGCAAATCGCGCCGCCAGCCCGTCATCTCCCGCTTCAGCGCATCACGATCGAGTTCAGCCATTTTTCTCCCCGACCTCTTTTGCAAGCTCACTGGCGACATCAAGCAGGATGTTGGCGCCGGCGACAAGCTCGGCATCTTCAGTGTGTTCGCGCGAATTGTGGCTGATGCCACCGGCGCTCGGCACGAAGATCATTGCCGCCGGCGCGAGGCGGGCCATCATCTGCGCGTCATGGCCGGCGCCCGATGTCATGCGCCTGACGCCGAGACCGCGGTTCTTCGCGGCCGCCTCGATCAGTTCGACGATGCCGATGTCGAACAGCACCGGTTCGAAGCGGGCGAGCCGCTCGACCGAGATCGATACGTTCTCCGAAACCTCAAGCTCCTCGAGATAGGCAGCAAGGGCCGCCTCATGCGCCTGCAGGCGCTGTTCGTCGGGATCGCGCAGGTCGATGGTGAAGACGGCGCGCGCGGGAATGACGTTGATGGCGTTGGGTTCGAAGCGCATCGTGCCGACCGTGGCCACGGTTGGCCCATTTGAAGCCCTGGCCCGATCGTGCAGGAAGGTGATGATGCGGGCGGCGGCGTGGCCGGCGGCGCTGCGCATCGACATCGGCGTGGTGCCGGCATGGTTGGCGGCGCCGTCGATGGTGATGCGCTGCCAGGAAATGCCTTGCAAATTCTCGACCGCGCCGATCGGCACGCCTTCACGCTCCAGCACCGGCCCTTGCTCGATATGAAGTTCGAGATAGGCATGCGGCTTGAGGAAGCCGGGTTCGCGGTCGCCGGCATAGCCGATGCGGGCGAGCTCCTGGCCGAGCACGCTGCCATCCGTGCCGATGGCGGCCAGCACGGCCTCGGCGCTGACGCCACCGGCATGGCATAGCGAGCCCATCATGTCAGGCGTGTAGCGCACGCCTTCCTCATTGGTGAAAGCCGCGACCGCGACCGGGCGCGACGGCGAAAAGCCCGAAGCCTGCAGCGTCTCGATCACCTCCAGCCCGGCCAGCACGCCGTAGCAGCCATCATAGATGCCGGCATCGATAACGGTGTCGATATGCGAACCGATGAGCAGCGGCGCCTGCCCGGCATTGTCGGGGCTTTGCCAGATGCCGAAGATATTACCGACCCGGTCGATGGCGACTTCCAGCCCGGCCTGCCTGAGCCAGCCGACAAAGAGGTCACGGCCCTGTCTGTCTGTGTCGGAGGCGGCGAGCCGGATCAGCCTATCCTCACTGTCGCGGCCAACGGCGCCGAGTTCCCGGATGCGGCCAAGCAGACGCTGTGCATCGATCCCGATCATGGCTATGCCTCGGCCTTCAGCTTGCCGGCCAGCACATCGGCGGGGCTCTGCCCGACCAGCTCGGTATAGCGATGCGGGTCTGTGGCGCCTTCGGTGTTGATCAGCAGCACGCGGGATTTGTCGTCGAGCCCGAGCGCGGCCTTGTGGTCGGCCACCGCCCGGATCAGCCCGGCCAGACCGACGCCGCCGCTTTCGCCGGCGACGATCACTGGATCATTGCCAGCCGGCCGTGCCAGCCGCCGCATCACCGCGACCGCCTCCTCCTCATCCACTGTCATGAAGGCATCGGCAACCCGCGCCAGAACGCGCCAGGCAACTTGCGAGGCCTCGTAGCATTCGAGCATCGCCATCACCGTCGGCTGATCGTGTGCGACCTTGACCACGTGGCCCGCCCGGGCGGCTGCGACAACGCAGGCGGCGCGGGCCGGCTCGACGACGATGAAGGTCGGCCTGGCGTCACCGAGCACGATGGCGAGATGGCCGGCCAGGGCGGCGGCAATACCGCCGACACCGGCCTGCACGAAGACATGGGTCGGCGGCTGCGGCAACTGGCCCAACGCTTCGCGCACGATCGCCGTATAGCCCTGCATGACCAGACCGGGGATGCGCTCGTAGCCCGGCCAGGAGGTGTCGGACACCACGGTCCAGCCTTGCTCCGCTGAAACCTCGGCGGCCTGCCTGACCGAGTCGTCATAATTGCCGTCGACGCGGATCATCTCGGCGCCATAGCGGGCTATTGCTGCAATGCGCGCCTCGCTGACGCCGGCGTGAACGAAGATTGCCGCTTTCGCGCCAACCAACTGTGCACCTTGCGCGACCGAGCGGCCATGATTGCCGTCGGTGGCGCAGGCAACCGTCATGCCGGCAGCGATTGCCCGGACGTCGAACCGGTTGAGATCGGCCACGTCAACGGGCCGATGAAGCGATCGGCTCGCCTCCTCCAGCACCAGTCGAAAAACGGCATAGGCGCCGCCGAGCGCCTTGAAACTGCCGAGACCGAGGCGAAAGCCTTCATCCTTGATGTGGACGGCGCCGAGGCCGAGTTCGCCGGCCAGCGTCGGCAATGCATGCAACGGAGTTGCCAGGTGATTGTCGCGATGGGCCAGAAAGCGCTCGACCGTATCGGCGCCGGCATTCCCCAGCGTTTCGGCCTCGACCGGATCGAGCGGCCGACGGTGCAAGGCATTGCTGTTGAGCAGGAACACGGGTGGCCTCCTTTGGGTGTGACGAAATCATATTGCAGCCGAGGCGCAAATAGCGCTGTTATTGGCGCTTCGAAATGCAAGTTTGTTTCGCCAGGATAGCGCTTTGCCTCGATCGCCTTCGCTCGACAGTTTCGACCTCGCCATCCTTGCCATCCTGCAGCGGGACAACACGACGCCGCAGCGGCTGATCGGCGAAGCCGTCAACCTGTCGGCGCCGGCGGTGCAGCGGCGCATCAAGCGCATGGAACAGTCCGGCGTCATTGCGGGCAATGTCGCCGTGGTCGACCCGGCGGCGGTCGGCCATCCCATCACCATCTTCGTCGAAGTGGAACTGGAGAGCGAACGCTCGGACCTGATCGACGCGGCCAAGCGGCAATTCTCGGCAGAGCCCGAAGTGCAGCAATGCTACTACGTCACCGGCGAGGCCGACTTCATCCTAGTCATCACCGCGGCCGACATGGGGGCCTATGAGGCCCTGACGCGCAGACTGTTCTTCGACAGCAAGAATGTCCGAAAATTCCGCACCTTCGTTGCCATGGACCGTGTCAAGGTGGGGCTGACGGTGCCTCTGCCGGGATAGCCAGTCACTTTTACGCAATTCCGGACGGAAAACCGCTCACACTTTTCCTGGAATTGCTTCAGCCAGCCGGCCGCAGCCAGACCTTGTTGTCGTGGAAGGCCGCACCGCCATAGGGCGCTGGTGCGTCGGCGCCGGTGAGCACATTGATGCCTTCGCCACGCTCATGGGCGCTGTTTGGCCAGATGCCCTCGGCGATCACCACGCCGCGCTTGAGGCCTTCGAACAGCTTTGCGTGCAGCACCACCTCGCCGCGCCGGTTGCCGACCTCGATACGGTCGCCGTCGCCCAAGCCAAGCGCGGCAGCGTCGTCCGGATGCAACAACAATTCCGGCCGGCCTTCCTTGGCCTTCGACACCGGCGTTTCCGAGAAGGTCGAATTGAGGAAGTTGCGCGCCGGCGATGTGGCGAGCCGGAACGGATGCTCGGCGTCCGCCACCTCGATCAGGTCGACATGGTCAGGGAATTCCGGGAGTTCCGCCACCGGCCCGAACAGGCCCATGCTTTTCGGCGGCCGGTTGGGCGCCGCCTGCCCGCTCCAATTGGCGCGGAAGTGAAATTTCTTGTCGGCATGGCCGAAGCCAGCGATGAAATGCGCGGCCTCGAAATCCGGCTGCAGGTCGACCCATTTGTCTTCCTTCAGGCTGGCGAAGCTGCCCAGCCCGCGCTTGCCCAGGATGATGTCGATATGCTGCTGCTCGGTCAGGCCAAAGCCCGGCCGGTCGGAGACGCCGAGACGCTGCGCCAATTGCTCGATGACGAAGTGGTTGGTGCGCGGCCCTTCCGGCGGGTCGATCAGCTTGGGACCAAGCGTGATGTGCTGGTTGCCACCGCCCTTGTAGACGTCGTCATGCTCGAGAAACATCGTTGCCGGCAAAACGACATCAGCGAGCTTTGCCGTGTCGGTCATGAACTGCTCGTGCACGCAGGTGAACAGGTCGTCACGCAGGAAACCCTGCTTCACCAGCCGCTGCTCGGGCGCGACATTCACCGGGTTGGTGTTCTGGATCAGCATCGCCGTCACCGGCGGGCCGCCATAGAGCGCGTCCGCTGCACCGGTCAGCACCGGGCCGATGCGCGACTGGTCGAGATGGCGAATATTGGGATCGCGCATCGCGGCGCCTTCCAGCACATCCTGGTTGAGCTTGAAGATGCCGGAATTGGAATGGAAGGCACCGCCACCCTCATATTGCCAGGCGCCGGTGACGGCGGCGATGCAGGATGCCGCGTGCATGTTGACCGCGCCGTTGCGCTGGCGGGCAAAGCCATAGCCGAGGCGGAAATAGGTTTTCCTCGTCGAGCCGACGAGGCGTGCGAAAGCCTCGATCTCGGTGACGGCAAGACCGGTGATGGCGGAAGCCCATCCCGGCGTGCGCGTCTCCAGATGCGCTTCCAGCCCCTTCGGATCGTCGGTGTATCTTTCGAGATAGGCGCGGTCGGCCATGCCTTCCCTGAACAGCACATGCATGACCGCGCAGGCCAGCGCGCCATCGGTGCCGGGCTTCAGCACAAGGCCCATATCGGCCTGCTTCATCGTCGCGTTCTCGTAGACGTCGATAACGACGATCCTGGCGCCACGCTCCTTCCGCGCCTTGATGGCGTGGGTCATGACATTGACCTGCGTGACCACGGCATTGGTGCCCCAGATCACCACGCAGTCGGACTTCGCCATCTCCCGCGGATCGGGACCGCGCAAGGCGCCCGCTCCCATCATCCAGCCGGTCCAGGCCAGATTGGTGCAGATCGAGCCGAAGAAGCCGGAGTATTTTTTTGCATGGCGCAGCCGGTCGATGCCGTCGCGCTGCACCAGCCCCATCGTGCCGGCATAGTAATAAGGCCAGACGGTCTCGGAGCCGTATTTTTCCTCGGCCGCGATGAATTTCTCGGCGACGAGGTCGAGTGCCGCTTCCCAGCTGGATTCTTTCCAGATGCCGTCGCCCTTGGCGCCGGCGCGAACAAGCGGCTTCAGCAGTCGGTCCGGATGATGGACACGATCGGCATAGCGCGCGACCTTGGCGCAGACCACACCAGCCGTATACGTATTGGACTTGGCGCCATGGACACGGCCGATGCGGTTGCCATCGAGCAGTTCGACCTCGAGCGCGCAGGTCGAAGGGCAATCATGCGGACAGGCGGAGTGGCCGATTCTGAGCTTGGCGTGCTGGTTCATGGGGCGTTTTTAGCGGGTTTCGCGGGCGGCGTGTAGGGCCAGATCTTACCCTCCCCTTGATGGGGAGGGTCGGCGCGCAGCGCGGGGGGGGGGTGCGGCGCAGACCCCCGCCCCGCTCCGCTTCGCGGATCGACCCTCCCCACAAGGGGGAGGGTAAATCACTCCGCCGTGCCTTCCTCGTACTCGGCCGACATGGTCAGCCACTTTTCCTCGTGGCCAGCCAACTGCTGTGCCAACTGCGAGCGCTCCTTGGCCAGCCGGGTCGCCGTCGATGGATCCTTCTCATAGACGGCCGGATTGGCGAGTTCGTCCTCGATCAGGTCGATGCGCTTGCGGATGCGGTC
The DNA here is from genome assembly GCF_040318435.1 of Mesorhizobium sp. M1143. Taxonomy (NCBI): domain Bacteria; kingdom Pseudomonadati; phylum Pseudomonadota; class Alphaproteobacteria; order Hyphomicrobiales; family Phyllobacteriaceae; genus Mesorhizobium; species Mesorhizobium sp. M1143. The sequence goes on along the minus strand of NZ_JAMYMJ010000027.1, from coordinate 1,879 downwards.
CATCAGCGCTTCGGTGGCGCGGATTTCCTTGGCCAGCGGCTCGAAGGCGGCGCGGCGCGCCGCGGCATCGCGGCGGCGATCGGCCTTGGATGCCTTCTCGGCCTCGCGCTTGCCGCGTCGATCGCCGGACACGCCGGTGACGAGCGTCTTGTAGTCCTCAAGGTCGCCGTCATACGGGTTGACCGCACCATCCTTGACCAGCCACAGCCGGTCGGCGGTCGCTTCCAGCAGATGGCGGTCATGCGAGATCAGGATGACGGCGCCGGGAAACTCGTTCAGCGCATGGATCAAGGACTCGCGGCTGTCGATGTCGAGATGGTTGGTGGGTTCGTCGAGGATGAAGAGGTTCGGGCCTTCGAAGGCCGACAGGCCCATGAGCAGGCGCGCCTTCTCGCCGCCCGACAGATCCTTGGCGGCGGTGTTCATCTTCTCGGTGGTGAGGCCGAACTGGGCGACGCGGCCGCGCACCTTGGATTCCGGCGCTTCCGGCATCAGCCGGCGGACATGCTCGTAGGCGTTTTCCTCCGGCCTGAGATCGTCGAGCTGATGCTGCGCGAAGATCGCCACCTTCAGGCCCGGCGCCACCGTCATGGTGCCGGTTTCCTGCTTCAGCCTGCCCGAGAGAAGCTTGGCGAAGGTCGACTTGCCGTTGCCGTTGGCGCCGAGCAGCGCGATGCGATCGTCGGCATCGATGCGCAACGTCATCTTCTTGAGGATCGGCTGGCCCTCGGTGTAGCCGACATTGACGTTGTTCAGCGCCACGATCGGCGACGCCACCGTTTTCACCGGCTCCGGGAAAGAGAACGGCCGCACCGTGTCGTTCACGAGCGCTGCGATCGGCTTCATCTTCTCCAGCGCCTTGATGCGCGACTGCGCCTGTCTCGCCTTCGAAGCCTTGGCTCGAAAACGCTCGACGAAGGATTCCATGTGCTTGCGGGCGGCTTCCTGCTTGACACGGCCCTTCTCCTGCAACTCCTTCTGCTCGGTGTACTGGCGCTCGAACTGGTCGTAGCCGCCGCGCCAGAAGGTCAGCTTCTTCTGGTCGAGATGAACGATGGAATTGACGGCGCGGTTGAGCAGGTCGCGATCGTGCGAGATCAGAAGCACCGTGTGCGGATATTTCGACACGTAGTTTTCCAACCAAAGCGTTCCTTCGAGATCGAGATAGTTGGTCGGCTCGTCGAGCAGCAGAAGGTCGGGCTCGGCAAACAGCACCGCGGCGAGCGCCACACGCATGCGCCAGCCGCCGGAGAAGGACGAGGCCGGGCGGCGCTGCGCGGCGTCGTCGAAGCCAAGGCCGGCGAGGATGGTGGCCGCGCGGGATTCCGCCGAATGCGCATCGATATCCGCCAGCCGCATATGGATGTCGGCAATGCGGTGCGCGTCGGTGGCGGTCTTTTCCTCCTCGAGCAATGCGGTGCGCTCGAGGTCGGCCTTGAGCACGATTTCGATCAGCGGCTCCTCGGTGCCGGGCGCTTCCTGCGCCACCTGGCCGATGCGGGTGTTCTTGGGCAGGCTTATCGAGCCGGTCTCGGAGGGAAAGTCGCCGGTGATGGCCTTGAACAGCGTCGTCTTGCCGGTGCCGTTGCGGCCGACGAGGCCGGCCTTGGTGCCGGCCGGCAAGGTCAGCGAGGCATGATCGAGAAGCAAGCGTCCGGCCATGCGGAGCGAAAGATCGTTGATGATAAGCATGCCGGGGCTTTTGCACGGGAGGGCGGCGCTTCGCAAGGGCCTGGGCGCTGGCGGGGGCATAAGGCATGAAGAGGGCGGGGCGGCAGCCCGCCCGGGCAGTGGAACACCCCGCCGACGGGTGTGGGGGTGGGTGGGGGAGGGGGGGGGGTTTTGGGTGGGGCGCGGCTGCGCGCGGCGCGGGGCCGGC
>NZ_JAMYMJ010000026.1:0-79228 GCF_040318435.1 Mesorhizobium sp. M1143 | reverse complement strand
GGCGCGCCCACCGGGGGGGGGGGCGGAGCTTCAGCCGGTGGGGTTGGGCCCCCGCCCCCCCCCCCCCCCGCGCCGCTCCCCCCCACACCTCTCCCCCGATCGACGGGGTAGAGGAAGGGCGCGAACTTATGCAGACCGGCGCCTTTCCTCTCCCTCCGGAGGGGGGAGAGGTGGCGCCGCGAAGCGGCGACGGAGTGGGGGAAGCCCTTCGCGAAACGCGAAGCCGCCGAAAAACGGCGGCAACTCGGCCAGCGCAAAAACTCAAACAAGAAATAACGTCATGACCAAGAAGCCGGAAAAGCCGGGCTCCGCCAGCATTCGTGTCCTCAAGACGCGGATCAAGAAGAAGAGCGGCCTGAAGGAATCGTCGCGCCGCTGGCTGCAGCGCCACATCAATGATCCCTATGTCCAGCGCTCCAAGGCCGACGGCTATCGCTCGCGCGCGGCCTACAAGCTGATCGAGATCGATGACAAGCATCATCTGCTGAAACCCGGCATGAAGGTCATCGATCTCGGTGCGGCCCCCGGCGGCTGGTGCCAGGTGGCGGCCGCGAGGACGAAATCGACGGCTGATAATCCACATGTCATCGGCATCGACTATCTCGAAATGGATGCGGTGCCGGGTGCGCCGGTGCTGCTGATGGATTTCCTCGACCCGGAAGCGCCGCAAAAGCTCGCCGAGGCGCTGGGCGGCGACCCCGATATCGTGTTGTCCGACATGGCCGCGCCGACCACCGGCCACAAGCGAACCGACCACATCCGCACCATGCATCTGTGCGAGGTGGCCGCCGATTTCGCGCTGTCGGTGCTGAAGCCGGGCGGGCACTTTTTGGCCAAGACGTTTCAAGGCGGCGCCGAAAACGAGCTGCTGTCGATGCTCAAGAAGAACTTCCGCTCGGTGCACCACGTGAAGCCGCCGGCGTCGCGGGATGAGTCGGTGGAACTGTATTTGCTGGCGAAGGATTTTAAGGGCAGAGACGGCACGGCGTGAAAGACGCTTCGTAGCGTTCCGTCCCTCTGTCCTGCCGGACATCTCGCCCGCAAGGGGGGAGATTGGCAGCTGCGACCGTCTCGCCATTCCTTCAAAGTTGCAAGATTGGCGAAAGCCGCGTGATATCCGATCTCCCCCCTTGCGGGGGAGATGGCCGGCAGGCCAGAGGGGGGTGTGAAGGATCGCCGACGTCGACGATTTTCGTCGCGCCGCCCCTTACTTCCCAGCCGTGCTCACCGGCTCCAGCGTCTTCGGCGTCGTCAGCCGGCCGTGGCCCGACACCGCATTGCCGGCATCCGGTGCCAGCCGCATGAACGATACCGACGCCGCCGCTGACACTGCCGCCACGATGAAGAAGGCAATGTGGAAATCGCCGAGCATCAGCGGGCCGCCATGGATCGAGGTCGAGACTTCCAGGATGCCGCCGGCCAGCGCCACGCCGAGCGCGATCGACAACTGCTGGAACACCGCCGTGATCGGCGTTGCCTTGCTGGTGTCTTCAGCCGTCACCTCGGCATAGGAGAGCGCGTTGACGCCGGTGAAGAACATCGAGCGGATAAACCCGCCGACCAGCAATATCGCCAGCATCAGCGCGTAAGGCGTCTCCGGCGTGAACAGGCCGTAGATGGCGATCGATGCGGCCGCGATCAGCGAGCCCCAGATCAGCACCCGGCGGAAGCCGGCGAGCCGGAAGATCAGCGCGGTGACGAATTTCATGCCGATGGCGCCGATGGCCGAGACGAAGGTGATCATGCCCGACTGGAACGGCGTCAGCCCGAAGCCGATCTGGAACATCAGGGGCAACAGGAACGGCACCGCGCCGATGCCGATGCGAAACAGCGAGCCGCCGAGCACCGAGGAGCGGAACACCTGGTTGCGGAACAGTTCCAGCGCCAGCAGCGGGTTCTTGGCGCGCCGCGCATGCAGCAGATAGAGCACGCCGGAAATCAGCCCGACCGCCACGGTGATGAGGCCGGTCGCCGGCGGCAGATAGGGCAGGCTGACCACCGACAGGCCGAAGACGACGCCGGAGGCCGCCAGCCCGCTCAGCACGAAACCGACGAAATCGAGCGGCGGCGTCTCCATCGAGTCGGTTTGCGGCAGGAAGCGCGTCGCCAGCCAGATGCCGATCAGGCCGATCGGCACGTTGATCAGAAAGATCCAGTGCCAGGTGAAATAGGTGGTGATGAAGCCGCCGATCGGTGGTCCCACAAGCGGGCCGACCAGCGCCGGCACCGTGAGCCACGACATGGCGGCAACCAGCTCGCTCTTCGGCGTCGCGCGCACCAGCACCAGGCGGCCGACCGGCGTCATCATGGCGCCGCCTATGCCTTGCAGGAAGCGCGAGACGACAAAGGCCGGCAGCGAGTTGGAGACGGCGCAGCAGACCGAGCCGACGATGAACACGCCGATCGCGGCGCGAAAAATGGTCTTGGCGCCAAACCGGTCGGCCATCCAGCCGCTGATCGGAATGAAGATGGCCAGCGACACCAGATAGGCGGTCAGCGCCAGCTTGAGCGCGATCGGGCTGGTGTGGATGTCGACGGCGATCGCCGGCAGCGATGTCGCAATGACGGTCGAATCCATGTTTTCCATGAACAAGGCGACCGCCAGAATGAGCGGAATGATGCGGTTCAACGAACGCGTCCGAACTGGTCTAAATGTGCCTGCCGGCCAATCCAAACAATGAAAAGGCGGGCAAGCCGATACAAACGGGCGGTTATCACGCCTCAGGCGCGATGTCGCATTAATTTGCTGTCACTTTTGTGCGACCGTGGGTGGACAAGAGGGGTGCTGCGTTTCTGCACAAAAGATGAAACTGGCGAAAATCGACGCTCTCCTGGGCAGGTCCGCCGAATAGGAGATGACCGGCTTTTCATCGGCGCCGCGACGTGTTACCAGCCAGCGCCAATCCTGAAAGGGAAGAAACGAGTCGGCGCTGTCCATTTCGGTCCAGCGCTTTTTTGTATTCTCCCAGCGCTTTTCGTATCCGAGGACTGGCCATGGCAAAAATCATCGAAACGTCCACCGGCGCGCTGGCGCTGACCTTTGACGACGTGCTGTTGCAGCCCGGTCATTCCGAGGTCATGCCCGGTGAGACCGACATCCGCACCCGCATCGCCACCGACATCGACCTCAACGTGCCGATCCTGTCGGCCGCCATGGACACCGTCACCGAGGCGCGGCTCGCCATCGCCATGGCGCAGGCCGGCGGCATCGGCGTCATCCACCGCAATTTCTCGCCGGCCGAACAGGCCGAGCAGGTTCGCCAGGTCAAGAAGTTCGAATCGGGCATGGTCATCAATCCGGTCACCATCGGCCCCGACGCCACGCTCGCCGACGCGCTGGCGCTGATGCGCACCTATTCCATCTCGGGCATTCCGGTTGTCGAGAATGGCGGCACCGGCGGCCAGAAGATCGGCCGCCTGGTTGGTATCCTGACCAACCGCGACGTGCGCTTCGCCTCCGATCCGGGGCAGAAAGTCTACGAATTGATGACCCGTGAGAACCTGATCACGGTCAAGGAGAATGTCGACCAGGACGAGGCCAAGCGGCTGCTGCACCAGCACCGCATCGAAAAGCTCGTCGTCGTGGACAAGCAAGGCAATTGCGTCGGCCTGATCACCGTCAAGGACATCGAGAAGTCGCAACTCAACCCGCACGCCACCAAGGATGCGCAGGGGCGCCTGCGGGCGGCGGCAGCCACCAGCGTCGGCGATGACGGCTTCGAGCGCGCCGAGCGGTTGATCGATGCCGGTGTCGACCTCCTGGTCATCGACACCGCGCATGGCCATTCGCAGCGCGTGCTCGATGCGGTGACGCGGGCCAAGAAGCTTTCCAATTCCGTCCGCATCCTGGCCGGCAACGTCGCCACCGCCGAAGGCACGCAGGCGCTGATCGACGCCGGCGCCGATGCCGTCAAGGTCGGCATCGGCCCGGGCTCGATCTGCACCACGCGCATCGTCGCCGGTGTCGGCGTGCCGCAGCTTTCGGCGATCATGTCGGCGGTGGAGACGGCGCATAGATCAGGCGTGTCGGTCATCGCCGACGGCGGCATCAAATATTCGGGCGATCTGGCCAAGGCGCTTGCCGCCGGCGCCAGTGCGGCCATGATCGGTTCGCTGCTGGCCGGCACCGACGAAAGCCCGGGCGAGGTCTATCTGCATCAGGGCCGCTCCTTCAAGGCCTATCGCGGCATGGGCTCTGTCGGCGCCATGGCGCGCGGCTCGGCCGATCGCTACTTCCAGGCCGAGGTTCGCGACACGCTGAAACTGGTCCCGGAAGGCATTGAAGGGCAGGTGCCCTACAAGGGACCTGTGTCTGGCGTGCTGCACCAGCTTGCGGGCGGGCTAAAAGCCGCTATGGGTTATGTCGGTGGCCGCGACCTTGCCGATTTTCGCGAACGCGCCACCTTTGTGCGCATATCCAACGCCGGACTTCGTGAAAGCCACGCCCATGACGTCACGATTACCCGCGAAAGCCCGAACTATCCTGGCGGAGCCTGACCGGCAGCCAGAGCGGTACATGCTCTGGCGCCACCAGGCGACGATCGTGCTGCGGCTGGCGCGCCATGCCGGCGCGCTGTGCTTTGCCGCCGCGGCGGTTTTCATCATCATGACGCTGCTGGAATTCTTCTATTTCCGCCGGCTGAGCGGTGGCCTGCCGTCGCTCGACGTGCGCCTTGGCGGGTTCACGCCCGACGAGGGCATGGCCTGGCTGACGGCACTCGGCCGACGCGGCAGCGAGATCATCCTGGTCTGGCACTATTTGACTTTCGACCTTCTCTTCCCGGCGCTGCTGTCGCTGACCATGGTCAGCCTGATCCTGGCAACCGGGCGGCGGCTGAAGAATTTTCGTGCCATGCCGGTGCAGCTTCAGGCGCTGTTCGCGCTGGTCATCGTGCTGCCTTACACATGCGCCGACTACGCCCAGAACATTGCGGTGGCGCGGCTTCTGTCCGATGCGCTGTCGGCCAACCCGGATTCTCTGTCTTTCGCCTCGTCGCTGATCGTCACCAAATTCGCGCTGCTGGCGATCCCCGTCATCGTCATCGCGTTTTTGATCCTTGCCGCCCAGCGGCGTCCACAGGCATGAACGACAGAGCAGGGGCAACGCCATGAGCCAGACCGCGATTTTCTGGCCGATGCTGGCGCAGGTGTTGCTCGTCTATATCGTCTATGTCGTGATGGGCCGGCGCCGCTACGGCGCGGTCAAATCGGGCGAGGCCAAGGTCGGTCAATACAAGGTGCGCACGACCGAGCCCGGGTCGAGCGTCACGGTTGCCAACAATCTCATCAACCAGTTCGAACTGCCGGTGCTGTTCTATGTGCTGTGTCTGGCGCTGCACGCGACCAATGGCGTCAATTATCTGACCCTGGCCTTGATGTGGATTTTCGTGATTTCCCGCTATGGCCACGCCTGGGTCCACCTCACCAGCAACAATCTGCGGTTTCGCAGCTGCGCCTTCTACGTCGGCGCGATCATTCTCTTGCTGGCATGGATCTGGTTCGCGCTACACCTGCTCGGAGCGGTGTAGGGCAGTTGTTTACCCTCCCCCTTGTGGGGAGGGTCGCGCCGCGGAGCGGCGCGGGGTGGGGTTCTACAAATCGAACACCGCGATCTTGCGCTTGTCGAACTTGATGCCGATTTCGCCGCGCACCAGCTTCAGTGCGGCTTCGCCGAACACGGCGCGTCGCCAGCCCTGCAGGGCCGGCACGTCGGCATCCTCGCCCTCGGCGGCGATGCGGTCGATGTCGTCGCTGGACGCCAGCACTTTCGAGGCGACGCCTTCCTTCTCGGCGACGATCCGCAACAGAACCTTCAGCAGCTCGGAGGCGGCATTGGAGCCCTCGGGCGGCTGAAAGCTCTTGGGCAGCTTCGGCATCTCTTCGCGGGGCAAAGCGAGCGCCGTGTTGACCGCGCCAAGCAATGCGGTAGCCGTCGACGAACGCTCCCAGCCTTTCGGCGTCGTGCGCAGCTTGCCCAACGCTGCCGCATCGCGCGGCGCCTGCTGGGCGACCTCGTATATGGCGTCGTCCTTGAGCACCCGGCCGCGCGGCACGTCACGCTCGCGCGCCTCGCGTTCGCGCCATGCCGCCACCGTCTGCACGATCGCCAGCTCCTGCGGCTTGCGCAGCCGCATCTTCAGCCGCTTCCAAGCGTCTTCGGGGTGCGGATCGTAGGTCTCGCGCGAAGTCAGCACCTCCATTTCCTCGTTTAGCCAATGGGCGCGGTTTTCCCGCTCCAGTTCGGCGCTGAGATGCTTGTAGACGTCGATCAGATGGGTGACGTCGGCCAAGGCATAGTCGAGTTGCTTGTCCGACAGCGGTCGGTGGCGCCAGTCGGTGAAACGCGAGGATTTGTCGAGCCGTGCGCCGGTGATGCGCTGCACCAGCTGATCGTAGGAGACGCTGTCGCCGAAGCCGCAGACCATGGCCGCGACCTGGGTGTCGAACACCGGATGGGGCACCAGATCGCCGAGATGGACGATGATTTCAATGTCCTGGCGCGCGGCATGGAAAACCTTGACCACCGCCTCATTGGCCATCAGCCGGAAGAACGGGGCGAGGTTGATGTCGGGCGCCAGCGGGTCGATCAGCGCGGTGACGCCGGGCGCCGCCATCTGGATCAGGCACAGAATCGGCCAGAATGTCGTTTCGCGGATGAATTCGGTGTCGACGGTGACGAAATCCGACTTTTCAAAAGCGGCGAGAACGGACTCGAGCTCATTTTGGGTGGTGATGACGTGCATCAAATCGCTTTTAGTAACGGGTAAGGTTCTCTTTCAATTTCAGCCATGGGCGCTTTCGTCAAGCCGCCCTTCGGTCAAGTATCAGCCGATCCGTCGGAATCGCCATTTCTGCGCGCCAGCCGCGCGAAGACGGTTGATGTGCGCAGCAGCGCCGTGAAGCGGCTGCGCTTGCCCGCCGGCACGCTGCCGCGCACCTGCATGCGGTAGAGAATGACGGCGATGAGGGTGGCGTAGACGACTGCGCTGAAGACAAACAGGGCGCCCGGTCCGAAATGTTGCATCACTGCGGACGCCGCGAAGGGGCCACCAATGGCGCCGAAGGAATAGAACAGCATCAAGGCGGCGTTGATCAGCACGAACTCGCCCTTGTCGGCGCGGTCGTTGGAATGCGCCGCCGATAGCGAATAGAGCGGCATGGCGAAGCTGCCGAAGATGAAGACGATGATCAAATTGAGGGTCGGATCGGCGCCGGCGACGAAGACCAGCGCCAGCGCCGCGAACATGGCGCCGCATGTCGTGGCCAAAAGCACCGCGCGCCGATCCCAGCGGTCGGAGAGGTAGCCCAGCGGATACTGGATGAGGGCGCCGCCGAAGATGCCGACGCTGACGAAGGTGACGACATCGGCCACCGACATGCCGATCTGCTCGGCATAGACCGGCGACAGCGTGCGGAAGGCGCTGTTGGTGACGCCGACGCAGATGCAGCCGAAGCAGCCGAGCGGCGAAATCCGCCAGACGCGGGCGAGATCGAGCTTGACGTCTTCCGGCGGCGTCGGGTTGGAGCGGTCGCCGAGCGACACCGGAACCAGCGACAGCGTGATCATCATCGACATGATGGCGAAGATGGCAAAGCCGCCCGGGCCGAAGATCGGGATCAGGAACTGTGCGCCGGTCACCGAGCCGATATCGACCATGCGGTAGATGGCCAGCACGCGCGCACGATCCTTGTTTTCGACGCCGGAGTTCAGCCAGGCTTCCATCACGGTGAACAGGCCGGCAAAGCAGAAACCGCCGGCAAAGCGCACCGCGCACCACATCACCGGATCGATGATCAGCACCAGGAGCAGCGTACTGGCCGCGGCGATGGCGGCAAGCGCTGAAAACGTCCGGACATGGCCGACTGCCTTGAGGATGCGGGTGACTGCGAGGCAACCAAGCAGGAAGCCGGCGAAATAGAACGTGCCCATCAGGCCGATGTCGGAGGCCGAAAACCCTTCCTGCGCGCCGCGCAACGCGATCAGCGTGCCCTGCAGCCCGTTGCCGCCAAGCAGGATGCCGGCGGCGATGAGGAGCGGGATCAGCGGGCGGATGGAGGACATACGGAACCGTTGCTTAGGTGGCTCCACAGTTCTGAACCATCGGTGTGGCCAATGCCAGTGGCTTGTCCCGCCGCCAACAGGTGTGTGGCTTCAAGTGCGGCCGTTCAAGCTCCGTCGGCCCTCGCCAAAGCTTCGCTCGCCGGCGCAGGCTTGCCCCGGGCAGCCCTTCGGCCAAGCGAGCCGGCGGTCAGCAGGCTGAGCATGATGAACGGGATGCCGATACCGAAGGCCGAGCGGATGCCCCAATGGTCGGAGACGAAACCGAGCAGCGGCGGGCCGAGCAGGAAGGCGACGAAGGAAATCTGCGACAGCGCCGCGACATTGATCGTCGCGGAGCGGTCCGTCCGCTGGGCTGCCGCCGAGATCGCCAGCGGAAAGAGCACGCTGCTGCCGATGCCAAGTAGCGCAAAGCCCAGCATCGATACGAGCGGGGCAGGCGAGAAGAAGACGAGCAGCACGCCCACCGCCATCGTCGCCAGCAGCACCCGCGCCACGACGCTCGGCGAGTGGCGGTCGACAAAGGAGTCGGCAAAGAAGCGCGTGCTCGCTTGCGAGAATGCAAACAGCGCCACTGTGAAGCCGGCGACGAAAGGGCCCGCATCGAACACGGTGCGCATGTAGACTGCCGACCAGTCGATGCTGGCGCCTTCCATCAGCATCGCCGACAGCGTCACCGCGACGAGGACGAGGATAGGCAGCGTCGGCCGCGCCAGCCTTGGCGCCGTCTCGTCATTGCCGGCGAAGCGGCTCGGCGCCGGTTCGTAACCGCCGAGAAACAGCGCGATTCCTGTCGCCACCATCGGTACGACAATCGCCAGGTGCAGTTGCGGCGATATGCCGAGATGCGCAAGCGCGGCGCCGAACAGGCCGGCGCCGAAAAAGCCAATACTCCAGAACGAATGCGCCCGGTTCATGATCCGGCGCTTGAGCAGGAATTCGGTTCTGTCGGCCTCGACATTGAGAATGATCTCGACGCTGCCGATCATCAGGCCGACCGGAAACAGCATCAGGAACAGCGCAAGCGGCCCAGGCGCATGCACGGCAATGGCAAAGACAACCGACAAAAGCGGCACCAGCCCGAGCAGCGCGCGGCGGAAGCCGACGCGCGCCAAGATCGGCGCCGCCAGCGTCAGCGCGGTCAAGGTGCCGATTGGCGTCCCGATCAGGCTTAGCCCGAGCGTGCCGTCCCCGATGCCCATGGCGTGCTTGATGTCGGGCAGCCGCGGGAAGATTTGGCCCATGGCGAACGAATAGATCGCAAAGCCGGCGTAGACCCGGTGTTGCGGAGCGAGGCGGAGGCCAAAGGTCATGAAGATGCTTTCAAGGCAAGAGAGTCGACGGTTGTCACTGTTTGACATGCCTACATCTTGCACAAACATGCAAATCGTGCAAGAACGTGCATGAAGAAAACAGGATCATGCAATGCTGACCGATGAGCGGCATCAAATTATTCGCGATCGCCTGGCCGTCGAGGGAAGGGTGCTGGCCGGCGAGCTGGCAGGCCGCTTCGGCGTTTCGGAAGACACGGTTCGCCGCGACCTCAGGGAGTTGGCCAAGGCCGGGCAGTGCCGCCGCGTCTATGGCGGCGCGGTCGCGGCCGCACCCTTCGCCGCCACGCCGGTCGGCCTGCGCGCCGGCCATGCGGTCGAAGAAAAGACGCGGCTGGCCCGCGCGATCGTGGCATTGCTTTCGCCCGGACAGACCCTGTTCATCGACAGCGGCTCGACCAATGCCGCGATCGCCAGGGCCATTCCGCGCGACCTCGAACTGACCGTCGCCACCAATTCGCTCGAAATTGCCGCTGTCTTGTCAAACCACGCTTTGATCGAGCTGATTGTGCTGGGCGGCCGGTTCGACCGTCATCTCGGCGCCTGCGTCGGCGCCGACACGCTTGCCGCCGTCGCGCAGCTTGGGGCGGACCTGTTTGTTCTCGGCTCCTGCGGCCTCGATGCCTCACGCGGCGTGACGGCCTTCGATTCGGCGGAGGCCGAGGTAAAGCGTGCCATGGCCAAGAACAGCGCAGGCATCGTCATCGCCGTCACCAATGACAAGCTGGCCACAGCCGCACCCTACCGGGTCGCCAGGCCAGAGGCGATCCGCCATCTTGTGGTCGAAAAGACCGCGCCGGCCGCGATCCTCGCCGACTTCGAGCGTCAGGGCGCTGAAATCCATTTGGCTTAAACGGAGCTCGGCGCGCGGGCAGTCCGGGACGCAGCATGGGCGACGAACACTTCGACATCTTCCTTTGAATAGCCGAGAAGGGCTCCTTCAAGCCTCGCCAGATCATTCGATGTGAAGATGTCAAAGGCCTCTCCGCTGCGGCACATTCTGGAGATCAACAAGCTCAGTTTGCAGCGCCATTCTTCTGTCGGCAGGCAGTAGCAGCGCTCTTCCACTGAGGTTTTAGGAACAATCTGGGTGAACTTCAGGATGCGACCTTCGTCGACAAACGGTGCAAAACCTGCATCGCCAATATCATCGGCGTCCATACCCGGTTCCGCCCCGAATAGGGCCATTGGCTTGTCGCCTTGAAGCATCAGTTCCAATTCGCGGCCATTATGCGGCCCGACACCCGGCGGTACTGTGCGTTTTGGCATGAAGTATCTCCAGATCGCCTGATGACGGCACTGTCGCGAGAAACACTTCTGGCGGCAATGCGCCAAGCCTGTCAAAGACTTCAATGCTGACGATCGCATAGAGCGGCGACCCAAACCCGGCTTGCCTTGACAAATCGGGCCTCCCATGCGCTTTTCGCGCAAATTTTGGACCGGGCTTTGATGCTTCGGCCCGCAACCAGAACACCCCGGAATTTTGACATGACAATGCATCGTTACCGCAGCCATACCTGTGCCCAGTTGAGAAAGAGCGATGTCGGCTCGACCGTTCGCCTGTCGGGCTGGGTGCATCGCGTGCGCGACCATGGCGGCCTGCTGTTCATCGATCTGCGCGACCATTACGGCCTGACCCAGATCGTCGCCGATCCGGATTCGCCCGCCTTCAAGGTGGCCGAGACGCTGCGTGGCGAATGGGTGATCCGCGTCGACGGCGAGGTCAAGGCGCGCCTGCCCGACACCACCAACGCCAACCTGCCGACCGGCGAGATCGAGATCTTTGCCCGCGAGATCGAGGTGCTGTCGGCAGCCAAGGAATTGCCGCTGCCGGTGTTCGGCGAGCCCGACTATCCCGAAGACATCCGCCTGAAGTATCGCTTCCTCGACCTGCGCCGCGAGACGCTGCACAGGAACATCGTGGCGCGCACGAAAATCATCGCCGAGATGCGCAAGCGCATGACCGATGTCGGCTTCACCGAATTCTCGACGCCGATCCTGACGGCCTCGTCGCCGGAAGGCGCGCGCGACTTCCTGGTGCCGTCGCGGATCCATCCCGGCACCTTCTACGCGCTGCCGCAGGCGCCGCAGCAGTACAAGCAGCTGATCATGGTTTCGGGCTTCGACCGCTATTTCCAGATCGCGCCCTGCTTCCGCGACGAGGACCCGCGCGCCGACCGCCTGCCCGGCGAATTCTACCAGCTCGACCTCGAGATGAGCTTCGTCGAGCAGGACGACGTGCTGTCGACCATGGAACCGGTGATGCGCGGCGTCTTCGAGACTTTCGCCAACGGCAAGCCGGTGACGCAGACATTCCAGCGCATCCCGTACGATGTCGCGATGCGCAAATACGGCTCCGACAAGCCGGACCTGCGCAACCCGATCGAGATGCAGGCCGTCTCCGACCATTTCCGCGATTCCGGCTTCAAGGTCTTCGCCAACATCCTGGCCAACGATCCGAAGGCCGAAGTGTGGGGCATTCCGGCCAAGACCGGCGGCAGCCGCGCCTTCTGCGACCGCATGAACTCGTGGGCGCAGGGCGAGGGCCAGCCGGGACTGGGTTACATCTTCTGGCGCAAGGAAGGCGACAAGCTTGAAGGCGCCGGTCCATTGGCCAAGAACATCGGCGAGGAGCGCACCGAGGCGATCCGTCAGCAGCTTGGCCTTGCCGATGGCGACGCCGCCTTCTTTGTCGCCGGCGATCCGAAGAAGTTCGTCACCTTCGCAGGCGCCGCACGCACGCGCGCCGGCGAGGAGCTGAACCTTGTCGACCGCGAGCGTTTTGAACTGTGCTGGATTATCGACTTCCCCTTCTATGAATGGGACGAGGAGGCGAAAGCGATCGATTTTGCCCACAACCCGTTCTCGATGCCGCAAGGTGGTATGGAAGCTCTGACGACCAAGGATCCGCTGGAAATCAAGGCCTTCCAGTACGACATGGTTTGCAACGGCTTCGAGATCGCCTCAGGCGGCATCCGCAACCATCTGCCCGAAACCATGGTCAAGGCATTCGAGATACGCGGCCTCGACCGCCAGACCGTCGAGGAGCGTTTTGGCGGCCTCTATCGCGCCTTCCAGTATGGCGCGCCGCCGCATGGCGGCATGGCGGCCGGCGTCGACCGCGTGGTCATGCTGCTGGTCGGCGCCAAGAACCTGCGAGAGATCACCATGTTCCCGATGAACCAGCAGGCCTACGATTTGTTGATGAACGCGCCCTCGGAGGCGTCGCCGCAGCAGTTGCGTGATCTGTCGCTGCGTGTCGCGGCAGTGAAGAAGGACTGACGGCAGCGTTGCAACTGCCCTTTCTCCCCGTCTCTATTCGGGGAGAAATGTCCGGCAGGACAATGAGGGGCAGCACGCATGCAGGCGATTGACGAACGGCCTTAGCAGTTGGCGCCTTCTGACAATCGGTTCAGCATCGAACTACAATTTGCAGGCGTTGGCGCCGCCCCTCATCTGCCTGCCGGCACCTTCTCCCCGTATAGTGACGGGGAGAAGGGAGCGAACTTCGATCAGTCTTCGTTGGCCTTGACATGGACGCCGAGCGTCTTGGTCAGGTCGGCCGGGTTGGACATGGCACCGGCCATGATCAGCGCGAACGGCACCGCTGCCGGCGGCTCGGCCGAAATCTCGAGGCTCTTTGGATCGTCGAGGTATTTGCTCACCGCCGCCGTCACTTCGGCGGTCAGTTCGGGATTGTTGAGCTGTGCCATGCCGAACGGCACGATCGCCTTGGCCTGGTTGGCGATGTCCTTGCCCGACATGCCCTGCTGCTTGCCGACATATTCAAGCACCTTGCCGGTGAGCGAATCGTCGTCGAAGCGGATCGAGGCGCTGTTGAAGGAGAGCTGCTGCAACAGGCCGAGCAGGGCCATGCCTTGCGCCGAATTGTCGGCGCCTTCGGGCTGCGCCGCCATCTTCTTCTGCATCTCCTGCAGCGACTTGACGAAGTCGACCGTGTAGCCGCCGAGGCCGAAGGTCATGCCGAGCGTGCCGGCATTCTCGACCGAGATGTCGTATTTCGATAGGTCCATCTTGCCGTCGCTCGGCTGCCAGGTGCCGCCGATTTCGATATTGCCCGAGATGTTCTGGTAGCCGAGGGCCTCGATGGCTTCCTTGGATTTCGCATCGTCGACCAGGGTAAGGTCGGCGTTGAACTTTTCCGTGGTGGCGGAAAACTCCATCGCCTTGCCGTCGGCCGGCGGCGTGATCTGGACAGCAAGCCCATCCACCGAGAAGGCGGCCTTGTCGGCAACCTTGACCGTCAGGTTTTCGAGTTCGGCCGACTTGTAGATCATCATCGAGCCGAGCGGGCCTGTAGCGCCCTCAGCCGGGATGTTGGCGTCGTGGATGACGAAGGGGGTGAGGTTGAGCGTGACGCCGTCCTTGCTGTGCTCTAAGGCCGAAGTCGTGATGGTCGCGACATCGAAGCCGCCATTGGCTTCGGTCACGCCCTCGAGCTTGACGTCACCGATCGGCAGCGCCTCCTTTTCGGCCGCCGGTTTGACCGACACGCCCTGCAGCACCATGCTGGAATTGTCGCCGGTAACGCCGGTCCAGGTGATATCGACGCCCTGGACGGCAAGTGCGGCCTTCAGTCGGTCGGCAACCGCCGTGTCTTGCGCAAAGGCGGCATTCAGCGGCAGCGTCAGCAAAAAGGTCGAAAAAGCAAGTTTCTTGAGTGTCGAGCGTTGGATTGTCATCGCGAGTTCCCTGAGAGAGTCCTGAAAAAAGTGTTTTCTCAATTCTACGCCATCACCATTCCGTGACGAACTGGACGGGAAAAAGGCGCTTTCCCGCAGATTTGTCGAAAATCACGGCGAAAGGCAAATCGGAGCGGGAGCCTTCGCCCGATGCGGTGAATATGTCATGAAGGTCGGGCTCCCCTGCGTACCGTCTCCTGCCTAGAGAGGGCGTGTAACAGATTGATGTTGGTTGGCAACAGCACTGCTACCGTTGCTGTTGCACAGGGACGGCAAGGGGGAACATGAAGTCCGTCACATCCATTGTCGGACCTTGAGCCGCCCTCGTAAGCCCAAAGGCTGCAAAGTGCGGATTTCCGCAGCCCCGCCTTGCCGCGAATCACCCGCTCGGCTAGTCCAGCCGCATGGGAAAAAGGATTTTGCCGCCTGAAAATGGCGGCGGTGACCACATCGAACCGGTCGATCTGAAGAAGGCGCTGGAAGAGCGCTATCTCGCCTATGCGCTCTCGACCATCATGCACCGGGCGCTGCCTGACGTGCGCGACGGGCTGAAGCCTGTGCATCGCCGCATCATGCATGCGATGCGGCTGCTCAGGCTCAACCCCGACCAGGGCTTTGCCAAATGTGCCCGCATCGTCGGCGACGTGATGGGCAAGTTCCATCCGCATGGCGACCAGTCGATCTACGACGCGCTGGTGCGCCTGGCGCAGGATTTCTCCATGCGCTATCCCCTCGTCGACGGGCAGGGCAATTTCGGCAATATCGACGGCGATAACGCCGCCGCCATGCGCTATACCGAGGCGCGCATGACCGAGGTGGCGAGCGATTTGCTTGCCGGCATCACCGAGGACGCCGTCGATTTCCGGCCAACCTACAATGAGGAGGACGAGGAGCCCGTAGTGCTTCCCGGCGCCTTCCCGAATCTGCTCGCCAACGGTTCCTCCGGCATTGCGGTCGGCATGGCCACGTCCATCCCGCCGCACAATGCCGCCGAGCTTTGCAACGCGGCGCTGCAGTTGATCGAGCAGCCGGACGCGCCCGTGACAAAGCTGATGGAGTTCGTCCAGGGGCCGGATTTCCCGACCGGCGGCATCATCGTCGACAGCCGCGCATCCATCCTGGAGGCCTATGAGACCGGCCGCGGCGGTTTTCGCGTGCGCGCCAAATGGGGCCAGGAGGATCAGGGCAGGGGCACCTGGAGCATCGTCGTCACTGAAATCCCCTACGGCATCCAGAAGGCCAGGCTGATCGAAAAGATCGCCGAGCTTTTGATCGCGCGCAAATTGCCGCTGCTCGAGGATGTCAGGGATGAAAGCGCCGAGGACGTCCGCATTGTGCTCGTGCCGAAGAGCCGTTCGGTCGATCCCGGCATTCTGATGGAATCGCTGTTCAAGCTGACCGAACTTGAAAGCCGGTTTCCCCTCAACATGAACGTTTTGTCGCGCGGCAAGGTGCCTAACGTCCTGTCGCTGAAGGGCGTGCTGAAGGAGTGGCTCGACCATCGGCGCGATGTGCTGATCCGCCGCTCGAAGCATCGGCTTGGCGAGATCGAGAAGCGGCTGGAAATCCTTGCCGGCTACCTGATCGCCTATCTCAACATCGACGAGGTCATCAGGATCATCCGCGAGGAGGATGAGCCCAAGCAGGTGATGATGGCCCGTTGGTCGCTCACCGACACCCAGGCCGAAGCCATCCTCAACATGCGGCTGCGGGCCCTGCGCAAGCTGGAAGAGTTCGAGATCCGCAAGGAGTTCGACGGTCTCACCACCGAGAAGAAGCAGATCGAGGCATTGCTCGCATCCGACGCCAAGCAATGGTCGACGATCAAATGGGAAGTCACGCAGGTTCGCGACAAGTTCGGCCCCGAGACCGAACTCGGCAAGCGCCGCACCCAGTTCGCCGACGCGCCGGAGCATGATCTGACCGACATTGCGCACGCCATGATCGAGCGCGAGCCGGTCACCGTGGTGGTCTCGGAAAAGGGCTGGCTGCGGGCGATGAAAGGCCATCTGGCCGACCATTCCACGCTCACCTTCAAGGAAGGCGACAGCCTCAAGCTCGCCTTCCATGCCCAGACCACCGACAAGATCCTGGTCTTCACCACCGGCGGAAAATTCTACACCATCGGCGCCGACCGGCTGCCGGGCGGCCGCGGCCATGGCGAACCGATCCGCATCATCGTCGACATGGACAACGACCAGGACATCGTCACCGCCTTCGTCCACGACCCGAAGCGCAAGCTGCTGCTCGTCTCCTACGATGCCAATGGTTTCGTCGTGCCGGAGGAGGAGGTCGTCGCCAACACCCGAAAGGGCAAGCAGGTGATGAACGTCAAGGCGCCCGACGAGGCCAAGGCCTGCGTCCCGGTGTCAGGCGATCATCTCGCAATTGTCGGCGAGAACCGCAAGATGCTGGTGTTTGCGCTCTCCGAAATTCCCGAGATGGGCCGCGGCAAGGGCGTTCGCCTGCAGAAATACAAGGATGGCGGTCTGCTCGACCTGAAACCCTTCACGCTGGCGAGCGGCCTGTCCTGGCAGGATTCCGCCGACCGCACCTTCGTCAGGTCGCGCGAGGAGCTGGCGGAATGGATCGGCGCGAGAGCGTCGGCCGGTCGCATGGTGCCGAAGGGATTCCCGCGGACGGGGAAATTTGGGTAGGGATCTCCCCCCTCGAGGGGGAGATGTCGCCGAAGGCGACAGAGGGGGTCGGTACGTCCTGACACGACACCCTTTCGCTGGCAGAGAAGGCTGGCGCTTCATGCGCGGCGACCCCCTCTGGCCTGCCGGCCATCTCCCCCTCAAGGGGGGAGATCCCAAGGCATTTGGACTATCGTCACTATTGCGGCACTATAACAGTGCATAAACGCTGTGTAGGCTGGGGAGAATTGACCGTTTGAAGGAAGCGAAGATCCAGAAGCCGGAACGTCAGCAGCGCCTGTTCGGCCTGTCGACACCGTTGCGATCCGCCGTCATTCCGCCGCTGTCGGCTGCGCGCTGGCTGTTGGTGCTGATCGTCGCCGCCGGCGTCTATTTCTTCCACGGGTTCCTGTTTCCCGTGCTGGCAGCCCTCGTCATTGCTTTTGCCAGCTGGCCCCTCTACCGCCGGCTGCTTGCCGGTGTCGGCGGTAACCGCACCGTCGCCGCGACGCTCGCCATCCTGTTCATCCTCGCCTTCCTGGTGGTGCCGATAGCGCTCGCCGGCACCTACGCCATCAACGAGGTCCGCGAATGGGTGGGCTGGGCGATCGAGACCAACAGGCACGGCGCGGTCACACCGCACTGGATCACCTCGCTGCCTGTCGTCGGCGAGTGGCTGAACGAACAGTGGATCGACAATTTCGGCCATCCCGGCGGCATCGGCGAGCTGATCCAGCTGGTCAGCGGCGCCAATATCGGCAGCATCTATCGCGGCGTGCTGGCTGCCGGCGGCAGCGCCTTCGGCCTGTTGCTGACGCTGCTGTTCATGATGATCGCGCTGTTCTTCGCCTACCGCGACGGCGAACACTTTGCCAGCCAGATCGACCGGCTCGGCGAACGCATCCTGCCGACGCGCTGGGAGCGGATTTCGCGCGTCGTGCCGGCGACCATTTCCTCGACCGTTACCGGAATGACCGTGATCGCCATCGGCGAGGGGCTGGTGCTGGGCATCGCCTACTGGCTGGCCGGGGTGCCCTCGCCGGTGACGCTCGGCGCGCTCACCGGCGTCATGGCGCTGATCCCCGGTGGCGCGCCGCTGTCGTTTACGCTGGTATCGATCTACCTCGCCGCCAGCGGCTCGCCGATGGCGGGTCTGGCGCTGTTCATCTGGGGCGCGGTGGAACTGTTCATCGTCGACAAGACCTTGCGCCCGAAGCTGGTCGGCGGACCGATCAAATTGCCCTTCCTGCCCACCTTTTTCGGCCTGATCGGCGGCGTCAAGACGATGGGCTTTCTCGGCCTGTTCATCGGCCCCGTGCTGATGGCACTGCTGGTGGCGATATGGCGCGAATGGCTGCGCGAGGTGGAACTGGCCGAAGACACAGTTCCCGACGCGGCGGCCGAGCTCGAAGGCGGGCCGCCGCAGATCGAGATTGTCGCCGGCCCGGCGAAGAAAAGTCAGGCTGGGTAAGCGACGGCGAGCGCTGCCCGGCGCTTGCGCCCTTCACGCAACTGCCACAGGGAATGGGCAACCAGCGTGACGATCAGGATCACGCCGCCGATCAAGCTGTTGCGCGACGGCGTCTCGGCAAAGATCATCCATATCCAGACCGGCGCCAGAACCGTTTCCAGGAGATAGAACATCGCCACTTCCGGGCCTGAAATGTATTTCGGCCCGTTGGCGAGGCAGAAGAAGGCGAACGGCATGATGACGGCGCCGTTGAAAACGATCCACCATGGCGCCTCCACCTGAAAACCGGTCTTGGAGACCATGAGCGCCGCCAGCCCGAACGGCAGCAGGACGCCGGTCAGCGCGGTGAATCCCATATCCCTGCCGCTGGCGCGTGAAACGGTGATGGCGCAGGCAATCGCCAAGGCCGAACACAGCGCCATCACATCGCCGAACAGATATCCCGTGCCGACGGAATCGCCGACGATGATCGCGATGCCGACGATCATCAGCGCCATTGCCGCAAGCGTCAGCGGCTGCGGTCGCTCCTTCAGAAACAGCCACGACAGCAGCGCCGAGAACATGGTGGAGAAGGCCAGGATGAAAACCAGATTGGCGGTCGAGGTGTTGTAGACGGCAGTGATGAAGGCGATTGCGCCGAGCCCGTAGAGTGTGGCGACCACGAGCCCCGACCAGCCGGGTATCAGCTGCGGAGCATTCTTGCTGAACGAGCGCCAGATGGCCCATACGATCAGCCCTGCCACGAAGGTGCAGCCGGTGCGCAGCAAAAGGATCGTCCAGGCTTCGCCATGGGCGAGCCGGATCAGGGGAATGTCGATGGTCAGCGCCAGCCCGCCAAGCGCGGTGAGCAGGAGTCCTTTGGTGTGGGCATTGTGAGAGGACATGCAACGGCTTTCGCAATGATTTGAGCAGATGCCGGTCGGCGCAATCGCCCCGCCAACGGGCGGAAGACCAGCATCGTCTCGGCTGAAAATGTTTAGATCAGGATCTGGTAAGAAGAAAAATCAGCGCGTGACCGCTTCGTGGTCGTAGCGTTCCCAGCCCTTCGGGCCGAGATGCTCCTGCGGCATGAAGCGCATTTTATAGTTCATCTTGCGCGAGCCGTTGACCCAGTAGCCGAGATAGACATGGGGCAAGCCCATGGCACGGGCGCGGGCGATATGGTCGAGGATCATGAAGGTGCCGAGCGAACGGTCCTCGAACTCGGGATTGAAGTAGGAATAGACCATCGACAGGCCATCGGCCATCTTGTCGGTCAGCGCCACGGCGATCAGCTCGCCCTGGCCCTTGCCGGTGATGAATGTGTCGGGGCCGCGGCGCCGGTATTCGATCACCTTGGTGTCGACATGGGTATCCTCGACCATCATGGCGTAGTCGAGCACCGTCATGTCGGACATGCCGCCGCGGCGATGGCGAGCGTCGAGATAGCCGCGAAACAGCGAATACTGCTCGGTCGACGGCTGCGCGTCGTGCATGGCGCCGATCAGATCGGAATTGCGCTGGATCACCCGCTTCATGTTGCGGCTGGCGGTGAACTCCTGCGCCAGGATACGCACCGAGACGCAGGCGCGGCAGGTCTCGCAGGCGGGACGGTAAGCGATGTTCTGCGAGCGCCGGAAACCGCCTTGCGTCAACAGATCGTTCATCTCCGGCGCCTTGTCGCCGACCAGATGCGTGAACACCTTGCGTTCGAACTGGCCCTCGAGATACGGGCACGGCGATGGCGCGGTCAGGAAGAACTGCGGCGACTGGGTCGGATGGTGCGTCATCGAACCTTGGGAACACTCCTGCGAATCGCTCTACCTTTGGCTTGGCTGGCGAAAAATTCAACAGGATTGTGAAGGCGGGGTTGAACGGACCCCTTCACATTTGCGCACAAATGCCTGTTGGCGTCGGTTGAACGCCGGTTCAACGGTCGCTGCGGCTGACGACGGTGCCAAGCAGCAGGTCGTGCAGTGTGCGCTTGCGATCGGAAAACAGCGTCACCAGGAGGACGAGCGGCGTCAGGATGACCGTGCTCGCCCAGAACAGCACCGAATGGACAACGGCGGTGAGGCCGTCGATACGGCTGCCGTCGAGACGATCGAGCCGAATGCCCATCATCTTCATGCCTGATGTGGCCTGGTTGCGACCGCCCAGCGTGTTCCAGATGTAGAGAATGGCGACCGCCGGCACGAGGATGGAATACAGCGCCCAGCCAAGACCGAATGTCAAAAGGCCAAGCACGGCCACCAGGATCGCGAACGGAATGGTGAGCAGCGCCACGATGCAATAGTCGATGATGAAGGCCAGGATGCGCCGCGTGCGCACACCGTCATAGGCCCTGACGTCGTCGAGCCTGCTGGTGATGATTTCGCCGTCAAGTACGCGCGCGTTCATGTCATGTCCTCGTAACAGGCGCCACGCTAGGGTGCGCCGCCACTGAAATGGTGAAGACCGCGGGCGGAATCAAGATCGGTTCGTCCATCGGTCCGGCTCGGCAGTGTGACGAGGTTGAGCCGATTGAATTTGGTGGACGGATGGCGTTAGCTTGCTGCGGCGCAACAAGACGCCGAGGGGACGGGGTTACATGGATTACGACATGCTGGTCATCGGCAGCGGCCCTTCCGGGCGCCGCGCCGCGGTGCAATCGGCCAAGCTCGGCAAATCGGTGCTGGTGGTCGACAGGGGCCGGCGCCTCGGCGGCGTCTCGGTGCACACCGGCACCATCCCGTCGAAGACGCTGCGCGAGACGGTGCTGAACCTGTCCGGCTGGCGCGAGCGGGGCTTTTACGGCCGCGGCTACCGGGTCAAGCAGGACATCTCCATCGCCGACCTGGTCGAGCGGCTGCACAAGACGCTCGACCACGAGGTCGAGGTGCTGCAGCACCAGTTTATGCGCAACGCCGTCAAAAGCGTGCGCGCCATGGCGAAATTCGTCGGCCGAAACAAGGTCAGCCTGACGGCAGACAATGGCGACTACTCGGAGGTTGGTTTCACCAATGCCCTGATCGCGGTCGGCACCAGGCCGCACCGGCCGCGCGACGTGCCTTTCGACAAGATCCGCGTCTTCGACAGCGATGAGATGCTGGAACTCGACCATCTGCCGCGCACGCTGACGGTGATCGGCGCCGGCGTCATCGGCGTTGAATATGCGACGATCTTTTCGGCGCTCGACGTGCCGGTGACGCTGGTGGAGCCGCGCAACACCATCCTCGATTTCGTCGACCGCGAGATCGTCGACGACTTCATCCACCAGATGCGCGACCGCGGCATGACCATTCGCCTCGGCAGTACGGTCAAGGAAATCGTCTCAAAACCCGACTATGCCGAAGTGACGCTCGCCGATGGCCGCACCATCCGCTCCGAGATCGTGCTTTACGCCGCCGGCCGCAGCGGCAATCTCGGCAGCCTCGGCCTCGACGTGGTCGGCATCGAGGCCGATTCCCGGGGCCGCATCAAGGTCGATCCGCAGACCTTCCAGACCAGTGCGCCCAACATCTATGCCACCGGCGACGTCATCGGTTTCCCCAGCCTTGCCTCGACATCGATGGAGCAGGGCAGGGTGGCCGCCTGCCACGCCTTCGGCGTGCAACTGCCACCGCCGCCGGAAACCTTCCCCTATGGCATCTACGCCGTGCCGGAAATCTCCACCGTTGGTCAGTCGGAGGAGCAGGTGCGCGAGAGCGGCGCTGCTTATGAAGTCGGTCTGGCGCGGTTCCGCGAAACCTCGCGCGGCCACATAATGGGCGTCAACTCCGGCTTTCTGAAACTGCTGTTCTCGGTCGAAACGCGCCGCCTGCTCGGCGCCCACATCGTCGGCGAAGGCGCCACCGAACTGATCCATATCGGCCAGGCGGTGATCAACCTCGGCGGCACGGTTGATTTCTTCGTCAACAACACCTTCAACTATCCGACGCTGGCCGAAGCCTACAAGATCGCCGGGCTCGATGCCTGGAACCGGATGGGACAGGGCTAGGCGACGAGCATCTGCTCAGCCGTTCCGCCGGGCGCCGATGCGGTCTACCAAGGTCTCTTAGCCTGCCTGGCGTGCGACCAATGCTGGTCCCGCCAGCCATTGCCGGACGATGGCGGCATCCGGGTCGCCGATTTCGTGACCTGAAGGCACGATGCGCGCATCGACCTCGGCGCCATGTTTGTTGAGCAGCGTCACCAGTGGCGGCGCAAACGGCCCGTAGGTCTCATCGGCGGCACCGGCGACAATCAGGACGCGCGTTCCGGTCAGATTGGTTGCCGGCGCATCGTCAAGCACGGGCATTGCTCTCAGCAACGCCGCTTTTCGGACGAGGCCGGAGTTGAGCAGCATCAGGCTGGAAACCAGATTGGCGCCGTTGGAATAGCCGAGGAAAGTCGCCCGGGCGAGGTCGAGCCCGTGGCGCTTTGCGGCCTCGCTTGCGAAGGCGGCAAAGGCCAATGTTTCGGCACGGATGCTCGCCTGTTCGAAACTGGTCGGCGTGATCCGCTCGAACCAGCGGAAGCCGTCTTCTTGGCGGATGCGGCCACGCACCGCGACCAGCGTGGCGTTGGGGGCGATCTGCCTCGCAATCGGCACCATCGTCGTTTCGTCGACACCCGATCCGTGCAGTAAAAACAGGCTCTCGCCGCCGGCATTCTCCGGCTTGAGGAGGCGGTAGGGAAACGCCAGATCCTGATGCAGAAAGGCGTTCTCGTCGCTATATCGATGCACGCTCATATCTCATTGATTTCACGGAGACATTGGTCCTTTGCCAGCTTCAAAACGGAATATTTTCACGCTCCGCGAAATGTGATTGCAACAGGCTCATTTCAGACCGTTTCTGCGCCGATATGCTCCCTGCGGGAGGAATCGAAGCGGTGTGCGCCGATGGTCGCATCCCGGCATGAACAACGCGAGCACCCTTGCTCTCCTTTGAGGCCTTTTGTCGATGACCCTGCCAGTTCCGCCCGATCGCGCCCCGCGTATCGCCGATCGCGCTCCGCGTATCCCCGATCGCGACACGCGCATTGACGTGTTCCGTGCGCTCGCACTCCTGACCATCTATATCGACCACGTGCCGGGCACCGTCTTCGAAACGCTGACCTACAAGAATTTCGGATTCTCGGACGCGGCGGAAGCCTTCGTGCTGATTTCCGGCATGTCGGTCGCACTCGCATATGGCACCAAGTTCCAGCCGGGCGGCCGGCTGCTGGCGATGTTGAAGATGTGGCGCCGGGCCGGCGTGCTTTACAGCGCCCACATCGTCACCACCATGGTTGTGATGGCGTTGTTCTGCGCCGCGGCGGTGTTCGGCCGGCGGCCGGAACTGCTCAAGCTGATCAACATCGAGCCCCTGATGAAGAACACGCCGGAGGTCATGATCGGCATTGTCACGCTCGGCCACCAGCTTGGCTACAACAACATCCTGCCGGTCTATGCGGCGCTGCTGTTGATGGCGCCGCTCTTCCTGCTCTTCGTCAGCTACCGGCCGCTGCCGGCGCTGGTCTTTTCCGGCGCGCTGTGGCTCGTCGCCGGCCTCTGGCAGATCGCGCCGCCGAACTATCCCGAGCCCGGCTTCTGGTTCCTCAACCCGCTGTCCTGGCAATTCCTGTTCAACATCGGCCTTGCCGGCATGCTGCATGTCAGGCGCGGCGGCACAATTCCCGTCAATCGTTGGCTGGTGGGCGCTGCGGCGGCCTATGTCGCGGCAGCGGCGGTCTGGGTGCACAGCCCGCTCTGGGGCGAGATAACGTGGTTTAACCTGCCCGTGGTGATCGGCGGCTTCGACAAGACGTTCCTGTCGCTGCCGCGGCTCCTGCACATATTGGCGGTGAGCTATCTGATCGTCGCCCTGCCGGCTTTCTCGAACCTGTTCCGTCTCAGCCCGGACCATCCGCTTGCCCTGCTCGGCAAGCGCTCCTTGCCGGTGTTCCTCGCCGGCACGCTGATCGCCATGGCGGCGCAGGTGATGAAGCTGATCAATCCGGGCGGCTTTGCCTATGACGTCTTGCTGATTTCGGCCGGCATCGCCATGCAATTCGCGCTCGCCTTCTATCTTGAGTGGCTGTCCGGCATCGGCTTGGGCAAAAAGCCGGTTCGCAAAGAAGCGCCAGCCGTTCACCAGACCTTCGGCATGCCCGCGATGCCAAGGCTAAGCCGATGATCCCACATCAGCCGCCTAGCTAGCAGGCGAGGGGCCGGACGACCCCCGCACCACAAGATCGACCGGCAGCAATTGCCGGTGCTGCGAGCCGTCATTTTCGAGGATCGCCTTGACGGCCAGCCGGCCCATCTCGGCGATCGGCTGGGCGACAGTGGTTAGTGGCGGCTCGGAGTCGGCGCCTTCCGGCACGCCGTCGAAGCCGACGATTGACACATCGCCCGGCACGGCAATGTTACGCTCGCGCAGCCAGTCGAGCGCATGCAGCGCGATCTTGTCCGACATGGCCAGGATTGCCGTCGGCGTCTGCGGCAGCGCGAAAATATGATCGAGGCCGGCCCGAACGCTCGCCTCGTCATTGAGGGTTTCGTAGATTGGCACTTGCGAGACGTCGATGCCGAAGCGGGAGAGCTCGCCGAAATAGCCACGCAGACGGTCGCGTGTGCCCGAGTAGAGGGATGTCGTCTCGACTTGCTCCTGCGTGACGGGACCAAAGCCAGCGT
This sequence comes from Mesorhizobium sp. M1143, assembly GCF_040318435.1. Lineage (NCBI taxonomy): Bacteria > Pseudomonadati > Pseudomonadota > Alphaproteobacteria > Hyphomicrobiales > Phyllobacteriaceae > Mesorhizobium > Mesorhizobium sp. M1143. The sequence goes on along the minus strand of NZ_JAMYMJ010000026.1, from coordinate 54,409 downwards.
CGGCAGATTCCAGGGCGAGTACGGCAAAGCTTCGATGGCCGAACTCGGCCAGATGGCGCGCCGCCAGACCCGCGCCGGCGACGTTGTCGACGCCGATCGCAGCGACCGCCTCATTTTCCGAATCGAGATCAAGCGCCACGAAAGGCAGTTTGCGTTCGCGCGCCAGTTCGACCAGCCGCGACCCACCCTCGATGCAGAACACGATGAAGCCGTCGACCAGGGCGCTCTGGATGTTCCAGGCGAGCTGCTCGCTGTTGGCGGCCGAGACCAGCGAAATTCCGGCGCCGGTGGCGTCGCAGGCCTGCGAAATGCTGGCCATCATGACGCGGGCAAAGGGATCGTCGAAGAAATAGGACAATGGTTCTGCCGTTGCCACGCCGATGGCGTTGACCTTGCCGGCGCGCAGCAGCCGGCCCTTGGGATCCGGGCCGGCATAGCCCATCGCTTCCGCCGCCGCCTTGACCCGCTCGCGGACCTCTTCGCGCACGATTTCCGGGCGAGCGAACACGTTGGACGCGGTACCGTGCGAGACCCCGGCCGCCTTGGCGATGTCGGCAAGCCGCACTGGTCTCGTCTTGCCGGAGGTCAATGCCGTCATTTTCGTCTCCTGAACCGGAGCCTGTTTAGCACTTTCGTTGGATCGGTTCAAATTTTCCCTTGATCGGACGGCGGAGAGAGTCTATATTTGAATCGATCCAAGGGATTCACCAAGTACAACTTGGATCGATTCAAGAGGAGGGTGCCATGCATCCCGTGAATTATCTGTTCGAAGACATCTATGGCAATGATTGGGGCATAGTCTCCGACGCCGCCACCCGCAAGCGCCGGGACAAGGTCGGGCCGTGGAGGCGTGACCTGCAATACCTTGTGAAACGCAAGCGCAGCTGATCGGCCCCGGCATTTTCGTGCCAGCTGATTGGATCGATTCAAGTTCTTAAAGAGGAGACGAACATGCATCCCGTGAAGCATCTGTTCGAAGACATTTATCGCAACTACTGGGGTATCTCGCCTGCCACGGAGCAGCCGGAAAGGCGGCGGCCGACCAAGTCTGCCAAGCGCAACCGCGACCTGCTGCCGCAAAACCGGCAGGATTAAGCCTCGTGTGATATCTGATGGGGCAGGGTTCTTGGCTCGTCAGGACCGTTGCCGCACGAGCGCCGAGGCCGCGATCACCAGCCAGCCCGCGATGAGCAAGGTGCCGCCGATCGGCGCCGACATCGGGAACAGCCGCGATCCCACGAAATCCCGTGCCAGCAGATCGCCGCAGAACAGAACAAGCCCGACGAGCAGCACCAGGCTGCCGATCCGCAAGATCCGGTTTGCGCCGGCGAGGCCGACGGCCAAAAACACCGGCGCATGCATGAGCAGGAAGGATGCGGCCGTGCCGACGAACGCGCCGCCGAGATGCGCTGAAGCCGCCGACAGCGCCACGCCCGCCGCGCCGGCAATGCCGCCGGCGAAAACGAGGATGCGCGCGCTGTTTGCTGGTGCTGACTCGGCGATGCTCATGTCTCGGGCTCCGTGATTGACGATAGGCGGCGCGACCTGTCTGTCAGGATTTTTCCGATATCGCCAGCATGTCGCGCGTGCGGCGCGCCTGGGCCAGCCAATTATACGCGGCACCGCCCGCCATCAGCACCGACGTGCCGAGAAACACCGCGCGCATGCCGAAATGGCCGCCGACGAAGCCGCCCAGCAGCGGCCCCGCGACCTGGCCGACATATTGCGCCGAGATTGCCAGGCCCAGCACATTGCCGCCGACCCCATCGGGAACATTGTGGCGGATGACGCTGGTGATGCAGGGCAACAGCCCGCCCAGCACCAGACCCATAAGGAACCGCAGCCCGACCAACTGCCAGCTCTCGGTGACGAAGGCCTGCGGTATCAACAGCAGCGCCGAGACGGCCAGCGATGCGACGATGACGTTCCAGTGGCCGATGCGGTCGGCGAGCTTACCCAGCCGTGACGCCGACAGGATGGCGCCCAGCGCCGCCGCCGACATGACGACACCGGAGACCAGCGTCACCCGGCTTGCGTCCGCGACCAGTTGCTGGACGTAGACGGTGATGATCGGCTCGATCGACATGTTGGCGAAGGTGAACAGCATGCCGGTTGCCAGCATCGCCACGACAGGGCGTTTGTCGGGGATCTGCGCCCAACCGCCCTTTGGTTTCTCCTTGGGTTGTGCCTGCATTGGCGGGCGAGGCATCTCCTTGATCAGGAACGTCGTCGCCAGCGCCGCCAGGAAAATGACGCCGCCCGCGATGAGGAAGGTGGCGCGAATACCGATCAATGGCGGCAGCGCGCCGCCAAGCAACGGGCCGACCAGGGAGCCTGCGGTGATGCCGGCCGACAGCACGCCGAGCGCCCAGCCGGAGCGCTTCTTCGGCGTCTGCATGGCGACAAGGATCGTCGAGCCTGAGGAATAACCGCCGGCAAAGCCGATCAGCAGGCGCAAAAGCACCAATTGCCAGACGGTCTGCACCATGCCGGTCAGCGACATGCAGATCGCCATGCCGAAACTGGCGCGCACCAGCATCACCTTGCGGCCGTAGCGGTCGCCGAGCCGCCCCCACAGCGGTGCGACAAGGGCGGCGGCAAGGAAGGTGGCGCCGAAGGCGATGCCGGACCATTGCACGATCGCCGCGTGGCCCACGGCGCCCAGCTGTTCGACATAGAGCGGCAGGAACGGCAGCAACAGCGTCATCGCCACAAGCGTGCTGAACGATCCGGCAAAGCACACGAGCAGGTTGCGCCGCCAATGAATGTTGTAGGTGGAAGGCGCTTCGGCGGCCTGCGCTGCACTGTCCTGCGGCATGTCCTATCCTGTCCGCTTGCTGCGGATACCATTTTGGGATACCAACTTGGTACCTCATGGACGCAAAGCCCGGCTGCTGTCAATCAGGCGCTCTCAATGTGATCGGCAAGACCAACGGGCAAGGCCGATCGCCAGCAATGGAAGCAACTATGTCGCAGATGCAGATCGTCGAAAAAGCGCTTCGCGAGATGATCCTTGGCCTTGAGGTCGGTCCTGGCGAGCGGCTGACGGAGCGCTGGATCGAGAGCCGCTTCGGCGCCTCGCGCACGCCGGTCAGAGCAGCCCTGCTGCGGCTGGAGACGGAAGGGCTGATCTGCCGCGACGGGCGCGGCTGGACCGTGTCGCCGATCAACCTTGCCGAACTGGAACAGATCGCGGTGTACCGCGAAGCGGTCGAGGTCGCGGCGGTCAGGCTGACTTCGGCGCTGGCCGACAGGAGCGCAGCCGATGTCATCGAGGCGATGCTGGACTCCTGCGACACTGCCACGCCGCGCGAGGAATGGCACCGCGTCGGCATGGATTTCCATATCGAACTGGCGCGGCTCTCCGGCAACGAGTTCCTGTTTCGGGCCGTGCGCGATGCCATGACGCGGCTGTCGCGGGCGCGCTGGCTGGAGGTGCGCGACGAGGCGGCCCTTGGCCGCGCCTGGAGCGAGCATCACGCCATTCTGGCAGCGGTGCGGGCCGGCGATGCCGATGCGGCGGCGGCGCGACTTTCCGCCCATATAGCCGGCAGCCGCGCCCGCCTGGTGACGTCGTTGCACAATGACCGGCGCGGCCTACGCGCCAGGGGTTTTGCCGTCGTCGCCGCTTGATACTGGTCACGAAAACGAAAGAACGCCGTCGCGATCCGCTTTCGGCCTCGCTTCGCGGACGCCGATGGCGTAAGAGGCGGCCATGGAAAACAACCGATTTGAAACACCCGTGACCGTTAAGTCGGGCACGGAGGGAAGCACTCAGCTCTTGCGTACGGTGCGCGAGGCTTCCGATTACCTGCTCAACAGCTGGCCCGGCAAGCGCAGCCCCAAGCACCGCGAAGCGCTGCAGGCCTGCCATGACGCGCTGGCCGGCGACAAGCCGGCGATGATAGCAAGACGCGCCTTCATCGCCGCCGCGCGCGAGGTCAACGTCTTCGTCAGCGACAAGGCCCCGGCCTGATCACATCGGCCTGATCAGACCGGCATTTTGCCAGGATCCGGCCCGTTTCGTGGGCCGGTGATCCTGTCTTGCCTATTTCTCTGTCTCGGTGTCGGTTTTCGAACTTGCCTCGTTCTCAGGCTCGGCGCGCTCCTTGGCCGCGACCTTGGCGGCGAGCTTCTCCGCCTTCTTGGCGGCCTTCTGCCGGTCGCGCTCTTTGCGTTCCTGACCGTAATTCGGTGGTCGAGCCATATCGTTTCCTTTCGCTGTGCCTGATCCTGCCTAGAAGCATTGGCCGGCAAACACAACAGCGCCGCGAGGGCAGATGCCAGCGGTTCTGGACTTGCGTGATGGCGAACACAATGGTTTAGAAAAGGCTGCGGGACAGTTGCTGGAGCCGCCGCCGACCGATTTCGAATCAAAACGACCGATGGCCACGCTTCAAAGAAACGCACAGAAGCTGATCTACTATGCGCGCAACGCCATGCGCGACATCGCGCCGCCGGTTCTTTTCCGGCGCCGGCTCGGCCGGCTGCTCGATCAGGCCAGGCTTTCCGACGCATCGGTCCGCCAGCGGCTCAATTACTACAACACGCTGCGGGAGCCTTTTAGCCCCAGCCCCGAGGCCGTGCCGGTCAGCCGGCTGCCGTCGGACCGCAGCATGTACTATTACGATCTGAAGGAGTTCACCCGTTATTTCGACCCAGATCTGCGCATCGACCTGGAATTCGGCGACGTCATCGAAGTGCCGAAGATGCCGTCGATCGTCAAGGACCGGCCGATAGCCGGCGACAACGGCAACGGCGTCCTGTTCAAGCTGAACAAGTTCCGTCATTTCTACATGCCGGCCGACGATGTCGCCTTCGCCGACAAGCATCCGCTCGTCGTTTGGCGCGGCGAACTCAACAATCCGATCCGCACCTTGTTGCTGGATGCAGCCCGCAATCTGCCGTTCTGCGATGTCGGCACGCCGAGGGCGACAGCACCTGCGGAATACCGCAAGCCCTATCTCAGCATCGATCAGCAGCGCCGCTACCGCTACATCATCTCGCTCGAAGGCAATGATGTCGCGACCAATCTGAAATGGATCATGAGCTCGAACTCGCTCTGCCTGATGCCGCCGCCGACTTACGAGACCTGGTTCGCCGAGGGGCAGCTCGAGCCCGATGTCCATTATGTGCCGCTGGCGCCCGACTTCAGCGATCTGGCCGAGCGGGTGCATCATCTCGAGCAGCATCCGGCCGAGGCCCAGCGCATCGTTGCGGCGGCCAACGCCTATTGCCGCAAATTCGCCGACGAGCGGGCCGAGCAGGCGATCTGCCTGCTCGTGCTCTACAAATATTTCGTGCTCAGCGGCCAGATCGAGCCCGATCCGCAGGTCTGGCGGTTTATCGCGGGCTAGCGGCTTCCGGCGCCCTTAAGTCAGATGACGCTGCGGTCCATAACCAGATCGGCCGGGCCGAAGCGGTCCTTCGCCGTAAACTGCTGGTGCCAGTAGGGATAGAGCACCGGCGGCCGGCTGACGGCATCGAGACGCTGGCGTTCATCAAAGGACAGCGTCAGGCTTGCCGCGGCGAGATTGTCTTTCAACTGGGCCTCGTTGCGTGCGCCAATCACCAGCGAACTGACGGCCGGCCGGCCAAGCAGCCAGGCCAGCGCCACCTGGGCCGCCGAGACGCCGCGAGTGGCGCCGATGTCGACCAGCACGTCGACGATCCGCCACAGCCGGCCCTCGTCGCGGATCGGCGGTTCCGACCAGCCGCCGATCTGGCGCGCCGTCGGACTGTCGCGGCGGTATTTGCCCGACAGCAGGCCGCCGGCGAGCGGGCTCCACACCAGCACGCCAAGGCCCTGGTCGACCGAAATCGGCAAGAGCTCATACTCGGCCTCGCGTGCTTCCAGCGTGTAGTGGATCTGCTGGGTGACGAAACGCGGCTGGTGCTGGCTGTCGCTGATGCCGAGCGCCTTCATGACCTGCCAGCCGGAATAGTTGGAGCAGCCGACATAGCGGATTTTGCCCTGGGCAACCAGCGTGTCGAGCGCGGAGATGGTTTCCTCGAGCGGCGTCGCGCCGTCCCATTCGTGCAGGAAATAGATGTCGATGACATCGGTCCTGAGGCGCTTCAGGCTCTTCTCGCATTCGCGGATCAGATGATGGCGCGACAGGCCTTCGTCATTGGGGCCCTTGCCGATCCGCATGCGCGCCTTGGAGGCGATCAGCACGTCGTTCTTGCGCTTGCCGCCGAGCGCCTCGCCGATGATCTCTTCCGACAGACCGTTGGAATAGACATTGGCGGTGTCGATGAGATTGATGCCGGCATCGATGCAAGTGTCGATGATGCGCGAGGCCTCCGCGAGATCGGAATTGCCGACGGCGGCGAACGGCCCGCTGCCGCCGAAGGTCATGGTTCCCAAGGTCAGCGCCGAAACTTTCAAGCCGGAACGGCCAAGCGTGCGGTATTCCATGTCAGATCCTCGTAGTTTTGGTGGGGAGGCGGTTTTAGCAGGAAAGGGCGGGGAAGCCCGAAGGGGTCCGCCAATTGTAGGACAATTTGAGCGGCTTGTCGCCATCCCAGGGCGATGGATCGGCAATGCTCGCTGGTTTGCAGTGATGACCGGCTGGCCGGCGGCTTGCAATAAAACCGTCATTGGCGGCCTATATCGAGTCGGCTCAGGGTTTCATGCCAGCCGGCAAGCGGAGCAGTGGAAATGACCGAGTTGAAGCAGAATTCTCCGGCCAGGGATTGGCTGGAAGCCGAACTCGCCGACATGCTCGACGAGGACTATGAGCTTGAAATGTCGGAGCCGGCGCTGTCGCTGGAGATCTCCAAGATCTACAAGAACGCGCATCCGCCGTCGATCGACCGCATGCAGTATTTCCGCGACCTGATCGGCTTGCAGTCGGAACTGATCAAGCTGCAGTCCTGGGTCGCCTACCACAAGAAGAAGCTGGTGGTGGTTTTCGAAGGACGCGATTCCGCCGGCAAGGGCGGCGTCATCAAGCGCATCACCCAGCGCCTCAACCCGCGCATCTGCCGCGTCGTGGCGCTGCCGGCGCCGACCGAGCGCGAAAAATCGCAGTGGTATTTCCAGCGCTACGTGCCGCATCTGCCGGCCGGCGGCGAGATCGTGCTGTTCGACCGCTCCTGGTACAACCGCTCCGGCGTCGAGCGGGTGATGGGCTTTGCCGAACCCGATCAGGTCGAAGAGTTCTTCCGCGACGTGCCGGAGTTCGAGCGCATGCTGGTCCGCTCCGGCGTCACGCTGGTCAAATACTGGTTCTCGATCACCGACGAGGAACAGCAGATGCGCTTCATGATGCGCATCCACGACCCGATGAAGCAGTGGAAGCTGTCGCCGATGGACCTGCAGTCGCGCGTGCGCTGGGAGCAGTACACCAAGGCCAAGGAAGAGACGTTTGCCCGCACCAACATCCCAGAGGCACCGTGGTACATCGTCGAAGGCAACGACAAGAAGCGGGCGCGGCTGAACTGCATCGACCATCTCCTCAAACAGCTGCCCTATGAGGACGTGCCGCACGAAGAAATCACGCTGCCCGAGCGGGTGTTCAACCCGGAGTACGAGCGCCAGGTCCTGCCGCGCGAGCTTTACGTGCCGGAGAAGTATTGAGCACTTTTCCTTCTCCCCGTTTCACGGGGAGAAGGTGCCCGAAGGGCGGATGAGGGGCAGCGCCGGCATCGACGAATTCACAGCCGTCGGACGCTGCTAACCTCCAAAAGCAGCGCTGCCCCTCATTGCCTGCCGGGCATTTCTCCCGTAGAACGGGGAGAAAGAAGCCTGCGCCTATCACTTCGCCACTACACCCGCTTGATCGTCACATGCGTGGCGAGCGCTGTCGCCACCTGCTCGGTGCACTGGTAACCCAGCTTCAGCATATCCAGCCCGGCAAACAGGCTCTCGCCCCTCCCGAGCAACACCGGCGACACCGCCAGATGCAACTCGTCGATGAGCTTCTCTTGCAGATATTGCCGGATGGTGGAAACGCCGCCGCCGACGCGGACATCCTTGCCGCCGGCCGCGGCCTTTGCTTGTTCGAGCGCGGCGTGGATGCCGCCGGCAACGAAGTGGAAAACGGTGCCGCCTTCCATCACAATGGGGTCGCGCTTGTAGTGGGTCAGCACGAAGGTCGGCACGTGATAGGGCGGGTTGTCGCCCCACCAGCCTTTCCAGCTCTCGTCTGGCCATTCGCCACGGATCGGGCCGAACATGTTGCGGCCGAGGATCCAGGCCCCGACATTGTCGAAGCTGCGGACAGTGAACCGGTCGTCCACATCGGTGGTGCCGCCATCCTTGCCGACCATCTCGTGGAAGGTGCGGGTGCCGGTCATCCATTTGTGCAGATCTTCGCCACCAACGCCGAGCGGATTTTGCAGGTCCTGGTCAGGACCGGCGCCGAAACCGTCGAGCGACAAGGTGAAGGCATTGACGCGGAGTTTGGACATGGAAGACTCCCTTTGATGACCAGTTGTGATTTGCAATCAGTATTCAAACTGATTGCATTTTGCAACTAGTATTTTAGAGGCAAGCCGATCTGTGGAATGCGCAGGGACCTCAAGCCGCCACGCGCTTCGGCATCACCGCAAACGGGCTGAGCCCAAGCCAGATCTGCATCTTGCCGGCGACGTCGAGATCGCCGGTCAGGCTGATCTTGTCGCGTTCCTTGTGAACTGTCGTCAGCCCCATCCAGATCGAGGTCATGGTGCACAGATCGGTCGAGACGTAGAGATCGACGTCGAAGCCCGGATCGTACCAGCAAAGATCGACCTCGCCCTGCTTTTCGACGATCAGCCACCACGATCGTTTTGACGCCGGCAGGTCATGGTACAGGAATTGTATCACGGTGCGCCCGTCCGGCAGCGGACTGGGGTTCAGATTGCGCCGCATGTCCCACATCAGCAGCGACGGATCGAGGTTTTTGAGCGACAGCCTGGCCTCGACCCATTTCTGGCCCCAAAACCCCATCGCCTCGACAACCGGGCGCAAATCCCGGCCCGCCTCGGTCAGCCGGTATTCGAACACGCCCTTCTCGGTCGCGATCTCGGTCCGCTCGACGATGCCGCCGGCCTCGAGGTCCTTGAGCCGTTGCGACAGAAGGGTTGGCGACATTTTCGGCACGCCGCGGCGCAAATCGTTGAAGCGGGTCGATCCCGCCACCAGTTCGCGCAGCAGCACCATGGTCCAGCGTGTGCAGAGCAGCTCGGCGGCCATGGAGAGCGGGCAGAATTGCTTGTAACCGGCTTGTGTCATGTGGTGAGCTCCAAAAGATGTTGCCGGACCTTATTCAGAAAACCTGAGTTCAGCCAGTACAGAAGCTGTACTGGCACCCCCGGTACAGTTCTGTGACTGGAGCGGTCCGGCGCCGCCATGCGAGGCAGCGGTCACGTCACCGGGCAGTCCGGTGCCGATCCATGAGGAGTTGGACAATGACCGCTTACTTGATCGCAGACATCAAGGTGAAGGACGACAAATGGGTGCCGGCCTATGCCGCTTCGGTGCATGACCTCGTCCACAAGCATGGCGGCAAGTATCTCGCCCGCAGCGGCAATGTGAAGACGCTGGAGGGCAAGCCGCTCGACACCAGCCTGATCGCCATCATGGCGTTTCCGTCGGCAAAGGCAGCCGAAGCCTTCACCAACGATCCGCAATACGCTCCGTTTGTGGCGGAGCGCCGGAAGGGCAGCGACAGCCGCTTCCAACTGATCGACGATACCGATCTCGCCGGAACGATTCCTTATTTGCCGAAGGCGTGAGGAAAAGCCGGAACCCGGAGCATCCAGGTTCCGGCTAACCCTTCAGCATTTGCGCCACTTCCGGCGCGAAGCAGGTGGACGGGTACTCTCACGCGATTTAGTCTTGAACTCGAAAGTCGGTAAACTGAGCAGGCGCGCACGTGACCATTATTTCACTCATTGCAAAACTGTTTGCCAACCGGAACCGCCCGCAGAATAGGCCAGCTCAAGTCCCAGAGCGGGTTTTCCGCAAAGAGGCGAAATTCAAGAAACATGGAAAATTCTTCCAGATCGGACCGACATATCGCGGCGGGTCCCATTGTCTTCAGCTGGAAAACGCCCAAGCTTTGGTGCCGCCACCCCGCATACTGCTCGGGCCGACGGAGTTTGGGGGATACGGCTTTCCTGAGTACCCGGAGACGCCCAGGCTACGGCCTGAAGCGACAGCCTATTGCAGGCCACCAAAAGACTTAGAAGATTTTCATTGTTACTGGCTTGTATCCGAGCGCCTGAAGGAAGTTCTGCAGTCAGTCGACCCCGATGGGGTCGTGTTTAACGACTGCGACGTATTCTATTTGAGCGGAAAGCCGATCGAACCAAAGCACTACCTTTGCGACATCGTTCGCAAGATTGATGCCGTTGATCTCGAATCGTCGAAGTTTAGGCTTTTGATCGGCGAGAATGGAGGCGTCCACTACGACCGCGCCGGAGGCGCGTGCTTCTATTTCAAGGAGGAGATTGTTGGCGATGCGCATATCTTCAAACAGAAGAACATGGGCATCGTCATTTGCACCGCCAAATTGAGAGAAGCCTGTGTCGAAGCAGGCATCAAGAAGCCCGACTTGTTCCAAGACATGTCGGTTTGCGGGCGTGGTCGGCTGGACTTCGAAACAAGAAATGTCAAAGAGAGTTATGTGCTGGAGTGAATTTATCCCTTCAGCATTTGCGCCACTTCCGGAGCGAAGTAAGTCAGGATGCCGTCGCAGCCGGCGCGCTTGAAGGCGAGCAGGCTCTCCAGCATTGCCTTTTCGCCGTCGATCCAGCCATTGGCGGCCGCCGCCTTGATCATCGAATATTCGCCTGACACCTGGTAGGCGAAGGTCGGCATCTGGAACTCGTCCTTCAGCCGGCGGATGATGTCGAGATAGGGCAGGCCGGGCTTGACCATCAGCATGTCGGCGCCCTCGGCGATATCCTGCTCGGCCTCGCGCACCGCTTCGTCGGAATTGGCGTGGTCGAGATAGTAGGTCTTCTTGTCGCCCTTGAGCAGGCCGGCGGTGCCGACCGCCTCGCGGTAGGGGCCGTAGAAGGCGGAGGCGAATTTCGTCGCATAGGACATGATCGCCACATCCGAAAAACCGTTGGCGTCGAGTGCGTCGCGGATGGCGCCGATGCGGCCGTCCATCATGTCGGACGGCGCGATGATGTCGGCGCCGGCCGCTGCCTGGATGACGGCCGCGGCGGTCACCTGTTCCACTGTCTCGTCATTGACGATGATGCCGTCGCGCAAGATGCCGTCATGGCCGTGCGAGGTGAACGGATCGAGCGCGGCATCGGTGATGATGCCGATCTCGGGCACTGCGTCCTTGATGGCGCGGGTGGCGCGGTTGATGATGTTTTCCGGGTCGAGGATGTGCGATCCCGTCTGGTCGCGCAGGCTGAGTTCAACATTGGGGAAGGTGGCGATCGCCGGAATGCCGAGCTTAGCGGCCCGCTCGGCCTCCTTGACGGCGAGGTCCAGCGACAGGCGGAAGACGCCGGGCATGGCGGCGATCGGCTCGCGCGTGTTCTTGCCGTCGATCACGAAGATCGGCCAGATCAGATCGTTCACCGTAAGCCGGTTTTCCTGCACCAGGCGGCGCGACCAGTCGGCCTTGCGCATGCGCCGCAAGCGGCGGCTGCCGGTGATCTCGTCGACGCTGCGTGCGCCGAGCTTTGCCGGCGCGAATTTGTTGCTCGTCGCGGGGGTGAATTTGTTCATCGCAAAAACTCCGGGTCGAGGCGGCTTTTACCACGAGGCCTTGCCGCTGACCAATGCGACACGATTGTGCCAGCCGATGACGCGGTGCTTACGGCTTTGGCGGCCACGCCAGTTCTGGGCCGGTTTTGAAGAACGACACATTGTTGGTGAAGGTGCTCTCCGGGGCGAGCCGGATCAGGCGCCCGTCCGGATGGCCGATGTCGGCGACATTGTCGATGAACCAGCGGTTCCAGGTCGCCTCCGGGCCGAGATATTTGTGCAGCAGCCGTTTGAAGCGGTTCGGCGCCATAGCTTCTATGGTGGCGACGCCGCGCAGGCCGAGATGCAGCAGGATGCCGGCCTCATTGTCGAAATGGACGATCTCCACGGCGCAGCGCGGGTCACGTTCGAGGTGTTTGACAGCACTTGCGCCGGTCGAGCCGAGCAGCCAGATCGCAGCGTCCTCCCAGATGAACCACATCGGCGCGTTGCGCGGCGCGCCGTCAGCGGTCACGGTCGCCAGATTGGCCATCAGCGGGCGGCTGAGAACATCATCCGGGTCGAACTTTTTCGGCATCTCCCAGCCATGGCTCGGCGCTGCGGTTTCAAGCGTCATGCGTTTGTCCCTGCATCAGAAGAAAGGCTGTTTTGCCCGGCAATTTTGCGCGCATTTCTGTCGGGGGCAAAGCACGGTCGCGTTCCCTTGCGAAAATCCAAACCGCGCCCGCCGGTTGACGCACCCATGCGCCACCTTTAGCACTTCAGTCCCGCAGGCGCGGGGAGGGATTCTCTGACGATGGATTTTGGCGGCGGCGACGAGATCCGCTTCGAACGGTTGGGCAAGGCAGGCGTCGTCACGCTGACGCGGCCGCAGGCGCTCAATGCGCTGACACATCGCATGATCAAGGCGCTGGACAAGGCGCTCGACGCTTTTGAACGCGATACCGGTGTCGATGTCGTCGTCGTCAAGGCCGAGGGCAGGGCGTTTTGCGCCGGCGGCGACATCATGCACGTCTACGAGGCCCGCGCCGGAAAGCCGCCGGTCGAGTTCTTCGCCGACGAATACCGGCTCAACGCCCGCATCAACAGTTACAAAAAGCCCTATGTCGCGCTGATCGACGGGATCGTGATGGGCGGGGGCGTCGGCATCTCTTTCCACGGCTCGCAGCGCGTGCTGACCGAGAACGCCCAGTTCGCCATGCCCGAAGTCGGCATCGGTTTCTTCCCCGACGTGGGCGGCAGCCATGTGCTGCCTGACCTCGGCGGCAGCTTTGGCATGTATCTGGCGCTGACCGGCAACCGCATCCGCTATGGCGATGCATTATGGTCGGGCCTGGCCACCCACACCATCAAGGCCGCCGACCAGGCTGCCTTTCTCGACCGGCTCTGCGCCAATGGCGATCCGGAATCGGTCCTGCGCGGCTTCTTCGTGCCGGCCCGGCGCGAAACCGCCCAGCCGGTGCTGGAAGCCATCGCCCGGCATTTTTCCCAACCCTCGCTCGCCGAAATCCTCGAGAGCCTGGAGCGGGCGGCAGGCGCCGACGAGTTTGCCGCCAAGACGCTGGCCACCATCCGCACCCGCTCGCCGACCAGCCTCAATGTCGCGTGGCGCCAGATCAGCGCCGGGCTGACGCTGTCGATGGAAGCCTGCATGAAGATGGAGTTCCGCATCCTCAACCGCATGCTGGCCGGGCACGACTTCTATGAAGGCATCCGCGCCGTCCTCGTCGACAAGGGCTCGACGCCGCAGTGGCGGCCGGCAAGCCTGGCCGAGGTCGACGCTGCTTCGGTGGACGCCTATTTCGCGCCGCTCGAACGGGAGCTCGAACTGTGAGCGAGGTCACGTCGCGGCGCATCGTGCTGCAGCCCTCGGGTGTCGAGATCATCTTCGCCTGGTTCCAGCGCGTCATAGCGGGCTATTGCCTGCTGTTCGGCATCCTGTACTGGATCCGGCTGATCGGCTTTTATCCCGGCCCGCTGTGGCGCTTCGACCTGATGCCGGTGCACTGGCAGGTCGTGGCGGTGATGCTGGCCGTGTTCTTCCCCTTCGCCGCCGCCGGCCTGTGGATGCTGGCGTCATGGGGCCCGGTGATCTGGTTCATCTGCGCGGTGACCGAGACCATCATGTATGCTGGCTTCCCCGATCTCTACGGCCACCGGCCGCTGATCGTCTTCTCGCATGCCGCGGTGGCGCTGCTCTACATCGCCTTCCGCGTCGTTATCTGGATGCGCAAGCGCCCCGCGCGCGCCTGAAACGCCGCCCCGCAGCCATTGGCTAAATCTTTAGGTTAATTATCCTTGCTCGGGTGACCGTTCGTTAAGCGTCTTGCGAAACCTATTACCGGTAAGCTCTTGTTAGCCCTAGCGTTTAAGTCGAATTTTATGAGTATTCGATAGTGTCGCAATCAAGGTGAAAAACAAAAAATCACCAGGGCGACAAACGAGAGGCAAAGACAATGATCAATTCGCGTCCGGCGGCGAAGACCGCCAACGTATCCGACGATCGCCGCGAGGCTATCCGTTCGCTTTACATGGAATCGCTGCAGCTGGTGGAGCGTTTGCATCGCCGTCTGCTTGACGTGATCAAGGACGAGTTCGACCGCAACGGCCGTTCCGACATCAATGCCATCCAGGCGCTGCTTCTGTTCAATATCGGCAATTCCGAATTGACCGCCGGCGAGCTGCGCTCGCGTGGCTACTATCTCGGCTCGAACGTCTCCTACAATCTGAAGAAGCTGGTCGATCTCGGCTTCATCAACCACCAGCGCTCGCGCATCGACCGCCGTTCGGTCCGCGTTTCGCTGACGCCGAAGGGCAATGAAGTGGCGGAAGTCGTCGCCGGTCTCTATGAGCGCCATGTCGGCTCGATCGAACAGGTCGGCGGCATCAACAGCGAAGAGTTCAAGCAGATGAACCGCGCGCTGCAGCGCCTCGACCGCTTCTGGAACGACACCATCGCCTACCGGATGTAATCAGCGGGCATTGAATAGCAGCTGCGCCGGAAGAAGCGCGGCCGGAGGAAAGTCTCAGCCAACAGGCCGGTGCCGAAAAGCACCGGCCTTTTCTTTTCGAGCCGCCGGCGCTTCCAAATTCGGCGTAAGCCACGTTGCCGCCATATTCGCGGTGGAAGCGGGGATGCGGGTGATGCGGCGGCGAAAGCTGTTCGCGCGCCTGTAATGTCGCATCGCGGTCCGCTTTTCACGGCTCAGTGATGCAGGTCATGGTTGGCTAATTGTTAACAGTGCCAACTTTAGAGTGCGGGCGATATCGCCCAAGATCGAGCACGTAGCCGAACGCTGCAACAGCCAAACGCTAGAAGCCAAACACGACAAGAATGTCTGGAACGTCCATGAGAACCAGCCGCCGCCTTTTCCTTTCCGGAGCTTCCGCGCTCGCCGTTGCCATGGTTGCCAATGCCGCCAGCGCGCAGGATGTGATCGACGATATCCTGAAATCGTCGGGCCGCGGCAATTGGGACGACCAGTTCGATGCCCGCGCCTCGGAGGGCGGCAAGGTCGCCTCGACGCTGCCGATCTTCAGCCTGCAGACGGTCGCCTTCACCGAACAGGCGGTGGCGCAGTATCAGAACATCGTCGCCCAGGGCGGCTGGGGCGAGGTGCCGGCGACCAAGAAGCTGCAGCTTGGCGTCGACGATCCGGACGTGGTGCCGCTGCGCAAGCGGCTGATGGTTTCGGGCGACCTGGCGCAGAGCGCCGGCATTTCGACATCGTTCGATTCCTACGTCGACGCCGCGGTCAAGCGCTTCCAGGCGCGCCATGGCCTGCCGGCCGACGGCGCCATGGGCAAATACACCTACGCCGCGATGAACGTTTCGGCGCAGATCCGCCTCGGTCAGTTGCAGACCAACCTGGAGCGCCTGCGCGAAAAGGCCGGCACGCTGGGCAGCCGTTATGTGCTGGTCGATATCCCGGCGGCACAGATCGAGGCGGTCGAGAACGATCGCGTCGTGCTGCGCCACACCGCAATCGTCGGCAAGATCGACCGCCAGACCCCGGTGGTCAATTCCAAGATCAACGAGATCATCGTCAATCCTTACTGGAACGCGCCGGTCTCGATCGTGCGCAAGGACATCATTCCGCTGATGCGGAAGAACCCCGACTATCTCAAGGACAGCCACATCCGGCTGTTTGCGCCTGATGGCAGCGAAGTCGATCCGATGACTGTCGACTGGTCGACGGATGATGCCGCAAAATACCGCTTCCGCCAGGATCCGGGTTCCGGCAACGCCATGGCCTCGGTGAAGATCAACTTCCCCAGCCCCGACGGCGTCTACATGCACGATACGCCGCAGCAAAGCCTGTTCGGCAAGATGATGCGCTTCGATTCCTCGGGCTGCGTGCGTGTCCAGAACGTGCGCGACCTCGTCACATGGATCCTGCGCGACACACCCGGCTGGGACCGCCAGCATTTCGAGGCGACCATCAAGACCGGCGAGAACACGCCGGTGCAGGTCGTCAACCCGGTTCCGGTCCACTTCCTCTATGTGTCGGCCTGGTCGACGGGTCCGGGCGTCGTGCAGTTCCGCGACGACGTCTACGCGCTCGATGGCGCCAGCGAACTGCAGATCACCTCTTCGCTCTAAGCGGCTGATCTCCTTCAGGAAAGGCCACCGCAAGGTGGCCTTTTCCGTTCGACATCCCAACAGAAGAAGACTGGTGGCCGCCAGCCATGCAGGCCATGAACACTGCCGGACGTTGCGCCGCAGGCCCATCTGGACGGACTAACGGCAATTGCGCATGGTCCTCAAAACAGCCGGAATCGCGCCATGCAGGTCGCAATCTTCATCCTCGCCGTGCTGGTCTTCGTCGCTCTTTCCGGCGCACTGGTGCGGTTGGTTCGGGTGCCGCTGCCGGTGCTGCAGATTGCCATCGGCGCCGCGCTCGCCTGGCCGGTGAAAGGCATCCATGTCGAGATCGACCCCGAACTCTTCCTGCTGGTGTTCATTCCGCCGCTTTTGTTCGGCGATGCCTATGGAGCGCCCAAACGCGAGCTGATCGCGCTGCGCGGACCGATCCTCGATCTGGCCATCGGGCTGGTCTTCTTTACCATTGTCGGCTTCGGTTATGCCTTGCACTGGTTGGTGCCGAGCATCCCGCTGGTCGTCGCCTTCGCGCTCGCCGCCGTGCTGTCCCCGACCGACGCCGTGGCGGTGTCCTCGATCGTCGACAGAAGCCTGGTGCCGGCGCGGCTGATGCATATTCTGGAAGGCGAGGCGCTGCTCAACGACGCCTCGGGCCTGGTCATGTTCCGCTTCGCCGTCGCCGCCGCCGTGACCGGCAGCTTTTCCTTCGCCGATGCATCGCTGTCCTTCGTCTATGCCGTCGCCATCGGCATCCTGGCCGGCATCGCCGCGTTGTTCATCGCCGCCAGGCTGCTGCAGCTTCTGAATCGCATCGGGGGCGTTCCGGCCGAGGCGCAGGTTCTGGTCATGGTCCTGCTGCCCTTCATTGCCTATCTCGTCGCCGAACATCTGCATGCCTCAGGCATTCTGGCGGCGGTCACCGCCGGGCTTTTGACCGGCGGCTCCGGCGTCTTCCGCTTCCTCGGCGTCTCGGCGCGCATGCAGACGATCTCGCTGTGGACGACCTTGTCCTTCGTCTACAATGGCGCGCTGTTCATCGTGCTCGGCATGCAGCTTCCCGAAATCATTCGCCGCGTGCCGCCCGAACTGACCGGCCATTACCCGATCATCCAGCCGGTCGCGACGGTGATAGCGCTGACGCTGTGCCTGATCGCGCTGCGCTTCCTCTGGATCTGGGTCGGCGATATCGCGGCAGGCCTCAAGGCAAAATGGGGAAAGCGCAAGGCCGAGCCGTTTGGCATGCGTGTGCGGCTTGCCGGCTCGGTGGCGGGCGTGCGCGGCGCGATCACGCTGGCCGGCATCCTGTCACTGCCGGTTGCCATGCCGGACGGCTCGTCTTTTCCGGCGCGCGACCTGGTGATCTTCCTCGCCGCCGGCGTCATCATCTGTTCGCTCGCCATCGCCAGCGTGGCGCTGCCGAAGATAGCGCACGGACTGGTCGAGCCGGGCGAGGATGGCAGCGCCATCGAGGAGCGTCTCGCCCGCATCGGCGCCGCCAAGGCGGCCATCGCCCGCATCGAAAGCATGGCGGGCGCCAGCGACGACGACCAGGGCGAGGTGCCCGGCGCCAGGCTTGCCGCCGCCGAAAACATCGTCGCCGGCTACCGGCGCCGCATCGCCACCTCGGACGAGGCCGACGACGCCCGGGCGGAGGCCCGCGAAGCCGGGCGGCTGGAGCTCGAAATGCGGCTTGCCGGCATCGAGGCCGAGCGCATCGCCGTGCGCGACATGTTAAGCAGCGGCGCGATCAACGACCATACGGCGCGGGCGCTGTTTACCGAGATCACGCTCACCGAAGCCTTGCTGCAGGGGCGGCAGGAGCGAAAATAGCGGTTCAGGGCCGCTCTGGCGCAATCCGGCCAGCAAATTTCGCGCTGCAAACGTGGCGAGGCGAAAACAACTGTGTTAATGGCGCGGCAATGCATGTCGCCCGGAACCGTGCAGCGGTTTCGGGGCAACGATATGCATAGATAAATGCCCCGAACCGAAGGATTTCAGGCCATGGCAACTGCAGCGGCAGCGTCGAACAAATTCGAATCCTTCTTCGAAACCACGCTGGAAGATGCCGATCCGGAGATCTTCGGCTCGATCCGCAACGAGCTTGGCCGCCAGCGTCACGAGATCGAGCTGATCGCCTCGGAAAACATCGTTTCGCGCGCCGTGCTCGAGGCGCAGGGCTCGATCATGACCAACAAATACGCCGAGGGTTATCCGGGCAAGCGCTATTATGGCGGCTGCCAGTTCGTCGACGTCGCCGAGGAACTCGCTATCGAGCGCGCCAAAAAGCTGTTCGGCTGCAACTTCGCCAATGTCCAGCCGAATTCCGGCAGCCAGATGAACCAGGCGGTCTTCCTGGCGCTGCTGCAGCCGGGCGATACCTTCATGGGCCTCGACCTGAACTCCGGCGGCCACCTGACGCACGGCTCGCCCGTCAATATGAGCGGCAAATGGTTCAAGGTCGTTTCCTATGGCGTGCGCAAGGACGACCATCTGCTCGACATGGATGCGATCGAAAAGACCGCGCATGAGACCAAGCCGAAGCTGATCCTGGCCGGCGGCACCGCCTATTCGCGCATCTGGGACTGGAAGCGCTTTCGCGAGATCGCCGATGCGGTCGGCGCCTATCTGATGGTCGACATGGCCCATATCGCCGGCCTGGTTGCCGGCGGCGTGCATCCGTCACCGCTGCCGCACGCCCATGTCGTGACCACGACCACGCACAAATCGTTGCGAGGCCCGCGCGGCGGCATGATCCTGTGCAATGACGAGGACATCGCCAAGAAGATGAACTCGGCGGTTTTCCCCGGCCTGCAGGGCGGCCCGCTGATGCATGTCATCGCCGCCAAGGCGGTCGCCTTCGGCGAGGCGCTGAAGCCGAGCTTCAAGCTCTATGCCGAGAGTGTCGCCGCCAACGCGAAGGCGCTGGCGTCGAGCCTCAAGGAAACCGGCCTCGACATCGTCTCCGGCGGCACCGACAACCATCTGATGCTGGTCGATCTCAGGCCCAAGAACGCCACCGGCAAGCGCGCCGAGGCAGCGCTCGGCCGCGCCAACATCACCTGCAACAAGAACGGCATCCCGTTCGATCCGGAAAAGCCTTTCGTCACCTCTGGCGTGCGTCTGGGCACGCCGGCCGGCACCACGCGCGGCTTCGGCCAGGCCGAGTTCCGCGAGATCGGCAAGCTGATCGCCGAAGTGCTGGACGGGCTGAAGGTCGCCAATTCCGACGAAGGCAATGCGGCTGTGGAAGCAGCCGTGAAGGCCAAGGTCGTGGCGCTGACCGATCGTTTCCCGCTCTATCCCTATCTCGGTTGACCGCCAGCGGCGCTTCGTCTTTTATCCCGCGCTCTGCGCCGCTTGCTGTCCGGGCGGCGCGGCCTGTGGAGATCTGACGATGCGCATGTTCCATCCTGCCGTTCTGGCCTTCCTCGGCTTGCTTGCCACCTTCACTGTGTCGTGCGCGATCGCCGAGGAGCAGACGCAGCCGGGCACGGATATCCCGGCCACCAGCACCTTTGGCAGGTGGACCACGATCATCGATGCGCTCGACACCGGCCAGGATTCGCACAAGACCTGTGCGGCCTCGACAGCCTTTGTCGACGGCAACGGCAATGCCGGCACGCTGACGCTTTCGATCTCGACTGGCGACGCCCTGCCGCCCGATGCCTATCCGGCGATCATGTTCACCGTCGCCAACAAGGAGCTGCCGACCGGCAAGAAGATCGCCGCGACCTTCGGTGACCCCGGCGTCAAGGTTTCCGCGACCGTCTATTCCAATGATGCCGGCCGCCCGAGCTGGACCGTCGACAACCAGGCCAAGACCAGTCTCGCTTTGTTGCGGGCCATGCGCCAGGTCATCTCGCTCGACGTGACGTTCGGCAAGCAAGCCGTCGCCAGCATCCCTATGGACGGCTTCACCAAGGCCTACCGCAACCTCGGAACGTCCTGCGGCTTCCCGACCAAGGACGTCGCCCCCTGACATATCTGGCGCGGCTGGCAATTTTCCTCCCGCCTCGCTATCTCTGAGGGCGCGAGCGGTCGTTGCCGAACCTTTGCCGTCCCGGCAAAAACCTCTAAGCCTATCGTTCCGCCAGAATCGCCAACCTGAAGGCTCTCCATGCGCTGTCCCTATTGCCAGTCCGAAGATACGCAGGTGAAGGATTCGCGCCCCGCCGAGGATGGCGCGGCGATCCGCCGGCGGCGCGTCTGTCCCGATTGCGGTGGCCGTTTCACCACTTTCGAGCGCGTCCAGTTGCGCGACCTCGTGGTGGTGAAGAAGTCCGGCAGAAAGGTGCCGTTCGACCGCGACAAGCTCTTGCGTTCGGTGGAGATCGCGGTGCGCAAGCGCAATGTCGATCCCGAGCGCATCGACCGCGCCGTCACCGGCATCGTGCGCCAGCTCGAAAGCTCCGGCGAGACTGAAATCGCCTCGGGCGAGGTCGGCCGGCTCGTCATGGAAGCGCTGAAGTCGCTCGACGACGTCGCCTATGTCCGCTTCGCCTCGGTCTATCGCAATTTCCGCGAGGCCAAGGACTTCCATGACGTGCTGGGTGAGCTCAAAGGCGACGAGCTCAAGGGCGACGAGCTGAAGAGCGAAGAGGACGCCGGCTGAGCATGGCAAGCCAAACGTCAGGGAAGGCCGATCAGCAGGCCCTCGATCGCCGCTTCATGGCCGCGGCGGTGAGGCTCTCGCGCAGAAATGCCGGCCGCACCTCGACCAACCCTTCCGTCGGCACCATAATCGTTCGCGACGATGGCGCCGGCCCGATGATCGTCGGCACAGGGGTCACCGCTGTTGGCGGCCGGCCGCATGCCGAGACCGAGGCGCTGGCTGAAGCCGGCGAGTTGGCGCGCGGCGCCACCGCCTATGTCACGCTGGAGCCCTGCGCCCACCATGGCCGCACCCCGCCTTGCGCCAACGCGCTGGTCAATGCCGGAGTGGCGCGGGTCGTCGGCGCCGCCAGCGATCCCGATCCGCGCGTCTCCGGCAAAGGCTATGCCATCCTGCGCGCCGCCGGCATCGAAGTGGTCGAAAAGGTGCTGGCCGAGGAAGCCGCCGAGCAGATGGCCGGCTATTTGATTCGATCCCTGAAAAAGCGCCCGGAAGTGACTCTGAAGCTTGCGCTTTCCAGCGACGGCAAGATCGGCAGGCATGGCGCCGGCCAGGTTGCGATCACCGGCGATGTCGCCCGCCGCGAAGTCTATCTGATGCGCGCCGAAGCCGATGGCATACTGGTCGGCATCGGCACGGCGCTGGAGGATGATCCCGCGCTCACCGTGCGGCTGCCGGGGCTGGAGAACCGCTCGCCGGCGCGCATCGTGCTCGACCGCCAGATCAGGCTGCCCGAAGCCTCGAAGCTGGTCTCCGGCATCGACCGGGTGCCGCTCTATATCGCCGCGAGCCTGGAGGCCGACCCGCTGCGGCGGTCGGTGCTGGAGCGTGCCGGTGTGCGCTTCATCGGCACCGAAACCCATGAAGGCGGCATTGCCTTGCCGGAGCTGCTCGAGGATCTCGGCGCGCTCGGCATGGCCAGCGTTCTGGTCGAAGGCGGCGCCAAGGTGGCCAGCGCCTTCCTCGCCGAAGGACTGGTCGACCGCATCGTACTGTTCCAGGGACCGGAAGCGATCGGCGAGGGCGGCATTGTATCGCCCGTCGACGCCAACCATATCCCGGCAGGCTTCCGCAAATTGCGCGAGATGCGCTTCGGGGAAGATGTCCATGCGGAATGGATAAGGGACCTCTAGGGATCAGCATCGATGTTTACCGGAATTGTCACCGATATCGGCACTGTCGCGGCCATTAAGCCGCTGAGCGAAGGCGTCGGCCTGCGCATCGACACTGCCTATGATCCCGCGACCATCGCTATTGGCGCCTCGATTTCCTGCGGCGGCGTCTGCCTGACGGTGACGGCGCTGCCAGATGGCGGGTCCAACGCACGCTGGTTCGAGGTCGAAGCCTGGGAAGAGGCCCTCAGGCTGACCACGGCGTCGGGCTGGAAATCAGGCACCAAGGTCAATCTCGAGCGGGCATTGAAGATCGGCGACGAACTTGGCGGCCACATCGTCTCCGGCCATGTCGATGGCATGGCCGAAATCGTCGAGCGGAAGGATGAAGGCGATGCCGTTCGCTTCACGCTGGAGGCGCCGCGCGAACTGGCAAAATTCATTGCCCCAAAAGGCTCCGTCGCACTCGACGGCACCTCGCTCACCGTCAACAAGGTCGAAGGCGCCCGTTTCGATGTGCTGTTGATCCACCATTCGCTGACCGTGACCACTTGGGGCGAGCGCAAGGTCGGCGACAAGGTCAACCTCGAGATCGACACCATGGCCCGCTACGCCGCGCGCCTAGTCGAGGCGGCGAAAGAGGGGCTTTGATGGCCGCAAGACTCACAATCGAACAGAAAAAGCGGCTTACGCGCGAAGCAATGGCCGATGTAGACGCGGGTCGTTTAGTGGATCACGAAGCTGTTCTCGTCTGGGCTGAAAGCCTCTGCAGCGAGTGCCCGCTACCGACGCCCAGCCCAAAGACGCGCTAGGCTACGCTTCGCCTCCAGCAATCTTCCGCTTGCGATCAAACCGGCTTCGGCCTAAGTCACCGGCTACCCCCGGAGACATTCATGGCAGGCACATCCCAACACGGCAAAGCGTTCATTCGCCCGAAGAAGAAGGCCCACCTTCTGATTATCGAGGCGCGCTTTCATGACGATCTTGCCGACGCGCTACTCGACGGCGCGACGAGCGCGCTCGACGAAGCCGGCGCGACCTATGACGTCGTCACCGTTCCCGGTTCGCTGGAAATTCCAGCAGTGATCACTTTTGCGCTCGACGGCATGGGCGAGGGCGGCAAGGACTATGATGGTTTTGTCGCGCTCGGCACCATCATTCGTGGCGACACTTATCATTTCGACATCGTCGCCAATGAATCGAGCCGCGCGCTGATGGATCTCTCGGTGCAGGAAGCGATTGCGATCGGCAACGGCATCCTGACCACCGAGAACGACGCGCAGGCCTGGACGCGCGCTAAGCGCTCGGAGGGCGACAAGGGCGGCTTTGCCGCGCGCGCGGCGCTGACCATGATCGCGGTCAAGGAGAAGCTGGGAGCGCAATCGTGAGCGAACCCGCTTCGCCCGGCCAGCCCGCGACACGCCATGCCAATAAGCGTGGCGCCGCCCGTCTGGCCGCCGTGCAGGCGCTTTACCAGATGGACGTGGCCGGCAGCGGCGTCTTCGAGATCACCGCCGAATACGAGGCGTTCCGGCTCGGCAAGGAAGTCGACGGCGCGCTTTATCGCGAGGCCGACGCGCAGTGGTTCCGCGCCATCCTGGCCGGCGTCGTCGAGAACCAGACGACCATCGATCCGATCATACGCCAGGCGCTGACGGAAGACTGGCCGCTGTCCAGACTCGATTCGACGTTGCGCGCCATCCTGCGCGCTGGCGTCTACGAACTGATGAAGCGCGACGACGTGCCGGTGGCCGTCATCGTTTCGGAATATGTCGACATCGCCAAGGCCTTCTACGAGGAAGACGAGCCGAAGCTGACCAACGCCGTGCTCGACCGTGTGTCGCGCCGGGTGCGGGGCGAGGGGCGCGGCAAGGACGCATTGTGACCCGCACCGTCGCCGGCGCAGCAAGGGAAGCGCGCCGCACGGCGATCATCCTGGCGACGTCGCAGGCGATTATCGGTTCGGCTGCGCCGATTGCAATTTCCATGGGCGGGCTGGCCGGGCAATATCTGCTTGGCCCCGATAAGTCGCTGGCAACGGCGCCAATCACCGGCTTCAACATCGGCGTGGCGCTCGGCGCGTTGCCGGCCGCGGCCATCATCCGTTGGCTCGGCCAGCGCGGCGGTTTCATGACCGGCACCATCGTCACCGCGCTTGGCGGCGTCATCTCCACGTTGGCTCTGTTCCACGCCAGCTTCTGGCTGTTCGCTTTCGCGCTGCTGGTGATCGGCGTCGGCGGCGCCTTCGTCCAGCAGTTCCGCTTCGCCGCCGCCGATAATGCTCCGCCCGAATTCAAGGCGCGCGCCATTTCCTTCGTGCTGGCCGGCGGCGTCATCACCGCGATTCTCGGGCCGCAGATCGTCATCTTCACCCGCGAATTGCTGGCGCCGGTGATGTTTGCCGGCTCGTTCGTGGCCATTCCGGTTCTGGCGGCGGCCGGCGCCATCATCCTGTCATTCCTGCGCATCCCGGCCAAGGCTCCCGGCCACGCGCAAGTCGCGTCCAGCGACGCCCGGCCGCTGTCCGAGATCGTCACCCGGCCGCGTTTCGTCGCGGCACTGTTTTGCGCCGTCGGCAGCTATGCGCTGATGAGTTTCGTCATGACCGGCGCGCCGCTGGCCATGGTCGGCTGCGGCCTGTCGACGGACGACGCCACGCTCGGCATTTCCTGGCATGTGATGGCGATGTTTGCACCGAGCTTCTTCACCGGATCGCTGATCCATCGCTTCAGCGCCGAACGCATCGTCGCAACCGGCCTGGTCCTGCTCATCGGCTGCGCCGCAGTGGCATTGTCCGGCCTGCATTTGTGGCAGTTCTGGACGGCGCTGATCCTGCTTGGCCTCGGCTGGAATTTCGCCTTCATCGGCGCCACCTCCATGGTCGCCGACAGCTACCATCCGTCCGAAAAGAGCAAGGTGCAGGGCTTCCACGACTTCGTCCTGTTCGGCTCCGTCGCCTTCGCCTCGCTAATGTCGGGCGCCATCTACAATGCCTGGGGCTGGGAGATGCTGAACTGGCTGGTTTTCCCGGTCGTCGCCCTGTGTTTCGTCGCCCTTGGCGCGCTCAAACTGACCGGATCGCGCAAAGCCCGCGCCTGATCCGGTTCTATCTTTGGCTTGGCACGACCGGTCAGCATGGCGCCGGCCAAAATCGCGGCGACCGCACAAAATTATTGCGTCTCTACCCATTGTTATGAAACCGTGTGCCCCGACGGGGCGTTGAAGCCATGCTCATATGCGGCCACCGCATTTCGGTCCAAAGCAAGGGGTTTTCACAATGTTTTCAGTCAAGATTCTGGCCGGCGCGGCGTTGGCGCTCGGCATCACGGCCGCCTCCGCCAATGCCCAGGTGGTCGTCTCCTCGAAGATCGACACCGAGGGCGGCGTCCTCGGCAACATCATCCAGCTTGTGCTCAACGCCAACAACATCAAGACCACCGACCGCATCCAGCTCGGCGGCACGCCGGTCGTACGCAAGGCGATCACTGCCGGCGAGATCGACATCTATCCCGAGTACACCGGCAATGCCGCTTTCTTCTTCGAGAAGGCCGACGATCCGGTCTGGAAGGATGCCGCCAAGGCCTATGAGACCGCCAAGAAGCTCGACTATGACGCCAACAAGATCGTCTGGCTGTCGCCGTCACCGGCCAACAACACCTGGGCGATCGCGCTGCGCAAGGAGGTTGCCGAGACCAACAAGCTGGCGACCCTGACCGACTTCGGCAAATACGTCGCCGGCGGCGGCACGGTGGTTTTGGCGGCGTCGGCTGAGTTCGTCAATTCGGCGGCAGCCCTGCCGGCGTTCCAGACCACTTACGGCTTCACGCTGAAGCCCGAGCAGTTGATCGCGCTTTCGGGCGGCGACACCGCCGCGACAATAGGTGCTGCCGCCAACCAGACCAACGGCGCCAACGCCGCCATGGTCTACGGCACCGACGGCGGCATCGCGCCGTCCGGCCTGGTCGTGCTCGCCGACGACAAGGGCGTGCAGCCGGTCTACCAGCCGGCGCCGATCATCCGCGAAGCGGTGCTGAAAGAGCATCCGGAGATCGAGACGCTGTTGAAGCCGGTGTTCGCCAAGCTCGACCTCGTCACGCTGCAGGAACTCAACGGCCGCGTCCAGGTCGGCGGCGAGCCGGTCAAGGGTGTCGCCGAGGACTTTTTGAAGAAGAACGGGTTTTTGAAGTAGTCAGCGCATAGCTGATCGTGACGCTGGTGCGAGACACCCCTCTCTGGAAGCTGCTGATCTCCCCCCTTGCGCGGGAGATGTCCGGCAGGACAGAGGGGGGTGCTGTCCCGCCGACCTCACAACCGGTAGCAGGTGCGTGCCTCGACAGGGTTGCTTCTGAACAAGCCGACGCTCGAAAGCTGGCGATCCTTCACACCCCCCTCTGGCCTGCCGGCCATCTCCCCCGCAAAGGGGGAGATCGGATTTCGCGTCGGCTTTCGCCGATCACCAGCGTAGTCTGCGCAACGTGGAAAATCGCTCCTCATGAGGGGCATCCATGACCCTGCGTTTCGACAAGCTCGGCATGGTTATCGCGGCGATCGTTGCCTATGCGGCGTTTCTGGCCCCGTTCGCCACCTTCCGCGCCAATCGTATCGTTCCCGGTCAGGCGCGCTCGATGCTGGAGGCGTTGCCCGCAACGATCGGGCCGCTGCTGCTGGCAGTCGTCGTCGTGGCCGCAATTGTTGCCTTGCTGAAAACCCCGCTTGGCCTGCGCCTGGCCGCAAGCGTCGTGGCGCTCGCCGCCCTTGCCATCCTGATCGGTGTCGCCGGCACCTTCCTGATGCCGGCCGGCAACACCTTCGCCCGCATCTCGCCGGCTTCCGGGTTCTGGCTGTTGATCTTTGCCTTCACATTGTTGCTCGCCGACGTGCTGACCAGGCTCAACCTGTCGCCACCGGCCCGCGTCGGCGTGCTCGTCGTCGCGGCGCTGGCCATCGGCTTGTTGCTGATATCGGGGCAGTGGGACAGCCTGTCGATCCTCAAGGAATATGCAAACCGCGCCGATAGTTTCTGGGCCGAAGGCTCCAAGCACATCACACTGGCGCTGGGGTCGCTGGCGGCGGCGGTGATCGTCGGCCTGCCGCTCGGCATTCTATGCCATCGCGTCGAACGGTTGCGCGCCGGTGTGCTCAACGTGCTCAACATCGTCCAGACCATACCCTCGATCGCGCTGTTCGGCCTGCTGATCGCACCGCTCGGCTGGGTCGCCACCCATGTTCCGGGTGCCGCAGCGCTCGGTATCAGAGGCATCGGCACCGCGCCCGCCTTCGTTGCCTTGTTCCTCTATTCGCTGCTGCCGGTGGTGGCCAACACCGTGGTCGGGCTTGCCGGCGTACCCCGCGCGGCCGATGATGCAGCGCGCGGCATGGGCATGACCGATGGCCAGCGCCTGTTCGGCGTCGAGTTTCCGTTGGCCTTTCCGGTGATCCTCACCGGCATCCGCATCGTGCTGGTGCAGAACATCGGCCTGGCCACCATCGCAGCACTCATCGGCGGCGGCGGCTTCGGTGTGTTTGTGTTTCAGGGCGTTGGCCAGACGGCGATGGACCTGGTGCTGCTGGGCGCCGTGCCGACGGTGGCGCTGGCTTTTGCCGCGGCCATCATCCTCGACGCAGTAATCGAAATGACCGCCACCAGGCGCAGGGTTGAAACGGCATGATCGAGATCGAAGGCATTACCAAGCGCTATGACGCGACGACCGTGGTCGACGACGTGTCCATGGTCGTCCGGCCGCGTACGGTTTGCGTCATTGTCGGTACCTCCGGTTCCGGCAAGACGACGCTGCTGCGAATGATCAACCGGCTGGTCGAGCCGACCGCCGGCGTCATCAAGCTCGACGGCAACGACAACCGCACGCTGCCCGGCTACGAGCTGCGCCGCAGCATCGGCTACGCTATCCAGGGCCACGGCCTGTTCCCGCACCGCACCGTTGCGCAGAACATCGCCACCGTGCCGGTCCTGCTGGGCTGGGACAAGGACCGCATCAAGGCCCGCGTCGATGAGTTGATGACACTCTACCAGCTCGACCCCGAGGCCTATGGCCCGCGCTACCCGCACGAACTGTCCGGCGGGCAACAGCAGCGTGTCGGCGTCGCCCGCGCGCTCGCCGCCGAGCCCAATGTGCTTCTGATGGACGAGCCGTTCGGCGCACTCGACCCGATCATCCGCACCAAGGCGCAGGAGGACCTGCTGGCAATCCAGAAGCGCTTCGGCACCACCATCATCCTCGTTACCCACGACATGGAGGAGGCGGTCCACATGGGCGACAAGATCGCCGTCATGGATGCCGGAAAGCTGGTGCAATACGCCAAGCCGGAAGAGATCCTGGCGCGGCCGGCGAACGCCTTCGTCGAAACCCTGGTCGGCGCCAGCGAAAAGCCGTTCCGGCTCTTGTCGCTCGGCCGCGTGCGCGACGCCGTGGAAAAGGGGACTGCCGAAGGCGAGGCGATCCCAGGCGACGCCAGCCAGCGCGACGCGCTGGCCGAGCTTCTGTGGTCGGGCCGGCCGGCGCTGCCGGTCAAGGGCGAAGACGGCAAGCCGCTCGGCCGGGTCACCGTCGACGGGCTGGTGAAGCGCGCGGCGAGGCCGGCATGAAAGGGGCCGGTCTAAAAGCCTGGCTGCCTTCGCTGCTCAGGCTTGCCCTGGTGGTGCTTCTCATAGCCTTCGTCACCAATCCCGGCTGGTTCGAGCCGCTGTTGAAGCCGCTGACCGAAAACAATGCGCCGGCGATCTACAATCAGGGCAGCCTGCTGACGCTGACCCTGCTGCATCTCAGGACCGTGCTGATCGCTACCGTCGCCGCAACCATCGTTGCCGTGGCGCTTGCCATCCTGGTGACCAGGCCGGCGGGCGCCGAATTCCTGCCGCTGTCGCGCAGCCTGGTCAATATCGGCCAGACCTTTCCGCCGGTGGCGGTGCTGGCGCTGGCGGTGCCCGCCGTCGGTTTCGGCGAGAAGCCGACGCTGATTGCGCTGTTTCTCTACGGCCTGCTGCCGATCTTCGAGAACGCGCTGACCGGCCTCACAACGCTGCCGGGCAACATCATGGAGGCCGCGCGCGGCGCCGGCATGACGGGCTGGCAAAGACTGGTCAAGGTCGAATTGCCGCTGAGCGCGCCGATCATTCTGGGCGGAATAAGGCTGTCGGTGGTGATCAGCCTGGCCACGGCGACGATCGGCTCGACGGTTGCCGCCAAGACGCTGGGCGAGGTGATCATCGCCGGCCTGCTGTCCAACAATCTCGCCTTCGTCCTGCAAGGCGGCCTGATCGTCGCTGCCCTTGCGGTGCTGATCTATGACGGCCTTTCGGCGATCGAACGCTACACGGCGCGCAAGATGGGGCAGGAGACTGGCGATTGACCTTCGCTGGACTGCGGGCAAGCAGTGACTGACGCAGCGTCATTTCAACCGATCTAATAGCAAGGCATCGGCCACGGGAATGTTCTGGCCTAAACTTTTGGCTGAAAGCGGGGCAAAAACCGAACAATATCTTGACGTTCCGAGCCCTGTTTCGCATACACCGCTGCGAAGGACGGATTCCGCCTAGGCTTTATCCGCTCCCCGCACCAACGGCCCAGGGAGGGGTTCTTTTGGGCCATCAATCGAGGAAAATTCGGCAATGACCATCATTTCTGCCGTCATCGCCTGCGGCTTGCTTTCAATCCTTTACGCCATCTGGGCGACACGATCGGTTCTTGCAGCCGATCAGGGCAACGCACGCATGCAGGAAATCTCCGCCGCCATCCGCGAAGGCGCGCAAGCCTATCTGGCGCGCCAGTACACCACCATTGCCATCGTCGGCGTGGTCGTGCTTGTGCTCGCCTGGTGGCTGCTCTCGATCACCGCCGCGGTCGGCTTCCTGATCGGCGCCGTGCTCTCTGGCGCCGCCGGTTTCATCGGCATGCACGTCTCGGTGCGCGCCAATGTGCGCACCGCGCAGGCGGCGTCCAACAGCCTCGCCGCCGGTCTCGACATCGCCTTCAAGTCGGGCGCCATCACCGGTATGCTGGTGGCTGGCCTCGCGCTGCTCGGCGTGTCGATTTACTACTATATCCTGACCGGCCCGATGGGCCTGCAGCCCAATGACCGCATCGTCATCGATGCGCTGGTTTCGCTCGGCTTCGGCGCTTCGCTGATCTCGATCTTCGCCCGTCTGGGCGGCGGCATCTTCACCAAGGGCGCCGACGTCGGCGGCGATCTCGTGGGCAAGGTCGAAGCCGGTATTCCCGAAGACGATCCGCGCAACCCGGCCACCATCGCCGACAATGTCGGCGATAATGTCGGTGATTGCGCCGGCATGGCCGCCGACCTCTTCGAGACCTATGCGGTGACCGTCGTTGCCACCATGGTGCTGGCTGCCATCTTCTTCGGCGGAACCGCCGCTCTGGGTGCGGCGATGCTCTATCCGCTCGCGATCTGCGGTGCCTGCATCCTGACCTCGATCGTCGGCACCTTCTTCGTCAAGCTCGGTTCCAACGGCTCGATCATGGGCGCCCTCTACAAAGGCCTGATCGTCACCGGCCTGCTGTCGATCGTCGGTCTCGGCGTCGCTACCTCGGCAACTGTCGGCTGGGGCGAGGTCGGCACCGTCGCCGGCATGACAATCATCGGCAAGAACCTGTTCATCTGCGGCCTGATCGGTCTCGTTGTGACCGGTCTTATCGTGGTGATCACCGAATACTATACCGGCACCAACAAGCGCCCGGTGAACTCCATCGCCCAGGCCTCGGTGACCGGTCACGGCACCAACGTCATCCAGGGACTTGCGGTGTCGCTCGAATCGACCGCACTGCCGGCAATCGTCATCGTCGGCGGCATCATCTCGACCTACCAGCTCGCCGGCCTGTTCGGCACGGCGATCGCGGTCACCACCATGCTCGGCCTTGCCGGCATGATCGTCGCCCTCGACGCCTTCGGCCCGGTCACCGACAATGCCGGCGGCATTGCCGAAATGGCCGGCCTGCCCAAGGAAGTGCGCCACTCCACCGACGCGCTCGACGCGGTCGGCAACACCACCAAGGCGGTGACCAAGGGCTATGCCATCGGTTCGGCCGGCCTCGGCGCGCTGGTGCTGTTTGCGGCCTATTCGAACGATTTGAAGTTCTTTGCCGCCAATGGCGACAAATATCCGTACTTCCAGGGCATGGGCGATGTCTCCTTCGACCTCTCCAATCCCTACGTCGTCGCCGGCCTGATCTTCGGCGGTCTGATCCCGTATCTGTTCGGCGGCATCGCCATGACGGCCGTCGGCCGTGCGGCCGGCGCCATCGTCGAGGAAGTGCGCAAGCAGTTCCGCGAGGATCCGGGCATCATGGCCGGCACCTCCAAGCCGAACTATGCGCGCGCCGTCGACCTTCTGACCAAGGCGGCGATCCGGGAAATGATCATCCCCTCGCTGCTGCCGGTGCTGGCGCCGCTCGTCGTCTATTTCGGCGTGCAGCTGATCTCGGGCTCCAAGGCGTCCGCCTTTGCGGCACTCGGCGCCTCGTTGCTCGGCGTCATCGTCAACGGCCTGTTCGTCGCCATCTCGATGACTTCGGGCGGCGGCGCCTGGGACAATGCCAAGAAGTCGTTCGAGGACGGTTTTGTCGACAAGGACGGCGTCAAGCACCTCAAGGGCTCCGAAGCGCACAAGGCTTCGGTCACCGGCGACACGGTTGGCGATCCCTACAAGGACACCGCCGGCCCGGCGGTCAACCCGGCAATCAAGATTACCAACATCGTGGCGCTTCTGCTGCTGGCCGTGCTCGCGCACGGCTAAGGCAACGCCACTGCTTCAGGAACAAACCCGCGGGAGCGATCCCGCGGGTTTTGGTTTGAGATTTACGCTGGTGGCAGTCAACCCTCATCCGGCTCGGTGCCGGCATCGCCGCGCTTGCTGTAGCGATCGAGCAATTCGCTCACGCCAGGTTCGCGCTCAGGCATCGGCGCCAGGCCACGCAGGCGCCGCAGCTTGGCAAGGAAGGCGCCACGCTTATACTTGCGGCGGAAGGCGCGGGCGCGGGGATGGATGCCAAGAGCCGCCATCAGCCTGCGCCTGAGATAACTCGATGCCGCCAGGCGAATGGGTTCGCCCGCGCAGCCAAGGATTTTCACGCGCAAGGCGTCTGGCGTCTGCATGGCATCCAGAAGATCCTTCTGTTCCTGCGCATTGTCGCCGAGATAGGAACCCTTGCGTATGCCGGAATGCAACTTGATCACCGTGAGGTGCGGCATCGTCGCGATCACCGCGCCCTTTCGCCATGCCCGAAACAGCCAGTCCTGCGAGCTTTCGCAAAAGCACTGGCTGGCGGGTCGCCAAGGTCCGAGCAGGCTGAACGAAGCGCGGCGAAACATGTGTGCCGAGCCAAATCCTTCCGTCGTGACGGGGTCGTAAAAACCATCCTTGCCGATCCCGAAGATCGAATTGACAGGATTGCCGGCCGCCGACGGCGGCTGGATGACGGCACCGCGCGCCAGCACCACGTCGGCGCCCGAGGCGTCGATCCAGCCGGTCATCGCCGCCAAATGGTCGGGAAACCACAGATCGTCGTGGTTGAGCAAGGCGACGAAGCGGCCACGCGCCCTGGCAAAGCCGATATTGTTGGGACCGGACTGTTCGCCGAAATTGACAGGAAGATCGATGTAGACGATGCGGGCATCGTCAAATTCAGCGACAACGGCCGCCGTATCCGGCCTGCAATCGTCGCCGATGACCAAGGCTTCCCAGCCTTGCAACGTCTGGCGCATGACGCTGGTCAATGCCTGCCGCAGTGCTGCCGGCCGGTTGTGCGTCGCGATCACGATCGAGACCAGCGGTTCGCCGCCGGCCTGATCGCGCTGCGCCGATGCTTCCACGCTACACCAGTCTGTAGGGAATGTGGTCAGTGTCTGGCGGCAGGCGCCAATGGTCGGGCTGATCGTAGGCATAGGCCTTGTCGACGAGGTTGAGCAGCACCGCCGTCTCCGCTCCGAGCGAAACAACACCGTGCCATATTCCGGGTGGAATGATGACGACCGCCGGGCGCAACGGGCCGATAATCTTGTGCCAGACGGCGCCGAAGGTCGGCGAGGCCTTGCGTCCGTCAAACAGCGAAATGCGAACGCTGCCGACGCAGCAGAACAGCCGGTCGGTGGTCACCGCGTGTGCATGCCAGCCAGTCACCGCGCCGGCATACAAGGTCCGTTGGAAGACCTGGCCGACCGGCTCCGAATCGAGCTCCCACTCCTCGCGAAAGATCTCGGTCAGATAGCCAGTGGAGGTTGCGACCGGCCTGATCTCCTTGACCCTCACGCCATCGATCGCCACCGGCTCGATGGGTATCCAGTCAGGCGTGACCACCTGGCCGTCAGCCGTTCCGGTCGCCATCCAGCCTGTCGGTTTTGTCCGGGTTTTTTCCGGCACGGATGCTCCTCCCAATTCAGCGTGATGCGCCATTGGCCAGCACGGTCTGATACGAATTTGACCGGTCGCTGGCAAGTACGCGTCAAGGTTTGCTGATAGGCTTCGATCTCACGGCACTTGATGTTTCCGACGCAATCGGAGGGCCGCATTGCCCAAAACATCGTTCCATCCTACCCAAGCCCGGACCGTTCGCCTGCTTTAATACCCCGGCCATTGGCCAGGACATTGCGATCGACGCGGTGTCGGGCTCGCCTCTGCGGCGATTTTGGCCAGGGAAACGACATTCGGGCAGGGAAAAGACATGGACATTTTCTTGATGGCGGCTTCGCTTGCGCTGGCTGGAATTATTGCCGGCATCTACGTCTCGGGTGTAATCCACGATTTTCGCATCGATGATCTTACCGCCGGCCAGTACATGGCCATGCATCAGATGCGCGACCGGACGTTTACCCGCGTGATGCCGTTAGTCAGGCTGACGACGCTGGTGCTGATCGCGGCGATGGCGATGTTTGCGGTCGATGCCGGCCTGCCGCGCATCCTGACCATCGTCGCCGCGGCGCTGGTGGTGATCGACATTGGCTTCACCGTCAGCCGTCAGGTGCCGCTCAACAAACAGGTGCAGAGCTGGACGCCGGTGACCATCCCCGATGATTGGGCGCAGACGCGCGACAGCTGGGCGGCCAACCACAATTTGCGCCTTGTGCTTGGACTGGCCGAATACGCCTGCCTGTTTGCCGCGGTCATCCTGACGCTCAGCCGGTGATTCAGTTTTTGCGGAACGCCGCGGCATGGGTCGGCACTTCTGCCGGCCGCCGCCGTTGAAAACAGGAGTATTGCCATGCTGCATCACGCTTCATTCAACGCCCGCGATCCGCAGGCCGTCGCCAGCGTCCTTGCCGAAATGCTTGTCGCCACCGCGGTTCGTGCGCCGTCGCCGCCATTTCCTGAGGGCGCATGGTTTGTCTGCCTCGGCGACGATTTCGGCTCGCTGATCGAAATCCTGCCGTGCGGCACGGTTCTGGACCAGCAAGCGCCGCTCGGCATCGGCTTCGACCCGAACATGCGCCTGCGCTCCGGCTCGCATGTGCTGCTCAGCACGCCCAATTCGACCGAAACCATCCAGGGCATTGCCGCCCGCATGGGCTGGCATAGCGGGCTGATCGATGCCCGCCTGTTCAAGGTGCTCAAGGTCTGGGTCGAGGACGAAACCCTGGTCGAATTCCTGACGCCCGAGATCGCACCGCTGTACCGCGCGACATTCGCCTGGGGCGGCATGGCGACACTCGACGCCAAGCTGCGCGAGCTGGAGAGCCAGATGGCGGCAGCGCTTGCCGCCAAGACCGCAAACCAGTCGGGCCGCAAGGATGAGCAAATGGCCGATACGATGTGATGAGAGCTCCTAGACGGCCGCCGAGGTCAACCGTCGCCGGTGTTGTCGCCGGCTTCCGCCTTCAGCCAGTTGATGAACGATCTGGCAGGCTCCCAGGCGGAGATGGACGGGTGGACGACGACGTAGTGGTTCCAGTTCGTCGGTATGTCCGTCGTCAGGAGGCGGACGAGCCTGCCGGTGCGCAAATCGCTCTCGACCAGCGACTTCCTCGCGATGGCGACGCCCAGACCGCTCGCCGCCGCTTCGACCGCCAACAAGGTGCCATTCAGATTCATGCCGTCGCCAACCGTATCCAGCGGCAGATTGTTTCTCTCGAACCAGTGGCGCCAATTGGCGCCACTCTCGTCATTTTCGGCCGTCGTGTCGAGGATGCGGAACAGTCGCAGCACATCGTGCTGGTCTCTGACCGGGCCGTTGGCGGCGAGATAGTCGGGACTGACGACAGGAAAGATCGCATCTGCCATCAGCCATTCGGTCTCGACGGCCGGATAGTGTCCGCCGCCGAAGCGCAATGCGATGTCGACTGTTCGCTGCGAAAGGTCGACGACTGCAAGATCCGCATTGATGTCGATCTCTGTTTCGGGATGCTTTTTGCGAAACCTGTGCAGACGCGGGGCCAGCCAGCGCACGGCATGCGAAGGAATGGCGGTGACCCTCAGCCTCGTGCGCTCGTTGCGCGCGACACTCGCGATCGTGCTCTGGATTTCCAGCAGTGCGCGTCGCACGCCCGCGGACAATCTTTCGCCTTCAAGCGTGAGTTCGACGCGGCGGACATGGCGGGTGAACAGAAGCACGCCGAGATCGGCTTCGAGATCGGCGATGCGGTGGCTGAGCGCGCTTGGCGTAACATTCAGCTCATCGCCGGCGCGCTTGAAGCTGCCCAGCCGGGCAATGACCTCGAAAGCACGAATGGATTCCAGTTGTGGAAGCCGTCTTGTCATTTGCCGTTGCCCGATCCCGCCATGGGTTCCTTAGCATGAATGAACAAAGCTCATCCATAGCTTCGTAAATAGTCTTTTGTCCAAGTGCGCAAATCATTGTAGCCATCCACTGCCCCCCGATTGCCGCCGTCGAATGAGAGGCCGTTCATGGAACGAGCCTCGACTACGAACGACAGTGAAATGAAGACAATCGCTTGGGAGTACCCCATGACTATTCGACCCCCCGAGTTTGCGCATGCGCGCTTTTCGACCGCCATGTGGCCGCGAGCGGAATGGCGAAACGTCTATTGCGATCTGTTGCGCCGGATGGTGACCGACATGGATTTTAACGTCACGGAGGAAAAGCTCTCCGTCGACGCGACCATCCTGCGGCTACCGGGCGTCGGCATTGCCGATTCGAGGACCACCGCCTTCCGCACCATCCGTTCCAGCGCCATGGCCAAGGGGACCGATGACTACATTTTCTTCATGTGTCTGGAGGGCGCTGCCACCTTCTCGCATCTCGGCCGCGAGGCCAGCATCGAGGCCGGCCAGGCAATCCTTCTGTCCTCCTCTGATCCGCATGTGATCGAACGGGCGATGTCGCATCATCTCTTCATCACCATCCCCAAGGCAGCGCTCGGGCCCATGGCTGCGAATGCGGATGCCGCCCTGATGACGCCGATGTCATGCGTGGGCGAAAAGTTCTTGCTGCTGACCAGCTATGTCCGTCTGCTGATGCAGGAGCCGAACCTGGCCGCATCCGAATTGCGCTGGCTTGCCGCCAAGCACATACAGGACCTTGTCGCGGTCGTGGTTGGGGCAACGCAGGACGCCACCGAGGTCGCCGCAGGTCGCGGCATACGCGCCGCGCGGCTGCGCGCCATCAAAGCCGATATCGAAAGCAATCTGGCTTCCGGCGATGTCGGGTCCGACGCGCTGGCCGGGCGCCACCGCGTCAGCGCGCGCTATATCAGAAAGCTGTTCGAGGGTGAGGGTACCTCGCTGTCGCAGTTCGTGCTTGGCCGGCGGCTGGCGCTGGTTTGCAGCAAGCTATCCGACCTGCGCCTGGCACACCGCACCATCGGCGCCATCGCCTTCGACGCCGGCTTCGGCGATCTCTCGACCTTCAACCACGCCTTCCGCCGGCATTTCGGCATGACGCCTTCGGAAGCGCGGCAGAGTGCGGCTGTGCACCGCGCCTCGCTGGAGCCCGGCGGCCGAACAGGCCACGCGCGGCAAAGCGCGACGGGTGTTGCGGCCGCATAACCTCAAAACAAAAGCCCGCAGGATCGCTCCCGCGGGCTTTTGGTCGCCTGAGATGGTGTCGCTTCGGGGGAAGCAAAAATCTGAGGAAGGCGGTCGCTTCTTAGGCGCCGCCGCCAGGAATGGGGGGCGCCAGCTTGCTGGCGCCTTTGATGATCTGGCTGAGGAAGTTCTGGTCCTTGCCGCCGGTCGGCGTGGTGCGCGAGATGAAGTCGAAAATCTTGCCGTCCTTCAGACCGTAATTGGCAATCTGGGTGACGCGCCCGTCCTCGCCAAAATAGACCGCGAGCACTTTCTGGTCGACCAGGCGCGGCTTGTCGAAAGCGACATAGCGCTTGCGCGTCTGCGAAATGTAATAGAACGCCTCATTGTCGAAGGTGGCTTTCGTCGATGGCGTGCCGAGCGCCAGAAGCACCTGTTCGCGGCTGGAGCCCACCGGCACCGAATCGACCGCCTGCTGGTCGATAACATAGCCCTGCGTCAGCGTCTCGCTAGGGTTAAGGTCGCCGAACATCTTGGACGAATTGCAGCCCGACAGCGCGGAAGCCACCAGCACCAGCGAAACCGCGGCGGTGGCCCCAGGCAGAAAAGTCGACTTGAATTTCAGCGCGCGCAACAACAACTCCATTAGCTGGCCGCAACTTGCGCTGGGCGGCAAAACCGGTAAACCAGCTTGCTTGCCGATGCAACAAGGCCCATTCAAACAATCGGTCCCCAGGAGACCACCCTCAATGTTCCAGCGCCTTTTTGGCCGCGAACGCAACGCCAACCGCGCTATCACCGAGGCGCTTTACGCACAAATCGTGGCGGCGGCGCGGCAGACCGTGTTTTATTCCCACTGGAATGTGCCGGATACGCCGCTCGGCCGTTTCGAGATGCTGTCGCTGCATATGTTCCTGTTTCAGCACC
Source organism: Mesorhizobium sp. M1143 (assembly GCF_040318435.1). Taxonomy (NCBI): domain Bacteria; kingdom Pseudomonadati; phylum Pseudomonadota; class Alphaproteobacteria; order Hyphomicrobiales; family Phyllobacteriaceae; genus Mesorhizobium; species Mesorhizobium sp. M1143. The sequence goes on along the minus strand of NZ_JAMYMJ010000026.1, from coordinate 16,540 downwards.
GGCTGCGCGGCGAAGAGGGCGTCGCGCATGAGGTCGCGCAGGTGCTGATCGACGAGTTCTTTCTCGATGTGGAGCATTCGCTGCGGGAACTGGGCGTTGGCGATGTCGGCGTGCCCAAGCGCATGAAGAGGCTGGCCAAAATGTTCTACGGCCGTACCGCCGCCTATGACGACGCGCTGGAACGCAGCGATCGCGACGCGCTTGCTGCCGCCCTGGCGCGCAATGTCAGACCCGATGCCGGCCCCTGGCCGCAAGCCTTGCCGCTGGCGTCCTATGTAATCGATGCCGCAAGGCAGCTTGAAGCACAGCCGTCCGAATCGATCGTTTCCGGTGCCGTGGCGTTTCCCGTCGCGAAAGCGGAGTGAGGAGGGGAGACCAAGATGAAACATGTGGACACGCCTAGCCCGGTCTCATTCGCGGCCAATGTCGGCCGCCTGCCGCACAAAGGTTTGCAGGTGGTGATCGACGCCGACGCCGCGCAGCGCGCAACGCTTGCGCGCGAGCACGAGCTGCTTTCTGTCGAAAACTACCGTGCTGAGCTTTTGGTGGCGCCGTGGAAGCGCAATGGCGTCAAGGTCAGCGGCCGCGTCGAGGCTGATATCACCCAGGCCTGCATCGTCACCCTTGAGCCGGTCGCGGCCCATATCGACGAAGAGGTCGAGGCGCTGTTCCTGCCCGAACAATCCAAACTCGGACGGCAAGGTTTCGAAGGCGGCGGCGAGATCCTGCTCGACGCCGACGGGCCAGACGGCCCGGAAACATTCTCCGGCGACACGATCGACGTCGGCGCGCTCGCCGAACAGTTCTTCGGGCTGGCGATCGATCCTTATCCGCGCAAGGCAGGCGCCTCGCTCGATGCCGCCGGCCCGAACGAGTCCGTCGAGAATGAATTCCAGCAAAAGCTGCGATCCTTGCTTGGAAAATCCTAAAACACAAAGCGATCGGAGAAAAGCCGGTTGTGCGGCAGCCCAAAACCGCTATTTTCGCCGAACCTTCGCGAGCCCCCGAATTTCGCGAGTTTAGTATTTCTTTCGCGGGCCATGTGCCCTGGCCCAAGCTAGTGAGATAAAGACCGCGTGATCAGGATTTCCATCGATGCCATGGGTGGCGATCACGGGCCAAACGTGGTCATCCCGGCACTCATGACGGTCGCCGTCAGGCGTCCCGACATCCGCTTCGTCATCTATGGGCGCGAGGAATTGGTGCGCCCCGAACTCGCCAAATTCCCCAAACTGGCCGAGGTCAGCGAGTTCCACCATTGCGAAGTCGCGGTCAGGATGGACGACAAGCCGAGCCAGGCGCTGCGCCACGGCCGCTGGAAGTCGTCGATGTGGAAGGCTGTCGAAGCAGTCAAGAGTGGCAGCGCGCAGGCCTGCATTTCGGCCGGCAATACCGGCGCGCTGATGGCGATGTCGAAATTCTGCCTGCGCACGATGGCGACCATCGACCGTCCGGCGATCGCGGCGATCTGGCCCACGATGCGCGGCGAGAGCGTGGTGCTGGATGTCGGCGCCACCATCGGCGCCGATGCGCACCAGCTGATCGACTTTGCCATTCTCGGCACCGGCATGGCGCGCTCGGTGTTCGGCATCGACCGGCCGAAAGTCGGCCTGCTCAATGTCGGCGTCGAGGAGATCAAGGGACAGGAAGAGGTCAAGGAAGCCGGGCGCATGCTGCGCGAGGCCAACATGGCCTCGATGAATTATCATGGCTTCGTCGAGGGTGACGACATCGGCAAGGGCACGGTCGACGTGGTCGTCACCGAAGGATTTGCCGGCAACATCGCGCTCAAGACGGCAGAAGGCACTGTGCGCCAGATCTCAGGCTATCTGCGCGCCGCGATGAACCGCACGCTGATGGCCAGGATCGGCTATGTCTTCGCCAAGGGCGCTTTTGACCGCCTGCGCGAAAAGCTCGATCCGGGCCGCTCCAATGGCGGCGTTTTCCTGGGTCTGAACGGCATCGTGGTAAAGAGCCATGGCGGCGCCGATTCGGACGGTTTCGCGGCAGCGATCGAGCTTGGCTACGATATGGTGCGCAACAATCTGATCGACCGCATCGAGGCCGATCTCGACCTGTTCCATGCGCGCAACCCGCATGCCCAGGCAAGCAGGAAATCCGACGCCACCGTCGACGAAAAGGAATAGGAAAGAGCTTTGATCAGATCAGTCGTGCGCGGCACCGGTGCTGCGCTGCCCCGCCGCATCATGAAGAATGCCGATTTCGAAGGCATGGTCGAGACCTCGGACGAGTGGATCGCCCAGCGCACCGGCATCCGCCAGCGCCATATCGCCGCCGATGACGAGACGACGGCATCCCTGGGCGAGGCGGCGGCGCGCGCAGCGCTCGACAATGCTGGTCTTACGCCTGCCGACATCGACCTGATCGTGCTGGCGACCTCGACGCCCAACAACACCTTTCCGGCGACCGCCGTCGAGATCCAGAACCGGCTCGGCATGCATCACGGCTTTGCCTTTGACCTGCAGGCGGTGTGCTCGGGCTTCGTCTATGCGGTGACCACCGCCGACCTCTACATCAGAGGCGGCCTCGCCAAGCGCGTGCTGGTGATCGGCGCGGAGACCTTTTCGCGCATCCTCGACTGGAGCGACCGCTCGACCTGCGTCTTGTTCGGCGACGGCGCCGGCGCGCTGGTGCTGGAAGCGGATGAGGGCACCGGCGGCATTGCCGACCGTGGCGTGCTGGCGATGAGCCTGCGCTCCGACGGCGCCCACAAGGACAAGCTTTTCGTCGATGGCGGTCCCTCGACCACCGGCACGGTCGGCCATCTCAGGATGGAAGGCCGCGAGGTGTTCAAGCACGCCGTCGGCATGATCACCGACGTTATCGAGGCGACGTTTTCGCAGGCCGGCATAACCGCCGACGACCTCGACTGGTTCGTGCCGCATCAGGCCAATAAACGCATTATTGACGCTTCGGCCAAGAAGCTCGGGATTGCTGAGCAAAAGGTGGTGGTCACCGTCGATTTGCACGGTAACACCTCGGCTGCTTCCGTGCCGCTGGCGCTTTCGGTGGCTGTCGCCGACGGTCGCATCAAGAAGGGTGATCTCGTGCTCCTGGAAGCGATGGGCGGCGGCTTCACCTGGGGCGCGGTTCTCGTTCGCTGGTAAGTGCCGAACGGTCCGGTTTCGGTCCTTGACCTTGCCGGATCAATTACTTAGGCTCTGCGTTTACCTGTATCGATTTATGGTTTTTGAACTGATGGGACGGTCGCATGGGGGGAAAGACACTTACGCGCGCCGACCTTGCCGAAGCTGTTTACCGTAAGGTCGGCTTGTCACGCACTGAATCGGCAGAACTCGTCGAAGCGGTGCTGGACGAAATCTGTGAAGCCATCGTACGCGGCGAGACGGTGAAGCTGTCGTCCTTCGCCACCTTCCACGTCCGTTCCAAGAACGAACGCATCGGCCGCAATCCCAAGACCGGCGAGGAAGTGCCGATCCTGCCGCGCCGGGTGATGACCTTCAAGTCGTCGAACGTGCTGAAAAGCCGTATCCTGCGCTCGCACCAGAACAGCAAGGCCAAGGGCGGCAAATAGGTTCTGCCGCAGGCTTCGGTTGAAAACGCCGGGCCGTTTTGACGCCGGGCTTGAATATTGTTTCATAAACCGCTGAAATGATACCCGATTCGGCAGACTGGGCCGGATCGCCGTCCAGCGTGAGGATTTCGCCCATGGACAAGAGCCCCGACGCTTTCCGCACCATCAGCGAGGTCGCGGAGGATCTCGATCTGCCGCAGCACGTGCTGCGCTTCTGGGAAACCCGTTTCAACCAGATCAAGCCGATGAAGCGCGGCGGCGGCCGCCGCTACTACCGGCCACAGGATGTCGAACTGATCAAGGGCATCCGCCACATGCTCTACGACCAGGGTTACACGATCAAGGGCGTGCAGAAACTGCTGCGCGAGAACGGCAACCATTTCCTGGTCGCCATCGGCAATGGCGACATGGCTGCCGTCGAAGCGATCTCGCAGCGCAGGCAGGCCGATCAGGTGCCGCTGACGCCAGCCGCCCAGCCGCGCGGCATGGATGACGAGATGCTGGTCGGCCAGCCCAAGGTAAAACCCAGCCGCCGCTTTTTCGGCCTGGGCAAGACCGAGGAGGAAGGTCCGGTCCAGCCCGGCGCATCGAAACTGTCGCGCGACAACCGGGCCTTGCTGCAGGAGGCGCTGTTTGACCTCCTGGAGTGCAAGCGCCTGCTCGACCAGGTGCGCTAACCTTTCCGCTGCCTCGGGCAAGCAGACCGGAACCGGTTCTGCGGCCATGCGTTTGGCCTTCTCTCAAAAAGAAGGAAAACAATCATGGCATCGCTTTCGACCCTCTCCGATCTCGATCTCGAAAAGCAGGTCGCGACCCTTTCCAAAGAGCTCGCCGCCTTGCGCAAAGTCGTGGCCAAACGCGGCGGTGCTTACTACGAGGACGGGCGCGATGCCGCTTCGGACTATTATGGGCAGCTTGCCGACCTTGTCAGCGATGCGCTGCCGGCGATCAGGAAGCAGGGCAGGGCGATCGAAAAGACGGCGCGCGATCGTCCGGCAACAGCCGCTGCTGTTGGGTTGGTCGTGGTCGGCCTTCTCGCCAGCTTGTTGCTCAGCCGGCGCTAAAACAATTCACGAAAACAAAAAGAAAATGGCGGCCGTCCCGCGGACGACCGCCATTTCCCTGATCTGCGGCCGATTACTTGGCGAGCTTGATCTTGGCCTGCGGTGAAACCTGCGCGGTCTGGCTGCACTTGCCATAGACAGTGCCATTCTTGTCCGTGGCGTCGGTATAGGTGCCTTTGCACTCGATCGAGAGCACCAGGCAATGACCGGAGCCCTTGCAAACCGCGCCGCCGTCGCCCGTGGGATGCGTGCCGTTGGCGAAAGCCGAGGTCGGAACGGAAGCCGAACCGAAGGCCGAGACGATGAGGGCCGCGGCGAGCGTGATGCGCTTGAAGTTGGTCATTTGAGCATTTCCTTCTCTGGATCGAGGATCGCCACCATGGCGTCCTTCTGTGTTGGGATCGCCTTCTCGGCGTCCATGCCGGTTAGTGCGGCCTCCAAAGCAAAGGTTCATGCGTGGTTCGAATTTTCTTCGCGTTTTTTCGCGACGTCGATTTTTAGCCTTCGCCAACGGACGGCGCCTGGCGGGGCCGGCATCGATCATGCATTTTCGCGTGAAGGCCGCTGAGGTAGCGGCGCGGCATCCCATGCGAAGGTCACACCGTGGCGTGCCCAAATGGCCGGCCAAGACCTAGTCCGCGCCCGGCTCTTGTCAGGTAGCGGCAGCAGTCATTGCCGCCACTTGGCACCGCGCTTTCTGCCACTCCCGGCTGCGACTATAACGCCAGTCCAAAGGTACCGGCGGAGGAGACGGGCGTGGTCGCAAATTACATCGACGAGTTCATCATGTTCTGCGCTGGGCTGTGGATGACAGGCGTTGGTTTTGGGCTGCTCCAAAGTCCTTTTCAGGCCCAGAAAGGTCAGCAGCCATGGTGGCTGCAGGTCGCGAAGCATTTCAAATGGATGGGACCGCTTTTGATTTTGATCGCAATAGTGCTCGCGTTCGCGGCGCCGTCCTAGCGGGTTCCGACAGCATTGAGAGACCCGTGGTGTCCTGCAACTGGCAACCGCTGTGTTGTCGGCCTTGCGCCTGATACGTTCGTTGGGTGCGCTGTGGTTGCTCGCGTTCTGGCGCATCGGCGCCATCGAATCCTGCCTTCAGCTTTTCCACGTGTCGCCTGGCAAAACCAACGGGAAGGCGGCCTTGGCGAGGACTCCAGGGCCAGCCTTCCCGTTGGGCAAGTCGGCCGTGTCAGGCCTTCTTGGCCTCCACCTTCTTGTGGTGGTGGTGGTGGTGGTGGTGATGGTGATGGCGGTGATGCTTGTTGTGATGATGATGATGGTGGTGATGCTTCTTGTGCAGCGGTGCTGCGTCGGCGCTGCTGGCGCCGATGAGCGGCAGAGAGACAGCCAGGGCAAAAGCCAGCCCGAGAGCCGACAGGAGGGACTTCTTCATGACTTCGTTTCCTTTTCTGCGCGGGCTGAATTTGGCCGTCACCGAGCAAGATCGGTGCCGGTGAACCCCGCAGTCATGACTATCGCCTCCGAACTTTTCGACAGTTTTTCCGGACTGTAGAATTTTGTTTCTGGATTGTGTCTGGCGGCTTCGTCGGCAACTTACATCGGCGGAATGACGCCGTTTGTGCCGACAACGACCCGGCCCGCGGTCAGCTTGCCGTCACTGCCGCGCTCGGCGTTGACGAACACCACAGCGCCAGGCTTGAGGTCGGCGGGCGTCGCCGGCGCGAAGGTCACCACCGGCGTCGTCTGCGGGATCGCGATCTGCTTTTTCTGGCCATTGTCGTAGGTCAGCGTCACCGTGCGACCTGCAATCTCGGTGACATCGGCGACCGTGCCGTTGGTCATCCGGCTGTTGGGCTCGAGATCCCACGGGCGGTCGCCTTCGCCGGCGCCCTTCAGCGCGGCCGGGAAGATCACCACCTCGAGCGCGCCGCTGCCGCCATCGGCCTTCGAAACAGAGGCAATGCCGAGGAAATCGCCTTGCTTGATATCCCCGGCATCCGCCTTGGCGACGCCGGAAATCTTCCACCCTTCAGCCAGCGCGATGGCGTCGGTAGCGCCTTCGCGGGTCTTCACCGTCAGCGTCGCTCCGGCAAAGGCGGTCACCGTGCCGCGAATGCGCACGGCCTCGGCGGCTTGCGCCGCGACCATGCTCGCGCCAGCGAGGCCTGAAATCGTGGCGAGCACGATGGCTGATGTCTTGAATGTCATGGATCTGATCCTCTTGGGAAAAGCTGGCCCGATGCGGCTGCCAGCAACATCAGGCTAACGCGCGAGCGGCGCAAAACCGCTGAACACTTCGGCCTGCGGCCCTTCAAAAGAACTTGATTGGGAGATCGGGGCGGAGATCCTATATGTGCCCTGGCGCCTGCGGTTTTGACGCCGGTTCACGATGCTGTGACGGTCGGTTTGGGCCTTGGCAAATCGCCGTCAAGCGGGCATTGTCCCGGCTCTCAGGCAACACCCTATCATTTGATCCAAAACTCTTTAGCCCCATGGAGTTGCCAATGGCCCAAACTGCAAAACACGAACCCTTCTCCAGGCTGGCGGCCGACGTTGCGCTCGAGCACCCCGGCCTCAAAGCCATCCGGGAGACAAAGGGATACAGTATTGAAGAGCTTTCCCTGACCTGCGGTCTGTCGACCAGCGAGATTGCCGACATAGAGAGCGGCAAGGACACCGATCCGACGAAACTTCGCCGGATCGCCGCAGCATTGCAATTGCCGGAAACGGCCCTGATCGATGCCCCGGCGCCCACGGCGCCTGTGGAAAACCGGTCCGTTTCATAAACAACGGCCAAGCGTCGTTCAACAAGCCCGCCATGGTTTGCCCTGGCGGGCTTGTTGCATTCGCCCAACGGCGAATGTCACTTCTTGCTCGGATCGTCCGCCGGGTTGACGTAGGTGATCGCGAACGGCCCCTCGCCATGAACCTGGACGATCGTAGCGCTTGTCGTCCAGGCGTAATGGTTCATTCCCTGTGGGGCTACGCCGAAGCCGCCGGCGGTCAGTTCGATGCCCTTGGTCTCGTCGAGCTTGTCGCCCATGCCGATATGAAAATTGCCGGAAATCACCGTCACATATTCCGAGGTGGGATGGTTGTGCGCGGCAATCCTGTAGCCGGCCGGCAGCTTCAACCGCAGCACGTAGATGCCATCCTTCGAGGGGTCCCCGGCGATGACAGCCATGTCCGCGCCGGCGGGCAAGACAGCAGGAGCAGGGCCCCATTTGATGGCGTCCGCCTTTATCGGCATGTCGTCGGCAAGCAGCGGCGCCGTCCCGACAAGCAGCAGCGCCAGAGCCGAGGCGAGCTTGAGCATGATGATCTCTCCGGTTGGTCGTGGGAGCACAGCATCAGCGCCGGCCCTGATCCATTGCGACCTACCAAGGCAGCAGCCCGAACACATCTCCCGCACGGGGGATGCGCCTTGCGTTGCTGACATGCGGCGCGACCCGCCTGGCCTGGTATCGCTGCAGCCGTCGAGGGGCGGGGAGGTTGCCGCCGACCGAGCGTGAAGCTATCCAGTGTGAACGCTAACCGTTTTCGAATGGGACAATGCCGAGATGAGCCTTGAATCCGTGCGCGCCTTCCTGGCTGCCCATGCGCCCGATGTCGAAGTGCTCGTCACCGAAGCGAGTTCCGCGACGGTGGCGCTGGCGGCTGAGGCGCATGGCGTGGAGCCGGCGCAGATCGCCAAGACCATCTGCCTGCGCGTCGGCGGTGAGACCATGCTGATCGTGGCCGGCGGCATGTCGAGGCTCGACAACCGCAAATTCAAGGACCGTTTCGGCGGCAAGCCTCGCATGCTTGACGCCGACGAGGTTGTCGCGATTACCAGCCATCCCGTCGGCGGCGTCTGCCCATTCGGCCTGCCAGCGCCGCTGCCGGTCTATTGCGACGTCTCGCTGCGCGCCTTCGATGAAGTCGTGCCCGCGGCCGGCGCCACCAACGCCGCTGTAAGGCTCAGCCCGCAGCGCATGGCACAGATTGTCGGCGCCGAATGGGTCGACGTCTGCCAAGGATGAATGTTGGTGATTTGAGAAGCAGGACCTTTGGGGGCAAGTCCTGTCTAAAAATGGTCGGAGTGGCCGGATTCGAACCGACGACCCCTTGACCCCCAGTCAAATGTCTTGACTAACTCGACCTCACAAATCAAAACATCAGCGTACGCTCAATCCGTTGCCACGCCAAGCTTGTTATGTGATGGTGCCTCCTGTTGTCAACACGGGGTAACGGGGCATAACATTGCATCAGCGTTACCCCTCGTTACCCTAAGGGGCATTTGACCATGGCAAGTGTGCTCACTGTGAAGGCAGTCGAGGCGGCCAAGCCGAACGGGCAGAACCGGGTGGAGAAGCCGGATGCCGCGCTGCCCGGTCTCTATCTCGTCGTCCAGCCGACAGGCGCGAGGTCATGGGCTTTGCGCTACCGGCGCGAGGGCAAGCCAGCCAAGCTGACGATCGGCCCGGTGCTTGATCGCCGCGACGACGATCCGCCCGAGGCTCTGGCCATCGGGCAGCCGCATACGCTCATCGAAGCCCGCAAAGCGGCGCGCTCGGCATTGCAGGCGCTGGCAGAAGGCAAAGACCCTGCCGGTACCCTACGGGCACGCCAGGCGGCCGCGAAGGCTCATCCCGATCGCGACCTCATTGAGCAGCTCGGCGCAAATTTCATAGACCGATATTGCAAGCCTCGCAATCGCCGCTGGGAGGAAGTCGAAAGGCAGTTCAAATCCGAGATCAATCCGAAGTGGGGTAAAAAGCGAGCCCAGGACATTGGCAAGCGCGACGTGCTCGACCTCCTCGACGCTATCGTCGATCGCGGCTCGCCGGTCACCGCCAATCGGGTGTTCGCCACGCTGCGACGTTTCTTCGGCTGGCTGATAGAGCGCGACGTACTGAAAGCCTCGCCATGCGCTGGCGTCAAGAAACCGACCGCAGAGCAGTCGCGCAACCGCATGCTCATCGACGACGAGATCAGGCTGTTCTGGGAGGCGGCGTCTTCGTTCGACTACCCCTTCGGCCCAATGTGGCGGCTCCTGCTACTTACCGGCCAGCGGAGAGAGGAAGTCTCGGGCATGGTGCGCAAGGAACTCGCGCTCGAAGGCGACAAGCCCCTCTGGACGATCCCGGCATCAAGAGCGAAGAACGGCATTGCCCATGCGGTGCCGTTGTCGCCAGTCGCGGTGCACATCATCAAGGCGTTGCCGAGGATCGGGAAGGCTGGGTTCGTCTTCACGACGACGGGCGAAGCACATGTGACTGGATACAGCCGATCGAAAGCGCGGCTTGATGCCTCGATGTTGAGGCTCCTGCAGGAAGACGCCGACGACCCGAAATCGGCAAAACTTGTCGGCTGGACCTTACACGATCTGCGCCGAACCATGGCGAGCGGCATGGCGCGGCTCGGCATCAATCTGCCCGTGATCGAGAAAGTCTTGAACCACACATCCGGCAGCTTCGGCGGGATCGTGTCGGTCTATCAGCATCACGACTTCGCCGAAGAGAAGCGCCGGGCGCTGGACGCCTGGGCGTCATTCGTGACGTCACTAGTCGACGACAAGCCGGCTGCGAACGTGCTTGAGATGAAGGCGGTTGCGAAATGAGCCACGATGATGATGATTATTTCCTAGCGCCAGCGACCGACAGGCTATTGGTATTGTTCCAATACGGCATGGAGCACTTTAAAGGGTTCCCTCTGCCAGATGCCATGTCGAAGCTCTCGATGGCAGGCATCGTCGTTCTTGGGTGGGACCTGCTCCAGCTCCAGGTTGCTTTTAGGACGTTTCACGGATTTCCCAGTCTGCATTTCAGTAAAGAGGCGGTCGACCGTGAGAAGCAAATCTCGGATCTTTGCGAGCGCTTGCTAGCGCTTTTGGAAGTTGAGCAAGACGGATGGCGCACATATTGGGGCGACGTGGATTGGCGTGTGTATGACAAAACTATGGAAGCGCCAGAACCTGCGGCCGAAGTAGAGGTTCCCGCACTGATGGAAACTCTGGCCGACCTGAAGAAGGCTGCGGACGAGCGCCTTGAATGGCTCGACTCCACCAAAAATTTTGAGATCGACCCCGGCAATAGAGCGGGGCGAATTCGCTACTTCTACTGGCTTCTACTCATGGCTTTTTGGAAATTTCAGCTTCTCAGGGAGATTGGGACGTCGACCAGTGAGGGAAAGGATGCCTATGGCCCTCTCATCAAATTCATCCAAGTGATGTCGGCGCGAGGCATGTCCAGCGAAGAGCGTCAAGGAGACACGATTCGGGCCTTCATCAGACGACACAAAGGGCGAGAAGACCGTTTCGCGCACATGTTCACTCCATCCGAAGGCTATCGGACTGCGTGGGCCATGAGAAATTCCTGCTAACGTTAGACAGATGTATATTCTGTCTATCGGCCATTTTGAATGTTACCGCCTGCCCCGATAAAAAGTTAGGCACTGTAGCAAAATAGGGCCTGACTATAATGGGAAATTCCTACCTCACGGCCAAGCAAGTGCTGGCCCGCTATCACATCACCGACATGACGCTTTGGCGCTGGCTGGCCGATGAGACCCTGGCGTTTCCAAAGCCAATGGCCGTCAATCGTCGACGCTACTTCCTCGAGGCCGATCTCGTCGCCTGGGAGCGCGCGCGTGCCGCGAAAGCCGCATAAGCGCCGCCGACCTGTCCCCGCCCGAGCACGAGCACTCGGCTGCCGTCGACCAAGCAATCGAGTGGTACGCGGCCAACTATGGCGCCTGCGAAAGGCCGATCGTGCCAGCGCTTCGGCGCCGATTCTTGCTCACGTCGCACCAGGCGATCATCGTCATACGTGAGATCACGTTGCGCCGGGCGCGCGCCGCATGAACGGCTTGCGCGGAGGCGATCGGCAACAAATCGAGGGAAGCATGAGCGATCGATACTTTGACGATCAGCTTGGCACCTGGGTGACGGTCTGCCCGCCTGGAAAGGCACTGGGGGCCGACAATATCAAGAATCGTGGCTTCCCCCACAAGAAGGGCCTAGCTGGCTCCAATGGCTGGAAGGAGAGGCTCGTTGAAGAAAAGTGGACCGGGCGAACCCCGAGACGCCAGCCGCGGCAAAAGGCAACGCTGTCAATCGGGAATATTGGCAAGGGCAAAAGCAAGCGCCGACGCCCCGGAAAGAAACAACGCATGAAGTCTAGCGCCGGTTTATGAGCGCGATCTAACCCATAGGCCCAGCCCGTCCGCCGGGATACCGGAAGCGGCTAATACCGCATCAACGGTGAGGCACAATACACCTGGACCCTGGGCCACGAGCACCAGGAGCCCCTTCAATGTCTGTGGCATTGGCATTGCCGGGGTACCGCCAAAGAAGATGCAGTAGCGCCGACAGTATGACCCCGGCGCGCCCGACCATTGGCAAAGCCTCTCTCGTCGGAATCTGCCAATGCCACTGTGTTGGGCTCCATACGCCGGCTCCATACCGTGCAAGCCTCACGCTTCACCCGGCTAGGGTGAAGTGTGTCCCACCACCGCCCACCACCCATGCAAACCCCAAGCCCTCCCCGAGAGAAGTGAAGAAAAAAGGCGGAAGGCCCCGCCGTCAAGGCGGAAGGCAACGCTGATACAGCCCGCCGACGCTGGAGGTTGAGCACTACATCAGGCCGCCCAACCGAAATCTCTCCGTATTTGTACGTACCGTAAATACGGTTCCGACGCATCCGGGGCGCGTCTGCGGCCGCGCTATCCGAAGGGCAGGGGAACTGCTCAAGCACATATCTCCGCATCAGGCGAGGCGATCCGCTTAGCCAATATTCCAACTGCCGATATCGAGCGCCAAGTCGAAAGCGGCAAGACCATCGGGTTGCCATGGACGAGAATGCGCCGCCAATCCTGGATTGCAGTGCGCAACGTGAACGCCCGTTCAAAGCGGCTCAGAAAATTTGAGCACCTGTCGCTAGCAGACCGGCATTTGCTTGGAAATTGGAATGAGGTCTGCGAACCCTTCTGCGATCCTTCTTCCAGAATGCAGCGCTCTTCGATCTCTGCCATGACCCGCAGCAGATTTCAGAAGGCACCGCAGGCAAAGTTCTTCGTTCCGTTAGGCTGTGCGCCGCCGGCCTCTTGCGGCATCTGTGACATAGCCTCGGCGCGCCATTCATTCGGCCTCCAACTTCTTTCCCGCTGAATCACCGGGGTACTTGTCGACGCCGATCGGCAATTAATGCCGCGCGGCGACCTTCACCATCCTATTCATGGGCCCCCGGCTCTCTGCGCCAATTCAGAATTTGTGGGGAAGAATGTGTGTACGTGGGTTTGGTTTGGAGATCGAGAACCTATGAGCAGCCAGGAAGGCAGGGTCGAATCCACCAAGCTTCGCATTATCCAAAAGGCCGAGCGCGCTTGGGAGACCGTCGCGCAATGTTGCAAATGGTCTTCGGCCACACTGCGGCGCCTGGAAGTGGGTTGCCTGATTGAGCGGGAGGAGATCGCGCAACGCGGTCTTCCGAACAGAGAAGTGGCTGATTTGCGTGAGGCCACGCAATGAGCGCACCGCTTAAAAATCCGCGTCACGAAGCATTCGTACGAGGCTCTGTGGACGGGCTGCCCGCCTATAAGGCGTATCTCGAAGCGGGCTACAAATGCACCGTCCGGACAGCTGCTGTGGAGTCCTCAAAACTCCTGACAAAGCCTGACATCCAGAATCGGCGGCGGCATCTGCTCGAAGGTCTTGCAGACAGTCTCATGGTCAGCAAGGAATCACTTTGCGCAGAGCTCGAACAAGCCCGTGCCTTGGCCCATGAGCATGGCCAGTCAGCGGCGGCGACCGCCGCCAGCATAGCCAAAGCTCGTCTGCTCGGGATCGAAGCTCCGAAGGAGCTCCACGTCAATCTCACTGCGACGGTCAACCAGATGACAGACTCGGAGCTTCATTTCGAGATCGCTGCCATGATCAATGAAATAAGGTCAGCGAAGGGGATGCGCCCCTGACGGCGCAGATCACAACGAGACGGAGCACTGATGGAGAAGTGTGCCGGCGGCGATAATCGGGCATGCCGGACTCGAGCACTTCTTGGCCAAGGCGTCCTGACGTGGCTGCTTTGCGCCCCATGTCGGTCATTGAGCAAGCCATAGTTGCATCCGAAAGCGGACACTTCCGCCAACGGCCACCTTTGCGCTTACCGGCTATCCCAACGGAGCAACAGGCGGTTACGCTCGACGCCGCTCGGCGCCTCGGTAATCGACGCTCTTCAAAATTCAGACTGGACCGGTGCCCTACTGACGAAGCCAGTAGCACTAACGCCTTCCCGCCCTGGGCCGCGTTCGCTATGTCTGGCCGCGCCGTCCGCCTTGGATCCACCTGATGTGCCCAGGACAGCTTGTATGACCACAAGCTAATATGATACCTTGCACAATGCGCGGATTGCTGGCACTTGGAATGCTGGTTTTGGCGGCTACAACAGCAGCCGCAGGTGAGCAGTTGTTCGACTCCATCGCCGCCGGCGACAAGGGTGCCGTGGAGCAAGCCCTGGCAGGCGGTGCCGACGTCGACAGCCGGGCGCGCGACCAGGCAACGCTGCTCATCGCTGCAGCGCTCGATAACCAGCCGGAAATCGCCGACTTCTTGCTGGCCAAGGGTGCCGACATCATGGCGCGTAACTCGGGCGGCTTTACCCCGCTTCATGCGGCGGCCTTCTCGGGCAGCCTGCCGATCGCCAAGCTGCTGTTGGAAAAAGGCGCGGCGCTCGACGATGCCGCCAACAAGGCGGGTGCTACGCCGTTGCTGGTGGCCGGCGAGGAAAACCACGTTGAACTGGCCGAGTTCCTCATTGCGAAAGGTGCCAATGTGAACCATGCCGAGGGGCATGGCTACATGCCGATAACGCGCGCATTCTGGAAGGGCAACACGGATATCATACGACTTTTCAAACGCCATGGTGCTACCTGCCAAGCCAAAATTCTTGGCGAGGCGAACGCGGCGAAGTGCGCCGAGATCCACGATTAACGGAGGATACAGATGAGCACGATGATCAAGCCACGACTGGTTCGGAGTTTGGGGACGGCTGCCCTGGTCGCGGTAGCTGTGGTCGCCGGCGCGGGATCGGCATGTGCCGACGATTCGGTAAACACCGGCTATTTTGGTGGTGTGGCGATCATGGGCTACGACACGGTCGCTTACTTCACTGACGGCAAGGCCGTGAAGGGCTCCGAAGAGTTCACTTATGAATGGCTGGGGACACCTTGGCATTTCGCCAGCAAGAAACACCAGGAAATGTTCATGAGCGAACCGGTCAAGTACGCTCCTCAATATGGCGGGTACTGCGCCGGCGAAGTCGTGGGCGGAGGGGTCACGGTCAATGTCGATCCTGAGGCATTCAAGATTATCGACGGCAAGCTCTACCTGATCTACGACGTCGACAATGCGGATGATTTCGCCGCGCATGCAGCTGAAAATATCCCGAAAGCCGATGCCAACTGGCCGAAGGTCGCGGCCAATTTGGAACTCGATCACTATCATTGAGACGCGCGTGTGCGTCTACCGAACCACGGTGAAGTGAAACACCTTGCTTGTATTGGCATAGGAGTAGCTTTTGCCGGCTGCGTCGTTGCGTCTGTAGACGGGACCACAGTCGGGGCGACCGAACAGGTTCTCGCTCTGCTCGCACAACAGATCGCCATCGACGTAGACGGTCTCGGTGACTAGCCGCGTCGTAGAGCGGAAGGCCGCCTTGCCGTCGCTTCCGATCTGAAGGAAGGCTGGTTGGAGACCGGGTTCGATCTGGCCTTGCAGTGTATGGCCAATGACGAGGGACGCGATCTCGGCACCCTTTAACTGGTCCTGTTCGGCCGGGGTAAAGCCGAAGCGCCATTGGGGTAGGCCCGCCTGGCGCAGTGCGGCGACGAGTATCGCCAGATCCTGCGGATTCCGAAAATGTGCATGAGTCATCTCCCACCCAGCCAAAGAGTCCACGTAGCTGGACCCTGCTACGAGGCGGAGCCCCTCGGCGATTGCGGCTTTCGCATCCGGTAGGCGGCCGCCGCGGACATACGCCGCAGCGAGCGTAAACCGAAAGTTGCCAACCGTGGACGCATCGTCGCGTGTGTGCTCGAGAGTCTCGATCGCTTTCTCGACATTGCCCTGGAGCAGAAAAACCAGCCCAGCAGTTTCCCGGTTGATCGCTGAGAGGTCGGGGTCGAGCCTGAGCGCCGTCTCGACCGCAGTGGCTGCCTCGGCATGATTGCCGGCGTATAACTGAACATATCCAAGGGCTGCTTGCGCCTCTGCATCGCCCGGACCGATTGAAACAGCCTTCTTGGCAGAGGCAATCGCATCTTCGTAGCGGCGATTGACGACCTGCATGATCCCAAGAATAGCATAGGGCGACGAAAGGTCAGGGTCGAGTTCCAAAGCTCGGCTCGCCTTCTCATAGGCTCTCTTTCGTGCTGGCGCGCTCTGGATGACGTCGTTGAAGGCCTCCCGCCAGATATAGACTGTGGTGCGCGCGTCGGCCGCGAAGGCTTCGGCAAAGGCGGGGTCAAGCTCCTCCGCCTTGTCGTAGAGCGCAAGCGCCTCCCGCAGCCCGGCCTGCAGGACGCTGCGTGACGCCGTCTCGGCTTGTAGATAGTAATCATAGGCCTCGAGATTGCTCGTCGGCGGCCGCGCCATGCGTTCGCTTTCCGCTGCCGAAGGTTGCATGCCAAGCGCCTTGGCGATCTCGCCGCTCATCTCGTGCTGGACGGCAAACACGCCGGCCATGCCACGGTCGAACCGGTTGGCCCACAGATTGTCGCCCGTTGCCGTATCGATGAGCTGGGCATTGAGGCGGATCTGCTCGCCGGTGCGGCGGACGCTCCCCTCGACAACGAAGCGGACGCCAAGGTCGCGCGCGACGTCCGCCAGCGCTGCAGGCTTGTTCTTGTAGGCGAACACCGAGTTGCGCGCGATGACGTCCAGACCGGACAGCTTGGTGAGGTCGGTGATCAGATCCTCGGT
>NZ_JAMYMJ010000025.1:0-80915 GCF_040318435.1 Mesorhizobium sp. M1143 | reverse complement strand
CGCTACCCCAGAACCCCGGTGCCGCTCGGGGTGTGGGCGGGGTGTCTTCTTTTAACCACCCTGTCATGGGCGGGGCGGCCTGGGAAGGGGCTATGGGGGCGGGGGGGGGGGGTAAGCAGCGGGGCCCCCTTCGTGTATCGGAACTCGGCATCGCGCCAGCGGCGGCGCCCGCGCGAGGGCGGCCTGCCCAGGCTGCCACACGCAATAATGACGAGGTCCAGATGACGGCAAAGCCCCTCTATCGACGTGTCCTGCTGAAAGCGTCGGGCGAAGCGTTGATGGGCGAGCAGCATTTCGGCATCGATGTCTCGGTGGTCGACCGAATCGCCGCCGACATCGCCGAAGCCCGCGCACTTGGTATCGAGGTCGGCGTCGTCATTGGCGGCGGCAATATCTTTCGCGGCGTGGCGGTGGCATCCAAGGGCGGCGACCGTGTCACCGGCGACCACATGGGCATGCTGGCCACCGTCATCAACTCGCTGGCGCTGCGCACCTCGCTGAACAAGATCGGCGTCGACGCCGTCGTGCTGTCGGCTATAGCCATGCCCGAACTTTGCGAGAGTTTTTCCCAGCGCCAGGCCACCGCCTATATGAACCAGGGCAAGGTCGTCATTTTCGCCGGCGGCACCGGCAATCCGTTCTTCACCACCGATTCGGCCGCGGCCTTGCGCGCCGCCGAGATCGGCGCCGACGCGCTGTTCAAGGGCACCCAGGTCGACGGCGTCTATTCGGCCGATCCCAAGAAGGATCCGAATGCGACCCGCTTCGAGCGCATCAGCCATGCCGAAGTCATCAACAAGGGCCTTTCGATCATGGATACCGCCGCAATTGCACTTGCGCGCGAAAACAACATCCCGATAATCGTCTATTCGATCCACGAAAAAGGTGGTTTCGGCGATATTCTGCGGGGCGGCGGCCGTTGCACGATCGTCGCCGACGAATAATCCGGAGTATACTCTCCTAAAAAGGCTCAGTTTTCGAAAGAGGGTCCGGATATAGGCCCTAAGCAGTGAACCCGGATCAAACGGGTCGAGGAGACTAAGATGAGTGGTGAGTTCGACGACCTCAAGCGGCGCATGGATGGCGCGATCGCCGCCTTCAAGCACGATCTGGCTTCGCTGCGCACCGGCCGTGCCTCCAGCAATCTGCTCGACGCCATCCAGGTCCAGGCCTACGGCACCACCATGCCCATCAACCAGGTGGCGAACGTGTCGGTGCCGGAGCCGCGCATGATCTCGGTTTCGGTATGGGACAAGTCGATGGTCGGCGCGGTCGACCGTGCCATCAGAGAATCCAATCTCGGCTTCAATCCGATCGTCGACGGCACCAATCTCAGAATTCCGCTGCCCGAGCTCAACGAGCAGCGCCGCAAGGAACTGGTCAAAATTTCGCATGGCTACGCCGAGAACGCCCGCGTTGCGGTGCGCCATGTCCGTCGCGACGGCATGGACTTCTTGAAGAAGGCGGAAAAGGACGGCGACATCAGCGAGGACGATCAGCGCAAGCGCTCCGATCAGGTCCAGAAGCTGACCGACGAAACGATCAGCACCATCGATCACCTGCTTTCCGATAAGGAAGCTGAAATCATGCAGGTCTAGGGTCGGCCCACACCGGCCCGAAAGCGAGACAATGGCAACGCCCGCGCATGTCGCGATCATCATGGATGGAAACGGACGCTGGGCCAAAGCGCGCGGCATGCCGCGGCTTGCCGGCCATCGCGCCGGCGTCGAAGCGCTGCGCAAGACGGTGCGCGCCGCGCCCGGTCTCGGCATTTCCTTCCTGACCGTCTACGCCTTTTCGTCGGAAAACTGGTCGCGGCCCAAGGCCGAAGTGAGCGACCTGATGGGGCTTTTGAAGCTGTTCATCCGCCGCGATCTGGCCGAACTGCACCAGAACGGCGTGCGCGTCAGGATCATCGGTGACAGGGCGGGGCTGCAGCCGGACATCAGGGGCCTGCTCGAAGAGGCCGAATCGCTGACTGCGCGCAATGAATCGCTGACCTTGGTCATCGCCTTCAACTATGGCGGGCGCGACGAGATCGTGCGCACGGCACGCAAGCTCGCAGCCGCAGTGGCGCGCGGCGAGATCGACGCAGAGGCGATCACGGCAGACACTTTTGCCGGCGCCCTCGACACCGCAGGCATTCCCGATCCGGAGCTGGTCATCCGCACCAGTGGCGAGCTTCGGCTGTCGAACTTCCTTCTGTGGCAGGCAGCCTACAGCGAACTGGTTTTTCTGCCTTGCTACTGGCCTGACTTCAGCCGCGAACACCTGGCCGACGCATTGCGCGATTTTGCTGGCCGCGAGCGCCGTTTTGGCGGGCTTGCCGCTCAAGATGTCGCTGCCTCGTGATCGGCGGCGGGATGAACAATCTTCAGCTTCGCATCGTCTCGGCGCTGGTGCTGGCCGCAATAGCGCTTGGCCTGACCTGGTTGGGAGGGCTGTGGTTCCGCCTGCTTTGCGCCGGGATATCGGCGGTCATCTTCTATGAATGGGCGCGCATGTCGCGCCCCTTGGCCGGTGCGACCCTCGGCTTCATTCCCGAAGCGCTGCTTCTGGTTTTCGTCGTCGCCCTGGTTGCAGGCGTGCCGGCATCGTGGCTTCTGTCTCTTGTCCTGGCCATGGTTGTGGTCGCTGCTGTCGGCGCCCGTATGCGTGGAGCGGCGCAATGGGATGCAGCCGGTCTTGCCTACGCGGCTTTGTCCGGCTTATCGCTGGCGCTGCTGCGCGGCGGCGACCATCCCGGCCTGGTCGCAATCCTGTTTCTGTTCGCCGTGGTCTGGGCGACCGACATCTTCGCCTATTTCGTCGGCCGCTCCGTCGGTGGGCCCAAGCTCGCGCCATCTATATCCCCCGGCAAGACGCAGAGCGGCGCGCTTGGCGGCGCTGTCGGCGGCGTGGCCGCCGGCGTGCTTCTGGCTGCCGCCGCCGGGGCCGGCAATCTTGGCGTCCTCGCCTTGGTTGCGCTGGTGCTGTCGATTGTTGCCCAGGCTGGCGATCTCTTCGAATCCTGGGTCAAGCGCCGCCACGGCCGCAAGGATTCAAGCGCGTTGATACCCGGGCATGGCGGTGTCATGGACAGGGTGGACGGGCTTGTCGCGGCGGCTTTTGCCCTATACGTGATCGGCTGGATTTCGGCGGGCGCCGATCATCCGGCGCAGGGGCTGTTTCCGGCTTGAGTGATATTTCACGGCGAAGAAATGGCGCACGCCACGGATTCGCCTGGATTGATGTCACAGTCGCGGCGACACCTTTTGCCGCGGGTGAATTTGAGGGCACGACTTGAACGAAATTCTTCACGCGTTTTTCAGCACGGAAGGCTTTGTCCTCGGCACGCTGGTGCCGTTTCTGTTCGTGCTGACCGTGGTCGTCTTCATTCACGAAATGGGACATTACCTGGTCGGCCGCTGGTGCGGCATTGGCGTGAAGGCCTTTTCGATCGGCTTCGGCCCCGAACTTCTCGGCTTCAACGACAGCCACGGCACGCGCTGGAAGCTCTGCGCCATACCGCTCGGCGGTTATGTCAAATTCGTCGGCGACATGAGCGCCACGTCGAGCCAGCCGAGTTCGGAAGATCTGGAAACGCTGACTGACGCTGAACGCAAGGTCGCCTTCCACACGCAGCCGATCTGGAAACGCGCCGCCACGGTGGTGGCCGGACCGCTGTTCAACTTCCTTTTGACCATTGCCGTCTTTGCCGTGCTGTTTTCCCTCTATGGCCGCCCTGTGTTTGAGCCGATGGTGGCGGCGGTCACCGCCGGCAGTCCAGCCGAAAGGGCCGGCATTTTGCCAGGCGACCGATTCGTCGCCGTCGACGGCAGCAAGGTTGAGACCTTCGCCGACGTCCAACGCCTGGTCTCAGGCCGCGGCGGCGACGCTATCAGCTTCACCATGTTGCGCGACGGCAAGGAGGTCACCGTCGTCGCGACGCCGGAGCCGATGGAGCAGCTGGACGCACTGGGCAACAAGGTCAAGGTGGCCGTCATCGGCGTCGTCAACAACAAGGATGTCGGCCAGCCCAGGCTGATCACCTACAGCCCTGTCGGAGCAGTCGGCGCCGCGGTCGAGGAGACGGGGCACGTCATTCAGCGCACCGGCCAGTTCCTGCAGCGATTCGTTGTCGGCCGCGAAGACAAATGCCAGCTGGGCGGCCCGATCAAGATCGCCAAGATGTCGGGGCAGGCGGCAAAGCTGGGCTTCCTATGGCTGGTGCAACTCGTCGCCGGCCTGTCGGTCGGGATCGGAATTCTGAACCTTTTGCCGATTCCCCCCCTCGACGGCGGCCATCTCCTGTTCTACGCACTCGAAGCCGTTTTCCGGCGTCCGGTATCGGAGCGGATGATGGAAATGGGATACCGGGCCGGCCTCTTTCTGGTGCTGGGATTTATGGGCTTCGTCTTCTGGAACGATCTGTTTGGGTGCTGAAATCATGAAGAAATTTGGCTTCAGCACCGGCAATGTTGAGACGCCGTTTACCATGCACGGGGGTATGCGTGACGCGAAAGCCACGCATCAGGGTTAAGTAATTACAAATTAACCAGAAGCCTTGCGTGTAGGGAAAATCCGGTTAATACGGTAGGAGAAATTACCGCACGTCCGGTTTTCTCGCCGTGGGGACTTCGAGAAAAGGTACAAAAGCCCGATGAAGGCAGCATCCAAATTTTTGAGCGCCGCGTCCGCGGTGGCTATGTCCGCCGCTCTGGTTGTACCAGGTGCGCTCGCCGTGCAGTTCGTTGCCACATCTGCGGCGCAGGCAGCCGTTGTCTCGAGAGTCGAGGTCAGCGGCAACCAGCGTGTCGACGCCGACACCATCCGCAACTACATCACGATCAAGCCGGGCAAGGCGTTTTCCAGCGCCGATATCGACGATGCGGTCAAGGCGCTGTTCGGCACCGGGCTGTTCTCGGACGTGCAGATCAATCAGGTCGGTTCGACGCTGGTAGTCAAGGTTGCCGAATACCAGGTCGTCAACCAGGTTCTGTTCCAGGGCAACAAGAAGCTCAAGGACAACGCGCTGGCAGTCGCCGTGCAGTTGAAGCCGCGCGGGACGTTCTCGCAGGCAACGCTGGACTCCGATGTCGAGGCGGTAAAGGCTGCCTACAGGCGAATTGGCCGGGATGACGCCGCTGTCACGACGCAGATCATGGATCTCGGCGACAACCGCGTGAACGTGGTCTTCAACATCAACGAAGGCGGCCGCACCAAGATCGCCGCTGTCAATTTCGTCGGCAACAGCGCCTATTCGAGCCGCCGCCTGTCCGACGTCATCGCAACCAAGCGCTCGAGCTTCTTGTCCTTCGTGCTGCGTGACGACGTCTATGACGAGGACAAGCTCCGCGCCGACCAGGAATCGCTGCGCCGCTTCTATTACAATCACGGCTATGCCGACTTCCAGGTGGTCTCAGCCGTCGGCGAGCTCGACGACACGACCAACCAGTACACCGTTACCATCACCGTCCAGGAAGGCGACCGCTATACGTTCGGCGACGTCAGCGTCGAGAGCACCATTCCCGAAGTCGACTCGAAGGCGCTGGAATCGGTGGTTCAGACCCACAAGGGCGACGTCTACAACGCCAAGAATGTCGAGGACACCATCATCGCGCTGACCGAAAAGGTCGCGGGTTCGGGCTATGCCTTCGCCCAGGTGACGCCGCGCGGTGATCGCAACTTCGAGAACCACACCATTTCGGTCGTCTATACGATCGACCAGGGCACCAAGGCCTATATCGAGCGCATCGAAATCCGCGGCAACGACCGCACGCGCGACTATGTCATTCGTCGTGAGTTCGATGTCAGCGAAGGCGACGCCTTCAACCAGGTACTCATCCAGCGCGCGAAGAAGCGGCTGGAAAAGCTAGATTACTTTGAGAAAGTCGACGTTTCGACTGTCCCGGGTTCTGAGCCAGACCAGGTCGTGCTCGTGGTTGACGTAGTCGAGAAATCGACCGGCGAGTTCTCGGTTGGCGCAGGATATTCGACCGGTGGCGACACTGCGGGTCCGTCCGTCGAAGGTTCGGTCGCGGAGCGCAACTTCCTCGGTCGCGGCCAGTACATCAAGGTTTCGGCGGGTGGTGGCAAGAATTCGCGCGACTACAGCCTGTCCTTCACCGAGCCCTATTTCCTCGGGCGCCGTATCGCTGCCGGCTTCGACATCTTCCAGCAGACACGCAACTACGACCACTATGACAGCGAGACGCTGGGTGCGACGGTGCGCTTCGGCCTGCCGATCACCGACAACATCTCGACGCAGTTGGCGTACAATATCGCCCAGGAGAAGTACAAGCTCGACGACGGTTGCGATAACAATCCTGCCGTCCCGGGCAACGCCCCTGGCGACGGGATTCCCGACGCGGACTGCAACGTATCTGCGGCAATCGTCCAGGGAATTGATGAAAGCCCTTGGATCAAGTCGTCGGTCAGCCTTGGGTTGGTCTACAACACCATCGATGACATGAAGAGCCCGCATGAAGGCATCTACGCCACCACGACCATGGAAGTTGCCGGCCTTGGTGGCGATGCCAAATTCGTAAAGGTTACCGGTCGTGGGACTGTCTACCAGACGTTGTCCGAACAGCTGGACCTGGTCGGCCTGATCTCAGGCGGCGCCGGCCATATCCAAGGCTTCGGCGGTGACGGCCTGCGTATCTTCGATCAGTTCCAGAGCAGCGACCGCATGATCCGCGGCTTCGAGTATGGTGGCATCGGTCCTGCGGATATTGCAACGGGTGACCACCTCGGCGGCACCACCTATTTCAATGCGTCGGCGGAAGCTCAGTTCCCGATACCGGTCATTCCGGAAAGCTTTGGTGTGCGCGGCGCCGTGTTTGCTGATGCCGCCACACTGTATGGCAGCAAGATCAACGTCGCCGGGGTTACTCAAGCTTCAACTGATCTAGAGTTGCGCGCTTCGGTTGGTGTCGGCTTGTTGTGGTCATCGCCTTTCGGCCCGATCCGCATTGACTACGCGATGCCCGTCAAGAAGGAAAAGACCGACGACGTGCAGGAATTCAACTTCGGCATGTCGAGCCGCTTCTGATGCGCGGGTAACGATGCTTCCGGGCCGTTGGGGTCCGGAAGAGAATTGATCCGACCTAGCTGGATATTGCTTCTGGAATGACCGATCCGGTGTTCTTCGCGCCATCACGCCGGTATACGGCCGGCGAAGTCGCGAATCTGACCGGCGCATCGCTTGTCGATTCCGATCTTGCCCACATATCGATCGATGCGTTGGCGCCAGCCAATGAAGGCGGCGAGGGTGCGCTCGTCTTCGTCGACGGCAAGCGCAATTTCGCGCTGATGCAGTCGCTGAAGGCGGCGGCCGTGTTTTGTCCCGCCGAGTTCGCGGGCAAGGCGCCGGCAGGCATTGCGGTTCTGGTTCATCCGCGCCCGCAGCAGGCCTTCGCCATGATCGGCCGGCTGCTGTTCCCGACGGCGGCTACGCCGGGTCCGATGACCAGCGAAACCGGGGTCTCGCCGCAAGCTCATGTCGATGCCTCGGCGCATATCGAGGCCGGGGCGATCATCGAGGCCGGAGCGGTCATCGGCCCCCGCGCTTCCATCGGCAGCGGAACGGTCATTGCCCCCCACGCCGTTATCGGCCCCTCCTGCCAGATCGGCCGTGACGGCTACATTGGGCCGGGTGCCAGTGTTCAGTATGCGCTGATCGGCAACCGCGTCATCATTCATGGCGGCGCCAGGATAGGCCAGGACGGCTTCGGCTTTGTCGGTGGCGCCAAAGGCCCTGAGCGTGTGCCGCAGGTCGGCCGCGTCATCATCCAGGACGATGTCGAAATCGGCTCGAACACGACCGTCGATCGCGGCGCCATGTCGGATACGGTCATCGGTCAGGGCACCAAGATCGACAATCTGGTGCAGATCGCCCATAACGTTCGCATCGGCCGCAATTGCATTATTGCCGGGCTCTCTGGTATTTCCGGCTCCGTCACCGTCGGTGATGGTGTCACCATGGGCGGCGGCGTTGGCCTTGCCGATCATTTGACCATCGGATCAGGGGCCAAGCTTGCTGCAAGAAGCGGGTTCATGAGCAACGTGCCGGCGGGCGAGATCTGGGGAGGCTATCCGGCGCAGCCGATGGCGGAAGCCATGCGCGAGATCGCCATGCTGAGGAAGCTCGCCAGGACGCGCAAGCAGGGCGAAGGGGGAAGTAGCTGAGATGGTGCCGGCGACGCTCGAAGCGGTCGATATATTGGGGTTGATGAAGCTTTTACCGCATCGCTATCCCTTCCTGATGATCGATCGCATCATCGAAATCGACGGCAATGATTCTGCCATCGGCATCAAGAACGTGACCATCAATGAGCCGCATTTCCAGGGCCATTTCCCGGATCAGCCGGTGATGCCGGGCGTGCTCATCGTCGAGGCCATGGCGCAGACCGCCGGCGCGATCTGCATCCGTAACCTCAACACGGAAAAGCCGTCGCTGGTCTATTTCCTGACCATCGATAATGCGAAATTCCGCAAACCGGTCGTCCCGGGCGACCAGTTGAAAATCCACGTCAAGAAAATCAAGATGCGCGGCAACCTGCTCAAATTCGCCTGCGAGGCCATGGTGGAGGGCACAAAGGCCGCCGAAGCCGAGATCTCGGCAATGATGGTTACCGGCTGACGGTTCGAAATGCTCATGAAAATACAGACTTCAATCCACCCCTCGGCCGTCATCGAGGCCGGCGCGCAGATCGGCGAAGGCGCCGCAATAGGACCTTTCTGCTATGTCGGCGCTGACGCCGTGATCGGTGACCGCGTCGAACTGGTCAGCCATGTCTCGGTGCTGGGCGCGACAACCATTGGCGCCGCGACCAAGGTCTATCCAATGGCGACACTGGGCGGACCGCCGCAGAACACCAAGCACAAGGGCGGCCGCACCACTTTGGTCATCGGCCAGAACTGCACGATCCGCGAAGGCGTGACCATGCATCTCGGCACCGATTCCAGCCGCGGCGAGACGACCGTCGGCGACAACGGCAATTTCCTTGCCTATGCCCACATTGCCCATGATTGCGTCGTCGGTAAAAACGCCACCTTCGCCAATGGCGCGACCCTGGGCGGCCATTGCGAGGTCGGTGACAGCGTTTATATCGGCGGCCTCAGCGCCGTTCATCAGTTCGTGCGTGTTGGTGACAACGCCTTTCTCGGCGGCTGCTCGGCTTTTGTCGGCGATGTCATTCCCTACGCCATTGCGGTGGGCAATCGCGCCAGCCTGCGTGGACTCAACATCATTGGCCTGAAGCGCGCCGGGTTGCCGCGCGCAGAAATCTACCTGCTGCGCAAGGCTTACAAGACCATCTTCGACCGCTCCCGCACTGTCGGCGAGAACATCGAATTCGCCAAGGCCGAGTTTGCGTCGTCGCCGACGGCCATGAAAATCATCGATTTCATCACCAGTCGCGGCAAGCGGCATTTTGCCGTCCCGTCGCTTAAGGGTGGCGACGGCGACGATGCCGATGACGAAGGCTGAGGCCACTTCAACGGGCCTCGATCTTGCGCCGGACGCCAGGGTCGGCATCATTGCCGGCGGCGGTAGCTTGCCGGTCGAAGTTGCCGCCGGCCTGGCGGAGGCCGGACATCCGCCCGTCATCATCCTGGTCGAAGGTCAGGCCGACCGTCAGTCCGACCTCACAATCTATGAGCATGAAAGCCTTGCGCTGGAAGACATCGGCTCGCTGGTTGCGTTGCTGAGGCGCCGGCGGATCACCCATCTTGTGCTTGCCGGCGAGGTCAGGCGCAGGCCGCGGTTGGTCGACATGCGTCCGAACCTTGGGCTACTGGCACTTATACCCTCGCTCGCCATGGCGCTTGCCCGCGGCGATGACGGGCTGTTGAAGATATTGACCCGCGGCCTGGAGGCACGGGGCGTCAAGGTTGTCGGTGCGCATGAAGTCGTGCCCCGGCTCGTCGCGGCCGAAGGGCCGCTGACCAAAGCAGTGCCGCGAAAGTCCGACTGGCGCGATATCGAGGCGGCACACGCGGCGGCAAAGGCCATCGGCGCGCTCGACATTGGTCAGGCGGCAATTGCCATCGGTGGCCGCACTGTTGCCCTGGAAGGCGTCGAGGGCACCCACGGACTGCTCGAGCGGACGCAGCAGTTGCGCGGCCATGGCAGGCTGGCCGGCAAGACGCGCGGTGTCCTGGTCAAATGCGCCAAGCCTGGCCAGGAATTGCGTGCCGATCTGCCATCTATTGGCCCCCAGACCGTCGAGGCGGCGCATGCCGCGGGGCTCGCCGGCATTGCCGTCGAAGCCGGCCGTTCGCTCATCCTCGAAGGCCCCGCCGTTCTCGCGCGCGCCAATGCGCTCGGCCTGTTCGTGTTCGGCCTGCCGGCTGCGGAGTCTGTCCATGGCAGCTGAGAAGCCGCTGAAGATTGCCATCGTCGCCGGCGAAGAATCCGGCGACCTGCTGGGCGCCGACATCGTGCAGGCGCTGAAGCGCATGACCGGGCGCGAGGTGCAACTCGTCGGCACTGGCGGGCGGCATCTGCAGGCGCTCGGACTGGCGCCGCTGTTCGACGGCGCCGAGATCGCGCTGATGGGGCTCAGCGCGATCCTGCGTGACCTGCCGCGCCTGATGCGGCGGATCAGCCAGACGGCAAGTGCTGTCGCCGCCGAAAAACCCGACTGTCTGATCACCATCGACAGCCCCGATTTCTCGCTGCGCGTCGCCAAAAAGGTCCGCGCCACCGATACGTCGATCCCGATCGTCCATTATGTCTGCCCGAGCGTCTGGGCGTGGCGGCCGGGTAGGGCGGCCGCGATGAAGCCCTATGTCGACCACATACTGTGCATCCTGCCTTTCGAGGTAAAGGAGCTCAGCCGTCTCGGCGGCCCGCCCGGCACTTACGTCGGACATCGCCTCACGCATGATCCAGGCGTGCTGGGCGCGGCCAGGGCGCAAGCCCAGCCACGCGATCTCTCGGCCGATCACGTCAAGACGCTGCTCGTCCTGCCAGGGTCGCGGCGCGGCGAGGTGAGCCGGCTTATCGGTCCGTTCGGCGAGACGGTGTCGGCGCTGCGCGCGCGTGGCCACCGGCTGCGGCTGTTGCTGCCGACTGTGCCGCATGTCGCCGAACTGGTCAAAACATCGGTGGCGCGCTGGGATCAGGAGCCGGAAGTCATCCTCGATCCCGAGCGCAAGTGGCAGGCCTTCGGCAAGGCCGATGCGGCGCTGATCGCGTCTGGAACGGTGTCACTGGAACTGGCGATGTCGGGTGTCCCGATGATCTCTTGCTACAAGTTCGATCCGATCATGCTGATGGCGCAGAGCCTGATCACGGTGTGGAGCGCTGCTTTGCCCAACCTTATTGCCGACCGGCCGGTCGTGCCGGAAAGCTACAACCAGTATGTGCGGCCGCACTATCTGGCGCGGCAGCTCGAGGCACTGTTCTCAGACACCGCCTACCGCGCTTGGCAAAAGGACGGCTTTGGCGAGGTTGCCAGACGCATGGCCACCGACAGGCCCTCCGGCGACATCGCCGCCGATGTCGTTCTTCGCCACATCGGGAGAGCGAATAGGGCTTAGCGAGTGAATAGTGAATAGTGAATAGGATTAACGCGCTCTCGACTATAATCAAGCTTCTACTTACTACCTGCTATTCACTACTTACCATTCACCATTCACTCTCTTTCACCTTTTCGCAATCGGCACGTAGTCGCGTTCCGGGGCGCCGGTATAGAGCTGGCGCGGGCGGCCGATCTTCTGGTGCGGGTCCTCGATCATTTCCTTCCACTGCGCGATCCAGCCGACGGTGCGCGCGACCGCGAACAGCACGGTGAACATGGTGGTGGGGAAGCCCAGCGCCTTCAGCGTGATGCCGGAATAGAAATCGACGTTCGGATAGAGCTTCTTTTCGATGAAGTAGGAATCGGTCAGCGCGATCTTTTCCAGCTCCATGGCGATGTCGAGCAGCGGATCGTCCTTGATGCCGAGTTCGCCGAGCACCTCATGCGCCGTCTTCTGCATGATTTTCGCACGAGGATCGTAGTTCTTGTAGACGCGATGGCCGAAGCCCATCAGCCGGAACGGATCGTTCTTGTCCTTGGCGCGGGCGATGAATTCCGGGATGTGGTCGACATGGCCGATTTCTCCCAGCATGTTGAGCGCCGCCTCATTGGCGCCGCCATGCGCCGGGCCCCACAGGCAGGCGATGCCGGCGGCGATGCAGGCGAACGGATTGGCGCCCGACGAGCCTGCAAGCCGCACGGTCGAGGTCGAGGCGTTCTGCTCGTGGTCGGCATGCAGGATGAAGATGCGCTCCATGGCGCGCGCCAGCACCGGATTGATCTTGTATTCCTCGCACGGAACCGCAAAGCACATATGCAGGAAGTTGGCGGCGAAGTTCAGCTCGTTCTTCGGGTAAATGAAGGGCTGGCCGATATGGTATTTGTAGGCCATGGCCGCAATCGTCGGCATCTTGGCAATCAGCCGCATCGAGGCGACCATGCGCTGATACGGGTCCGAAATGTCGGTGGAGTCGTGATAGAAGGCCGACAGCGCGCCGACCACGCCGCACATCACAGCCATCGGATGCGCGTCGCGGCGGAAGCCGGTGAAGAAGCGCGACATCTGCTCGTGCACCATGGTGTGGCGCGTCACCCGGTAGTCGAAATCGTCCTTCTGTGCCTTGGTCGGCAGTTCGCCGTAGAGCAGGAGGTAGCAGACTTCGAGGAAGTCGCCATGCTCGGCCAGCTGGTCGATGGGATAGCCGCGGTGAAGCAGGATGCCGGCATCGCCGTCGATGAAGGTTATCGCCGACTCGCAGCTCGCCGTCGAAGTGAAGCCGGGATCGTAGGTGAAGGCGCCGGTGGTGTTGTAGAGCGCACCGATGTCGATGACGTCGGGCCCGACCGACCCGCTTCGCACCTTGAATTCATGCGTCTTGCCGGCCAGTTCGAGCGTGGCAGTCGACGGGTGCGTCGTCTTGCTGCCGGTTTCCAGTCTTGTCGCAGCTTCGCTCATTCTCAAACTCCTTCATCTTCCTCATGCCGGCAAGGCAATTCCTGCAAACGACACGTCGAAATCACCGGAATGCGCGAACTCGCCACCGCATTTAGGAAGTGCGTGCCAGATTGGGCCAAGGCCTAATGTTGCACTGCGAAACCCGCCTTTCAATGCCAATCTTTTTGGGCCAGCTCGCTCCTAATCGATTTGATCCGCAATCCGCGCCAGGCTTTCCTCGCGGCCAAGCACGGCAAGCACGTCGAACACGCCGGGCGAGGTGCTGCGGCCGGTAAGGGCCGCCCGGAGCGGTTGGGCCACGGCGCCGAGCTTGTGGCCGCCGGCCGCTGCGAACTCGCGCACCGCGGCTTCAGCCGCGGCAGCCGACCAATCGCCCGAAACAGTCTGCAAAGCGGCATGTGCGCCGCGCAGGATCGCGCGCGCGTCGGCACTGAGCAGTGCTGCCGCCTTCTCGTCGATCGGCAGCGGCCGCTCGACGAACAGGAAGGCAGCGCCATCGGCCAGTTCCACCAGCGTCTTGGCGCGCTCTTTCAGGCCCGGCAAGGCGGCCAGCAGCTGCGCCTTCCTGGCGTCGTCGAGACGGGCGGCGATAGCAGATCCGCCTTCGAGGTATGGCAGAGTGGCGACGAAAATGTCGAACAGCTCGGTATCGGCCATCTTGCGCATATGCGCGCCGTTGATTGACTCGAGCTTGGCGAAGTCGAAGCGCGCCGCACCCTTGTTGACATCGCCGATGTCGAACCACGAAATCATGTCCTTGATCGACATGATCTCGTCGTCGCCATGGCTCCAGCCGAGCCTTGCCAGATAGTTGAGCAGTGCCTCGGGCAGATAGCCCATGGCGCGATAAGCCTCGACACCAAGTGCGCCGTGCCGCTTCGACAGCTTGGCGCCGTCGGCGCCGTGGATCAGCGGGATATGCGACATCGACGGCACGTCCCAGCCCATCGCGTTGTAGATCACCGTCTGGCGCGCGGCGTTGGTCAGATGGTCGTCGCCACGGATGATGTGGGTGACGCCCATGTCATGGTCGTCGACGACGACGGCATGCATGTAGGTCGGGTTGCCGTCCGAGCGCAGGATGATGAAATCGTCGAGGTCCTTGTTGGGGAAGCGCACCTCGCCCTGCACACGGTCGTGCACCACGGTTTCGCCCTCGGTCGGCGCCTTGATGCGGATGGCGCCCTTGACGCCGGGAGGCGCCTCCGAGGGGGCACGATCGCGCCACTGGCCGTTGTAGCGAGGCGGCAGGCCCTTGGCGCGTGCGGCCTCGCGCATCGCCTCGAGCTCGGCAGGCGTCTCGTAGCTGTAATAGGCCTTGCCCAGGCGCACCAGCTCCTCGGCCACCTCACGGTGGCGCGGCGCGCGCTCGAACTGCGATATGGCCTCACCGTCCCAGGAAAGGCCGAGCCAGGTCAGCCCATCCAGAATGGCCTGTGTCGCCGCCTCGTTGAAGCGTTCGCGGTCGGTGTCCTCGATGCGCAGCACCATCGTGCCGCCGGTGTGCTTGGCGTACAGCCAGTTGAACAGCGCCGTGCGCGCGCCGCCGATATGCAGATAGCCGGTGGGCGAGGGGGCAAAACGGGTGACGACCGTGTCGGACATGGAACTCTCGGGAAGTTTGGAAAGCGGGGCGTGATCGCGCGGACTTTCGCGCTTTGCGCGTTCATGTAGCATAGGAGGTCTGGGGCGCAAGGGGCAGACCCGATGGCTGGACGAGGCCGGGGCACGTCGGCAATTATCGGTTGCGTCAACGGGCGCCGGAGCCTTGTAGCACAAAATCTGTTCGCACCTCCGCGCAACCTCATTTGGCAGCAGCGTCAATGTCTGGGTTTCATTCGGCTGCAGCGTCCGTCACAGTGCCTGGAACATCGCTGCGACGGTGGTAGCCCCCTCTGACGAGCGGACATTTCTTCACGAATGCGGCACTGCCCGACTACAACGCCGCCGTGACAGCGTTGGCTTGGTCACGCATATTGACCTTCTGCAATCATTATCGTGAACACAGCAACTGTGTGCGGTCCGGTCTCGCCACGAAGGAGGAATGATTGAAAGAAGGGCTCCCGATGACCAGCAACGCCGACCATACGGAGGGTGATCCGTTCTACCATGGTACCCGGGCGGATTTGAAACCCGGGGATCTGCTGAGCGTCGGCCACCCTTCCAATTTCAGAGGTAAACCACTGTCATGGATCTATTTCACCCAGACACTGGAAGCCGCCATCTGGGGAGCAGAGCTTGCAACGGGTGACGGTCGTCAAAGGATTTACATCGTAAAGCCGACAGGGTTTTTTATGGATGACCCTAACCTGACCGATAAAAAATTTCCCGGCAATCCGACGAAATCCTACCGCTCCCGTGATCCGTTGCTCATCCTGGGGGAGCTCGCTGAATGGCAGGGTCATACACCGGAACAATTGAAGGCAATGCACGATGGGCTTGCTCGCCTGAGGGCGGAGGGCCGGGATATGATTGAGGATTGAGCGTCCTTGGCGGGTCAATTCCGGCGCGGTGGATGCGACCGCACGGACTTTCGCGCTTTGCGCGTTCATGTAGCATAGGAGGTCTGGGGCGCAAGGGGCAGACCCGATGGCTGGACGTGGCCGGGGCACGAAGGAAGGCGAAGGCGGCGAGGCAAGCGTCAGCGAACGCTCGCTGTTTGCCGATAGTCCCTATGCCGAGCCGCTGCCCCTCGCGCTGCCTGAGCCGCATCCCGGCATAGCGCCCGCGCTGCCCGGTGACGCGTTGCCGGCGCAAGTCACAGCGCCCGGATCTATCGCCCGACTGCGCAGACGGCTTCGCCGCCCGTCATGGCCCGCGCTCCGCCGCAGCCTTGCCGTGGCTGCCGACACGGAGCTCGACCGGGGCGTCGCCTTCCTGCTGGTCCCGGTTTTCCTGGCAGCCGGCGTCATCGTCTACTTCTCGCTGGCCGGCGAGCCGGGCTTTGCGCAGCCAATCGCCATTGTGGTGCTGGCGACATGTTGCGCTGTCGCCACGCGATCGCGGCCGAGGACGCATCTGTTCTGCATGGCCGCGATGCTGTGCGCGCTCGGCGTCGTCGCCGCCAAGGTCGAGACCTGGCGCGCCGGAACGCAGATGCTCGGCTCCGAGATTCAGACACGGCTGACCGGCCGCGTCGTCAGTCTCGAACAGATGGAAAGCGGCCGCATCAGGCTGACGCTCGACGTGGTTTCGACCGCTTACCCCGAGCTGCGCTACGCCCCGGAGCGGGTCAGGCTCTCGGCGCGGACCGTTCCCGCCGATATGACCGCCGGCTCCCTGATCACCGGCTATGCCAGGCTGTTGCCGCCGACCGGTCCGGTGCGGCCGGAGAGCTACGATTTCTCCTTCGACAGCTATTTCACCGGTATCGGCGGCAGCGGCTTCTTTCTCGGCAATCCGAAAACCATTGCTACGCAGGGACCGCCGCCGCTGACCGCACGGCTCTCCTCGGCAATCGAGAACGCGCGCGAAAACATTGCCGACCATATCAGGGGCAAGATCGGCGGCGCCGAAGGCGAGATTGCCGCGGCGCTGATTGTCGGCGTGCGCGCCGGCATCCCGGACGAGGTCAACGAAGCGATGCGGCGCACCGGCATCTACCACATCATCTCCATCTCCGGCCTGCACATGGCGCTGGTTGCCGGCACCATCATGGCGTTGCTGCGTGGCGCCTTTGCGCTGTTTCCCGTTTTCTCTTCGCGCCGGCCGGTGAAGAAATATGCGGCCGCGGCAGCGCTTGTCTCGATCGCCGCCTATCTCGTTATTTCAGGCGTCGTGGTTGCCGCCGAGCGCAGCTTCATCATGCTGGCGGTCATGCTTGTCGCCGTGCTGTTTGATCGCGCCGCACTCACCATGCGCAATCTGGCGATCTCCGCCATTGCCGTCATCCTGGTGTCGCCGCACGAGGTGGTCGGTCCCAGCTTCCAGATGTCGTTTGCCGCCACCGCCGCCCTTGTCGGCGCCTATGCCGGCTGGGCCGATTACCGCGCCGACAAGGTGAGAACGCCGCTGGCAAAGCGCTCCTTCGTCGGCTTCCTGTCGCGAAAATTCGCGCTGGCCATGGGCGGCCTCGCCATGACCTCGATCATCGCCGGCAGTGCAACCTTGCTGTTCGCCATCTGGCATTTTCAGCGTGTGTCGCCGCTCAGCCTGATCGCCAATCTGGCCGTGATGCCGATTGTTTCGTTGATCGTCATGCCCTTTGCCGTGCTCAGCGCACTGGCGATGCCGTTCGGCGCCGACGGGCCGTTCCTCTATGTGATGGGCAAGGGTCTGATGGCGATGATCGCTATATCGGCCTGGATTTCCGAGCGCTCGCCGGTCGACGCCGTCGGGCTGATCTCCATCCGCTCGGTGCTGTTGGTGGCAGTCGCCCTCGTCATCGCCACCATGGCCACCACCTGGCTCAGGCTGGCGGCCGTGCCTTTCGCGCTGGCCGGCCTGTTGACGGTGCCGCAGGTGCTTACGCCCGACGTGCTCATATCCGAGGACGCACATTTGGTGGCCATGCAGATCGGTGGCGGCGAACTCGCCCTCAACCGCGAACGCTCCAACGAATTCACCACGGACAATTGGAAACGGGCGCTGCGGGCCGAAACCATTATCCCGCCCGAGATTTTCGAGGCAACAGATACGCGGTTCGATCTCGATCCGCTCGATCTGCCGCCCGGCTCGCCCTTCTATTGCACCGGCGATCTCTGTATCGCTCGACACCCTTCCGGAGCCATTGTAGCTCTTGCGAAAGACCGCAAGACGGCGCGGCCGGCCTGTGCCTTCGCGAGCCTGATCGTCATCGATGACGCCACCGCCTACAATCCGTGCCGCGACCCGCTGGTCCTGGTCGTGACGAAGAAACAGCTGGCCCGCGACGGCAGCGCCGCCGTCTTCTTCGATCCGCAATCGGCAGCGGCAGCGCCAACCATCCGGTTCGCCGTCGACAAGCCGTATCGCCCCTGGCACGAGCAACGCCGCTTCTCCCGCGACGCGCGCGGCCTGCCGCCTTACAACCAGCGTGAAAAGTACAAACCCAAGCCGGCTCAGTAGCGCCGGATCAATCCGACAAGCTTGCCCTGCACCTTCACCCTGTCCGGTCCAAAAATGCGGGTCTCGTAGGCCGGGTTGGCGGCTTCCAGGGCGATCGAGGCGCCCTTGCGGCGGAAGCGTTTCAGGGTCGCTTCCTCATCGTCGACCAACGCCACCACGATCTCGCCGGGGCTGGCTGTGTCGGCATTGCGGATGATGACCGTGTCGCCATCGAAAATGCCGGCCTCGATCATCGAATCGCCCTTGACCTCGAGCGCGTAGTGTTCACCGCCCATGATCATGTCGGGCGGCACCGAGATCGAATGGGTCTGATGCTGGATGGCGTCGATCGGCACGCCGGCGGCGATGCGTCCCATCACCGGGATTGAAATCGCGGAAACGGCATCGTCATTGCCGGCAGACATCGAACGCGACGGCGAGCCCGCCTTGATCTGGCGGCCGAGACCGCCTTGGCCCATCCCGCCTTGGCCCATCCCGCCTTGTCCTTGGCCGCCTTGCCCTTGGCCGGCTTGACCAAGACTGCCCTGAATGACGCTCGGCGAAAACTTCCTCGCCGCGTTGAGGCCTGGTGCGATCGAGTCGGGCAGCCGCAGCACTTCCAGCGCGCGCGCCCGGTTCGGCAGCCGGCGAATGAAACCGCGCTCCTCAAGCGCCGTGATCAGGCGGTGGATGCCGGACTTGGAGGCGAGGTCGAGCGCTTCCTTCATCTCGTCGAAGGACGGCGGGATTCCGCTCTCCTTCAGGCGTTCATGGATGAACATCAGAAGCTCATGTTGTTTGCGCGTCAGCATCGCGGCCCCCAAGGGTTCTGAAACCAGAATCAGAAAAAACAAACCCAGAACAAACACTATCTGTTCCAGTTGTGTTCCGCAACCTTTTAAAGTTTAATGAATGTGTTGACGTTTTGTTCAGCGTAACGTTCGGCGCTGCGAGCGCCGCCTGCGCCCAGTTGCCAGCAACGGGGTGAAACGAAGACAAAGTGCCCTGCGTCGTCGGCTACGATCGCCGCTTCCTTTTCGGACGGGGCTGCGCAGCATCCGCGCGGGGTTCTCTCTGGGCATAGACCCGCAGCGTGTAGCCGATGTGAGCGGTCATCAGAGTTTTCGCACGTTCGACGTCGCGATCGAGGGCCGCTTCCATCAGGGCGGTATGGTGTTCGATCGCCACGGCGTCGCGCAGGGCCGCCACGGCCTTCCGGTGTCCGTCCGTGCGGCCGGCGGCGGCGCGCAGCGTCGGGGCCAGACCCAGAAAGCGGTGATGGCGATGCAATTGGTCGGAAATCGTTGCATTGAAGCGCAGCAGCCAGCTGGATGTCGCGGCACTGAGCAGCGCCGCATGGAAGGCATCGTGTTTTTCGTACCACGCGTCGACCGCATCATCCGATGGATCGTCGAGAACAGACCCGCACCGTGAGAGACGATAGTGGGCGGCAACGACCGCGTCTTCCCACTCACGGTCGCCCTTCTCGATCGATTCCACCAGCAGGGGCAGTTCGACCACCAGCCGCGCACGCGCCAAATCCTCGAGCTCCGCCCGAGAGACGGGAGCGACCGCAAACCCGCGGTTGCTGATGGCGGTCACAAGCCGTTCCGCCTCCAGCCGCGACAGCGCCTCGCGCAACGGCGTCCAGCCGATGCCGTAGGTGTTGCGCAGCGTGCTCAGCTTCAACGGCGCGGCAGGCGCCAGCCGGGTCGCAAGAATATCGCGCCTGAGCAGGCGATAGGCCACTTCCGTCTTCGAGGTCTGCTCGTCATCCAGCATCGTGATCCATCAGACATAAACGCTCGGGCGGATCATTATATATCAAAGCCTTTCAATGGGTGAATTATATATAATGTTTGACAGTTCAAGGGCGACCACTCAAGATCGCCGGCATGTTTGGGCGGCAGGCTCCGCCGCGCGCGTTTGTCCATGGAGGGGCGCCGGATCATGAGCACGACACCCGATCTCGCTACAATCGAAGCAATGGATGCCGCCGATCCGCTGCGCTCCATGCGTGAACGCTTTGTCTTGCCGCAAGGCGTGATTTATCTCGACGGCAATTCCCTGGGCGCCGCGTCAGCGGTCGTCTTCAGCGAACTGCAGCAGGCCGCCACGCAGGAATGGGCGCACGACCTCATTCGCGCCTGGAACACCGCCGGCTGGTTCAACATGCCGGTGGAACTCGGAGATCAGCTCGGGCGACTGATCGGCGCGGCTGATGGGCAGACGGTGGTCTGCGACACAACCTCGATCAACATCTACAAGCTGCTGCACGCAGCGCTCGGCATGCGGCCGGATCGGTCGGTCATCGTTGCCGAGGGCGACAGTTTCCCGACCGACCTCTACATGGCCGAAGGCGTCGCCTCGACCCGGCCGGGAACGCGGCTGCGGCTGGAGGGCGTCGACGCGGCCGCAATCGAGGAGCTGATCGACGACAGCGTTGCCGTCATCCTGGTCAACCACGTCAACTACAAATCCGGCCAGTTGCGCGACATGGCGGCGCTGACGCGCAAGGCACATGACGCCGGCGCGCTGATCATCTGGGATCTCTGCCACACGGCCGGCGCCTTGCCGGTCGAACTTGACCGTGCCAATGCCGATTTCGCCGTCGGCTGCACCTACAAATACCTCAATGGCGGCCCGGGCTCGCCGGCCTTCATCTACGCGGCCGAGCGCCACCATGGTGATATCAGCCAGCCGCTCAGCGGCTGGTGGGGCCATGCGCGGCCCTTTGCCTTCGAGCAGGGCTTTGCCGTCGGCAGCGGCATTCGCCGCTTCCTGTGCGGAACGCAGCCGGTGCTGTCGATGCGGGCGCTCAAGGGCGCGCTCGATATCTGGAACGACGTCGATATGGCGGCGGTGCGCAGAAAAAGCATCGCGCTGACCGACCTGTTTATCCAGCTCGTCGAAGCCAGATGCGGCGCCTACCGGCTTGAACTGGAAAGTCCTCGCGACGGCAGCCAGCGCGGCAGCCAGGTGTCGTTCCTCCATCCGCATGGCTATCAGGTGATGCGCGCGCTGATCGAGCGCGGCGTGATCGGCGATTTCCGGGCGCCGTCGACCATCCGTTTCGGCTTCACGCCGCTCTATGTCGGATATGGCGATGTCTGGCAGGCGGTCGAAGTCCTGGAGGATATTCTGCGCACCGGCGCCTGGCAGGACGCCCGCTTCGCGGTGAAGACCGCGGTTACGTGAGAAACCAGAGCAATTTCAGGAAAAGTGTGAAGCGGTTTTCCGTCCGAAATTGCGTCAATCAAAGAGCTAGAGCATTTCGCCGTTTCCGTTAAACGGTGAAATGCTCTAGAGCCGGGTGCGGACCGTCCAGAGCTCCGGAAACAGCACGACCTCCAGCATCTTCTTCAGATAGGAGGCGCCTGAGGTGCCGCCGGTGCCGCGCTTCAAGCCGATGATGCGCTCGACCGTTGTGACGTGGTTGAAGCGCCAGCGGCGGAAGTAATCCTCGAAGTCGACCAGCTTCTCGGCCAGTTCGTAGAGCATCCAGTAGCGCTGCGGGTCGCGGTAGACGGTTTGCCAGGCAGCCAGCACGTCTTCGTTCTCACCGCGCGTCTCGCGCCAGTCCGTGCGCCCGGCATCGGCGCCGATGTCGAAGCCATTGCGCGCCAAAAGCAGAAGCGCCTCGTCGTACAGCGACGGCGTGGCCAGGATCGCTTCCAGCCTGTCCGTAAGATCGCGCCGGTGCTTGTGCGGCCCGAGCATGGCTAGGTTGCGGTTGCCGGCCATGAACTCGATGGCGCGGTACTGCCACGACTGGAAGCCCGAGGATTGGCCGAGCGCGTCGCGAAACTCGGTGTATTCGCTTGGCGTCATCGTGCGCAGCACGTCCCAGGCATTGTTGAGCTGCTCGAAGATGCGCGCGACGCGCGACAGCATCTTGAAGCTCGGTTCGAGGCGGTCGGCGCGGATCGAGCGGATCGCGGCGCCGATCTCGTGCAAAGCGAGCTTCATCCACAATTCCGATGTCTGATGCTGGATGATGAACAGCATCTCGTCATGGGCCGAAGACAGCGGCGCCTGCGCATCGAGCACCTTGTCCAGCTGCAGATAGTCGCTGTAGGACATCCGCTCCTTGAACGACATCTGCGCGCCATCGGACGCCGGATCGTGCGGCTTAATCAATTGCTCTTCTCCGCGCGCAACCGGAAGCGCTGGATCTTGCCGGTCTGGGTTTTGGGCAAGGCGTCGATGAACTTCACCGAACGCGGATATTTGTAGGGCGCGATCGTTGCCTTGACGTGGTCCTGCAGGCGTTTGACGGTCAATGCGTCCGGCGAAACACCTTGCACAAGCACGATATGCGCCTCGACGATCTGGCCGCGTTCACCGTCCTCGGCGCCGGTCACCGCGCATTCGGCGACGTCGGGATGCGAGAGCAGCGCCGCTTCGACCTCGGGGCCGGCGATGTTGTAGCCGGCGCTGACGATCATGTCGTCGGAACGCGCGGCGAAGTGGAAGAAGCCATCCTCGTCCTGCGTGAACGTATCGCCGGTGAGATTCCAGCCGTCGCGGACATAGTCCTTTTGCCTGGCATCGGCCATGTAGCGGCAGCCGGTCGGGCCGCGCACCGCCAGCCGGCCAGCAGAGCCGCGCGGCAACTCCCGCATCTCGTCATCGACGATGCGTGCCAGATAGCCGCCGACTGGTTTGCCGGTGGAGGCCGGCTTCATGTCGTCGAAGCGGTTGGAGATGAAGATATGCAGCATCTCGGTGGCGCCGATCCCATCGAGGATCGGCTTGCCGGTCTTCTCAGTCCATTCCTCGAAGACAGGCGCCGGCAGCGTCTCGCCCGCCGAAACCGCGACGCGCAGCGAGGACAGGTCAGCGCCTTGATCCATGGCCTTGAGCATGGCCCGATAGGCGGTTGGAGCGGTGAAGGAAATGGTCGCTTTGTAGGTCTCGATGATGTGGATCATGTTGGGTGGCGTCGCCTGTTCCAGCAACGTCGCCGCGGCGCCGAAACGCAGCGGGAAGATGGCGAGCCCGCCAAGACCGAAGGTAAAGGCAAGGGGCGGGGAGCCGACGAAGATGTCGTCGGGCGTCACCTCCAGGATTTCGCGGGCATAGGCGTCGGCGACGATCAGCAGGTCGCGGTGGAAATGCATCGTCGCCTTCGGCACGCCGGTGGTGCCGGAGGTGAAGCCGAGCAGGGCGACATCGTCGCGGCCGGTGTTGACGGCAGTGAAGGTGACCGGCTTGTCGAGGGCGGCGCGGTCGAGTTCCGCGTCATGGTTGGCCGTGCCGTCGAAGCCAATGACCTGCTTGAGATACGCACTGCCCTTGGCGCAGGCGGTCATCTCGTCCATCAGCCTTGTATCGCAAAGCGCAACCGTGATTTCCGCCTTGTCGACGATCTTGGCGAGTTCGCCGGCGCGCAGCATCGGCATGGTGTTGACGACCACCGCGCCAACCTTGGTGGCGGCCAGCCAACAGGCGACCATGGCCGGGTTGTTGGCCGAGCGGATCAGCACCCGGTTGCCCGGCTTGACGCCATAATTCTCGACCAGGGCATGGGCGAGCCTGTTGGTCCAGTCGGACAGTTCCTTGTAGGTGCGGCGGCGGCCATTGCCGATCAGCGCGGTGTGGTCGCCGAACCCTTTTTCGACCAGCCTGTCGGTCAATTCGACGCCGGCATTTATGTGGTCGGGATAGTCGAAGCCGTCGAGCAAAAACTCCGGCCATTGCTCCGGCGGCGGCAGGTTGTCGCGCGTGAATGTGTCGATATGCGCTGATGGCCCAAGCATTTTCGGCTGCCCCTGTCTGCCTCGCGCCCATGGCTGAACAAGGCGCAGGATCGCACCAGTCGAAATTTGTTTCAAGCCTAAAATGTTTTTAGGTCGCAGGATTGACGCCGCCCTGTTCGGCGGCCATTCCTGTCGACTGAACTGAAGCCATCCGGGAGGGATGCAGATGCTCCAACATCGTGTTGCCGATTGGGACAATGCCTACGCCAACGGCGACAACATTGCCGGCAGCAATCGCTGGCCGGCCGCGTGGGACACACCGGCACAGGCTTTTCGCGACACAATGTCGGCGTCCGGTCGGGCCAAGCTCGACATCGCCTATGGCGACAGCCCGCGCAACAGGCTCGATCTGTTCCTTCCCGATGTCATGCCCAAAGGGCTCGTCGTCTTCATCCATGGCGGTTACTGGAAGGCGTTCGACAACAAGCCATGGTCGCATCTGGCCAACGGCGCGGTTGCCAATGGCTTTGCCGTGGCAATGCCGACTTACACGCTTTGTCCCGACATACGCATTTCCGGCATCGTCAGGGAAATCGCGGCGGCGATCGGCAAGGCGGCGACGATGGTCGGCGGGCCGGTGATCCTGACCGGGCATTCCGCCGGCGGCCATCTCGCCTCCAGGATGGTGACGACAACGACGCCTCTGGCCGCCGATGTGGCCGGCCGCATACGCAATGTCGTCTCGATCTCCGGGGTTCATGATCTGCGGCCGATCATGCGGACGGGGATGAACGCGACACTGGCCATCGATGAAGCGGAAGCACTGGCCGAAAGCCCGGTTCTGCTGCGCCCCATGCAGGGCGCGCGCATCACCTGCTGGGCCGGCGGCGGCGAGCGGGCGGAGTTCCTGCGCCAGAATGCGCTGCTTGCCAACATCTGGATCGGCCTCGGCGCCACGACCAGCACAGTGGTCGAGCCGGACCGGCATCATTTCAGCATCGTCGACGGGCTTGCCGATCCGACACATCCGCTGACGCGGACATTGCTGGCGGAGTAACAACCAGTCTTATCTCTTGGAATTAACGGCTTGGATCCGCGACCTTCAGCGCAACATCAGAACGCTGCAAGCGGCGCCTGCTTCTGCCGCCGGAGCGAAGGGCTCGCGCACGATCAGGCCGTTGGCGTCGGCCAGCATTCTCAGCATCGAGGAATCCTGGATGCCAAACGGCGTCGCCACCAATGCGCCGGCTTCTTCCCGGACCACGGCGCGCACATAGTCTTGCCTTAGATCATTGGCCGGCATCGCGGCGCCAAGCTGAGCCTGGCGGATGTCCTGCCGGTGGGGACGGCCGCCGAGCTGCGCCAATAACGGCTTCAGGAACAATTGCGAGCAGACCAGGCTCGCCACCGGATTGCCGGGCAGGCCGATGCACCTGATATCGCCGAGCCGCCCGAACATCAGCGGCTTGCCCGGGCGCATGGCGAGCTTCCAGAAGTCGAGCTTCATGCCTTCGCCGGTCAGCACGTCATGGACGAGATCATGGTCGCCGACCGAAGCGCCGCCCAGCGTGACGATGACGTCGGCTTTCGCAGCGACCGCCTTTTTCACCAGTGCCGCAATCGCCTCCTTGCGGTCGGCAGCGATGCCGAGATCGAGGGCGCGGGCGCCGACCGACTGCGCCACAGCAGCGACGCCATAGGCGTTGGACGAGATGATCTGGTCGGGGCCAAGTTCGCTGCCCGGTGGCAGCAATTCGTCGCCGGTGGCGATGATGGCGACCAGCGGCCGTTGCACCACGTTCAGCCGGGAATGATTGGCCGACGCCGCCAGGGACAATGCAGCCGGATCGAGCACGCGGCCTTTTTCCAGCAGCACGTCGCCTTGGGCAAAATCCAGTCCAAGGCGGCGGATGTTGCGGTTCTCCGCCGTCGGTTCGGTGACCTCGATCCGGCCACCGCCGAGATCGCGAACATTTTCCTGGATGACGATCGTGTCTGCGCCTTCAGGCAGCGGCGCGCCGGTGAAGACGCGCACGGCCTCGGATTTACCAACTGTGCCCTCAAAGCCTCGCCCTGCGGGCGCCATGCCGATCACCGAAAGCCGCGCCGGGGCCGACGCCACATCCTGCGCCCGTGCGGCATAGCCGTCCATGGCAGATGCATTGAAAGGCGGCTGGGTACGCAGCGCCACGACCGGCTCCGCCAGCACCCGGCCGGCCGCATCCGCCAGCGCGACCCTTTCACCGGGCAACGCCACAGCGCCGTCGAGTAGGCGTTGAAGCGCCTCGGCGACCGGAACCAGCGCCATTTACGAACCCGCCTTGTAGTCGCCGGACTTGCCGCCGGTCTTTTCCACCAGCTGTATACCGGAAATCACCATGGCGCGGTCGACCGCCTTGGCCATGTCGTAAATGGTCAGGCACGCGACAGATGCCGCGGTCAGCGCCTCCATCTCGACCCCGGTCTTGCCGGTGACGCGGGCAAGCGCGGTGACCCTAAGGCCGGGCAGCGTGGTGTCCGGTTCGATGTCGACCGACACCTTGGTCAAAAGCAGCGGATGGCAGAGCGGAATCAGCTCATGCGTCTTCTTGGCCGCCATGATGCCGGCAATGCGCGCGGTACCGAGCACATCGCCCTTCTTGGCGTCGCCGTCGAGGATCATTTTCAGCGTTTCGGCCCGCATCGAGACAAAGCCCTCGGCGACCGCCGTGCGCGTCGTCTCCGCCTTGTCGCCGACATCGACCATGTTGGCCTCGCCCTTGGCGCCGAGATGGGTGAGGGCGGCTGCCATCCTCAGATGGCCTCTGCCTTCGCCTTGCCTGTCAAAAGCAGCCGCGTTGCCGCAGCGACATCCTCTTGCCGCATCAGGCTCTCGCCGACGAGGAAGGTGCTGATGCCGGTCTTTTGCATCCTGAAGCAATCGTCGTGGGTGAAAATGCCGCTCTCGCTGACCAGTAATCGGCCGCCCGGCACCATCGACGCCAGCCGTTCCGAGGTGTCGAGGCTGGTCTCGAATGTTCTCAGATTGCGGTTGTTGATGCCGATCAGCTGCGACGAGAGTTTTACCGCGCGCTGCGTCTCGGCCTCGTCATGCACCTCGATCAGCGCGTCCATGCCGAGTTCGAATGCGGTCGCTTCCAATTCGCTCGCCAAGGCATCATCGACGCTGGCCATGATGATCAGGATGGCATCGGCGCCCCATGCGCGAGCCTCGTAGACTTGATAAGGGTCGAACAGGAAATCCTTGCGCAGCGCGGGCAGTGATACTGCCTTCCGTGCATTGATGAGAAA
Source organism: Mesorhizobium sp. M1143 (assembly GCF_040318435.1). Classification (NCBI taxonomy): domain Bacteria; kingdom Pseudomonadati; phylum Pseudomonadota; class Alphaproteobacteria; order Hyphomicrobiales; family Phyllobacteriaceae; genus Mesorhizobium; species Mesorhizobium sp. M1143. The sequence goes on along the minus strand of NZ_JAMYMJ010000025.1, from coordinate 53,928 downwards.
TTCCGGCGCGCCCTGGAAGGATGGCGCATCGGTCAGCACCGAAAGACAGGCGGCACCGCCTTTCTCATAGGCCTGCGCCAGTGCGGGCGGGTCGAAATCGGCACGGATCAAGCCTTTGGATGGACTTGCCTTTTTGATCTCGGCGATCAGGCCGAAGCTGCCCGATCTGCGCTTCGCCTCAAGCGCCCCCAGAAAGCCACGCGGTGCGTCGGCATCCTTGGCTCGCGCCTTGATCTCGGCCAACGGTATCCGCGCCTTCGCTGCCGCGATCTCGTCGCGCTTGTAGGCCTCGATCTTGCGCAGAATGTCAGCCACGGCTCATCCGTTCGAAATCTCGACCAGCCTGTCGAGCACGCCCAGCGCCCGGCCGCTGTCGATGGCCTGTGTGGCCGCGGCCATGCCGTCGGCAAGCGTCGTCGCCTTGCCGGCCACCACCATGCCGGCGCCGGCGTTCATCAGCACCGTATCGCGATAGGCCCCGGCATCACCTCTCAGCATGTCGCGCAACGCCGTGGCATTGTAGGCGGCGTCGCCGCCGCGCAACTCGTCCTTGGTGTGGCGCTGCAGGCCGACGGCTTCCGGGGTGAGCGTGAAATGGCGGATCTCGCCGCCGGCCAGTTCCGCCACCTGCGTTTCGCCGGTGGTGGTGATTTCGTCATAGCCGTCGCCATGGACGACCCAGGCATGCTCGGTGCCCAGCGCCTTCAATGTCTCGGCCACCGGCACGATCCATTCCGGCAGGAACACGCCGACCATCTGCCTGCTGACGCCGGCCGGATTGGACAGCGGTCCGAGCAGGTTGAAGATCGTGCGCGTGCCGAGCTCGACGCGGGTCGGGCCGACATGCTTCATCGCCGGGTGGTGCGCAGGTGCGAACATGAAGCCGACGCCGGCCTCCTGGATGCAGCGGCCGATCACCTCTGGCGGGATATCGATCTTGACGCCGAGCGCGACCAGCACATCGGCAGCGCCCGTCAGCGACGACAGGCCCCGATTGCCGTGCTTGGCGACCGGCACGCCGCAGCCGGCAATGACGAAGGCCGAAGCGGTCGAGATGTTGACTGAATGCGAATTGTCGCCGCCCGTGCCGACAATGTCGATGGCGCCCTCAGGAGCTTCGACGCGCAGCATCTTGGCACGCATGGTGGCGACGGCGCCGGAAATCTCGCTCACGGTCTCCCCGCGCACGCGCAACGCCATCAGGAAGCCGCCGATCTGGCCCGGCGTCGCGTCGCCAGACATGATGATGTCGAAAGCTTCGCGCGCCTCCTCGAAGGTAAGCCCGGTTCCCGTGGCGACCTTGGCGATATGGGTCTTCAGGGCGCTCATTGGGCCAAGACGTTCATTGGGCTAAGGCCATTCATTGGGCGAGGGCTTGGGCAACGGCGGCCTGGTCGACGCTGACGGCGTACTGCGTCTGCAACTGCGCCACCAACTGGTCGAGCAGATCGTCGGACATGCCTTGCGTGAAGGATTTTTGCGCATCGTCGGGTACCGAGCTGGCGTCGGCTCCGGCCGGCTCGAACACTTCGGCGACCTTGAACAGGATCTGGCCGTCGCCGGTGGGCGAGGGGATCAGCCCGGTGCCGCCTTCGCCGACGCCGAACATCGCAGCAGCACCCTCCTTGCCGAAATCGACATCGTCGGCCTCGCGCTTCACGCCGCGCTTGGTCTGCTTTTCAAGCTTCAGTTCGCCGGCGATGACGTCGAGTGTGGTGCCAGCCTTGAGGCGCTTGTCGAGTTCGTCTGCTTTCGCGGTCAGCCGCTTGGTCGTTTCCTCTGTCGTCCAGTCCGCCACCACGCGCTGGCGGACTTCGTCCAGCGTGCGGTCGCGAGCCGGCGTGATCGATGTCAGTTCATAGAACACGAAGCCGTTGTTAGGCGTGGTCAGGGCTTGATTCTCGGTGTTGGGCTCGGCCTCGAACACCGCCTTGATGAGGTCCGGCGATGCCGGCAGGTCCTTGATGATGGTGCCGTCCGGCTTGAGGCCGGTGCGGTCTATGGCCTCGACGGTAACGTCCTTGAGCTTGAGTTTGGCGGCGGCTTCGGCCAGCGTGCTGCCGGCGGCGCGGGTGTCTTCGTAATTGTCGTGCACGTCGAGCAGGATGCGGCTTGCTTCGCCAAGCGCCAGATCCTTGCGGATCTGGTTTGAGACTTCCGCCAGCGGCTTCACCGTTTCCGGTTTGATCTCGGTAACGCGCAAAAGCACCGGACCGAACGCGCCCTGGACGACCGGGCTGACTTCGTTGACGGCAAGCGCGAATGCGGCATCGGCGACCGCCTTGTCGGTGATCTTATCCTTGGAGAGCGTGCCGAGCAGCGTGTCGGCCGGGGTCTTGCCCTGCGCGGCGACGATCTTGTCGAAAGTGGCGCCCGTCTTCAGCGAATCGGATGCCGCCTTGGCGGCGTCCGCGGAAGGAAACACCAGCTGTTCGATGGTGCGCATTTCCGGCGTGGTGTAGCGGCCCTTGTTCTTGTTGTAGTCGTCGCTGACCTGCTGGTCCGTTACGGCGCTGACATCCATGATGTCTTCGGGCTCGAGCCGGACATAGGAGAATTTGCGGTATTCTGGCGCCGCGTAGGTTTTCTTGTTGGCCTCGAAATAAGCCTGAAGCACGCTGTCGGATGGCGCCTCGATGGGCTCCACCAACGCCTTTGGCAAGATCAGATAGTCGATGGTGCGGTCTTCGCCCCGATAGAGCGCAACTGCCTTGAAGAAGGTGTCCGGAGCCTTGAGGCCGTCCGAAACCGCTTCGACGATCTGCTGGCGCACCGCCACCTGAGCCCGGTTCTTCAGATAATCCTCCGGCCGCATTCCCAGTTCGCGCAGCCGGGATTCGAACAGCCGGCGGTCGAACTGGCCATTCGGGCCCTGGAAGGCGGGTTCCTGCCGCGTCAGTTCGGCCAGCCTGTCCTTGGAGAAGCCAAGCCCGAGCTTGCGCGCCTGTTCGTCAAGGACGGCGCCGGACACCAACTGAGCCAGCACCTGGTTGTCGATGCCATAGGCCTTGGCCTGGTCGCGGCTGATGCGCTGGCCGATCTGCTGCTGCAGCATGGCGATCTGGCGATCATAGGCGAGGCGGTACTCGGTGATCGACACGGTGGTGCTGCCGGCGGTGATCACCGCATGATGGCCAGCCAGGAAGCCGCCCGTCATCCGCGTGGTGACGCCCCAGGCAAGGAAACTCAACACCAGCAGCGACAGCAGGGCTTTCGCGACCCAGGTCCCTGCCGCGCTTCTCAATATACCAAGCATTGTTACTTCCGATTTTTGCGCAGTTTTGCGTGCGCCCGAGTCTGAAACAAGCGCAATAGCGCCCTTCCGGCTCACTGTCGATTGCTTTGTGGCCTGATTTTGATAGGGAGGGCGAGACCCCAATGTCGCCCGGAGAACCAGATCCCCATGACGCCAGGAATTCGACCGCTCGTTGCCGGCAACTGGAAAATGAACGGCACCAGCGCTTCGCTGAACGAGCTCAGGATGATCGGCAACGGCTTCATGAGCGGGCTCGACGCAGAGACCGAAGCATTGGTCTGCGTGCCGGCGACCTTGCTGTCGCGCGCCGTCGAAATCCTGTCGCGCACGCCGGTGCGGGCCGGAGGCGAGGACTGCCACATCAAGGAAAGCGGCGCCTTCACCGGCTGCGTCTCAGCCGAGATGCTGAAGGATGCGGGCGCCAGCCACGTCATTGTCGGCCATTCCGAGTGCCGCGAACAGCGCAGCGAGGACGATGCCATCGTCCTCGCCAAGGCCTCGGCGGCGTGGCGGGCAGGGCTCGTCGCCATCATCTGCATCGGCGAGACCAAGGCCGAGCGCGAAGCGGGCACAGCACTCGACGTGTTATCGCGCCAGGTCGCCGGCTCGGTGCCACCGAGCGCAACGCCCGCCAACACCGTTATCGCCTACGAGCCGGTATGGGCTATCGGCACCGGCCTGACGCCGACCGCCGAAGACGTGGCGGAGGCGCACGCGCATATCCGCCAAAAACTGGCGGAAGCGCTCGGCGCAGCCGTGGCCGGCAAGATGCGCATCCTCTATGGCGGCTCGGTCAAGGCGTCCAACGCGGTCGAACTGCTGGGCGTCAAAAACGTCGACGGCGCGCTGGTTGGCGGCGCCAGCTTGAAGGCGTCCGACTTTCTCGCCATCGCTGAGGCATACCAGAATATCGCGTAGGCCCCGGAATTTCGTTGCCGACCAGTTCCGTCATCGACTTATGAACGCAGCAGTTCGGCGGAAATCGTTGCAAAGGGCGCATTGCTTCCCATATTCCGGCCACGGGCTTGGAAATGCCGTTAAAGCATTGTATGGAGCCGCCTCCAAATCACCGGCCCTGATCGCCAGGGAGCGGCAGGGCTTGCCAGGATAAAATATGGAAACCGTACTGATCGTCATCCACCTCATGGTCGTGCTCGCCCTTGTCGGCGTGGTACTGCTGCAACGCTCCGAAGGCGGTGGTCTCGGCATTGGCGGCGGTTCCGGTTTCATGACCGCGCGTGGCGCCGCCAATGCGCTGACGCGGGCGACGGCGATCCTGGCCGCGGCCTTCTTCGTGACGTCGCTGACACTCTCGATCGTTGCCCGCTATGGCGAAAAACCGATCGACATTCTCGACCGCGTGCCGGCCGACAGCGGCAACGGCGTGCTCAATCAGTTGCCCGGCACGACGGCGCCGACGCCGCCTTCGGGCAACACCGCACCGGCCGCGCCCGCGGCCAACGGCGCCGCCACCACGCCGCCCGCGACGGCTCCCGCCACCACGGCCCCGGCGACGGCTCCATCTCCGGCGACGCCACCTGCAACCGATTCGGCTGCGCCGCCGGCTACCAATGGCGTTACCTTGCCGGTCACACCGCAGGTTCCGAACCAGTAGTCGGTAGCGTCCGGTGCCGCGATCTGTTGTTGTTTCAACACAGTCGCGGCAAATGGCACACGATCACGAAGATTCGACCGCACCCCGTGCTTGAGGCCCGTACGCCACTTCGATTATAGATTGCCGGCGGCACTTTCTGCGCCCTTGGGGGCGCCGGGCGACGCCGTGGGCAACAAGCATTGAACGATCGGATCTTCGCCATGCAGCTTCGCAGCTTCATTTTCATGGGGTTTTGTGCCGTATTCGGCATGAGCTCCGCGGTCTTCGCCGGCACTCCGGCAATGACCTCACCGCAGGCGGTTGGCAAAACCGCTGTCATCAACGTCGCCGCCAAGAGCGATGCGACGCAGCTGAAGCTTCTCAAGAAGAAGAAAAACCCGAGCCCGGATGATCTGGCTCAGATCAGCAAGCTCGAAGACAAGATCGCCGCCGACAGGGATCTCGCCCGCGTCAAGGCGCTCGAGGCCCGCAAGCTGGCGATGCGCGATGCGGCGAAAGCCAGGGCCGATGCCCAGCGCCAGGCGTTCCTGGCAAGCAAGGGCAAGCCGGTCGTGGTTGCCGACGCCAAGCCAGGCAAGAAGACCACCAAGATCATCGCTCCGGTTGACCCGATCGAGCCGATCGAATCGGCTGAACCGCTTCCGGCCGAAGCGATGAATATCGCGCTGACCGGCAACAATGGCGAATTGCGCAGCGAGGCCCCGGGCCAGAAGCCGACGAGTGGCGGACTGTTCGCCGGCCTGTTCGGCGGCACGTCCTCTGCCTCGTCGATTGCCTATCTCCCCGAAACGCGCGCGCTCGACCAGGCTCTCGCCAAGCGGCAAGCCAAGAAGCAGTTCAAGGTGAAGCCGGAATTCGTGCCGCAGGACGTCGAATTCAGCGGCTATGAGCCGGGTACGATCGTCATCGATACCAGCGCGCGCCGCCTCTACCTCGTCGAATCGGCTTTCACCGCCCGCCGCTATGCGATCGCGGTCGGCCGCGAAGGCCTGCAGTTCAAGGGCAAGGTTGCCGTTGGCGACAAGCAGGAATGGCCGCGCTGGATCCCGACGCTCGACATGCAGAAGCGCGAACCCAAGCATTACGGCCAGTACAAGGACGGCATGCCCGGCGGCGGCCAGAACCCGCTCGGCGCCCGCGCCATCTATCTCTACGACGGCAAGAAGGACACGCATCTGCGCATCCACGGCACCATCGCGCCGCAGTCGATCGGAACCAGCGCTTCCAATGGCTGCTTCCGCATGATCAACGAGCACGTCATGGACCTCTACAGCCGCGTCAGGGTCGGCACCAAGGTCGTCATCATCTGACGCTTTCACAAACCTGCCGAAAGGGCCGGCTTTTGCCGGCCCTTTTGTTTTGACCAAAACACCAGTCTCGAACCTCGGGACTATCGCGCCTTCTCTGGAAAAAGCCTCAGCGGCGGTTTTTTCTCTGGCGGAATCAATTCGGCCGCGTTAAGCGATGACTCCCATGGCGCGATATGTATTCATCACAGGCGGCGTGGTTTCCTCACTTGGAAAAGGCATCGCTGCAGCGGCCCTTGGGGCTCTCTTGCAGGCGCGAGGCTATCGCGCACGCATCAAAAAGCTCGATCCCTATCTCAATGTCGATCCCGGAACGATGTCGCCTTACCAGCATGGCGAGGTTTTCGTCACCGATGACGGCGCCGAGACCGATCTCGATCTTGGCCATTACGAGCGCTTCACCGGCCGCTCGGCCAACCAGCAGGACAACATCACCACCGGCCGCATCTACAAGAACATCATCGAGCGCGAACGGCGCGGCGACTATCTCGGTGCCACCGTGCAGGTCATTCCGCATGTCACCGATGAGATCAAGAATTTCGTGCTCGACGGCAATGACGACTATGATTTCGTGCTGTGCGAAATCGGCGGCACGGTTGGCGATATCGAGGCGATGCCGTTTCTCGAGGCGATCCGCCAGCTCGGCAACGATCTGCCGCGCAACAACGCCGTCTATGTCCACCTGACCTTGATGCCTTACATCCCCACGGCCGGCGAGCTGAAGACCAAGCCGACCCAGCATTCGGTCAAGGAACTGCGCGGCATCGGCATCGCGCCCGATATCCTGCTGGTCCGCGCCGACCGCGCCATCCCCAAGGAAGAGCGCAGAAAACTGTCGCTGTTCTGCAATGTGCGCGAAAGTGCCGTCATCCAGGCGCTCGACGTGCCCCACATCTATGACGTGCCGATGGCTTACCACAAGGAAGGGCTCGATTCGGAAGTGCTGGCCGCCTTCGGTATCGATCCGGCGCCGAAGCCGCGCATGGAGCCCTGGCAGGCCGTGTCCAACCGCATCCACAATCCGGAAGGCGAGGTAACGATCGCCATTGTCGGCAAATACACCGGCCTCAAGGATGCCTACAAATCGCTGATCGAGGCTTTGTCGCATGGCGGCATGGCCAACCGCGTCAAGGTCAAGCTCGACTGGATCGAGAGCGAGATTTTCGAGAAGGAAGACCCGACGCCGTGGCTGGAAAAGGTGCATGGCATCCTGGTGCCCGGCGGCTTCGGCGAGCGCGGCTCGGAAGGCAAGATCCTGGCGGCGAAATTCGCCCGCGAGCGCAAGGTGCCGTATTTCGGCATCTGCTTCGGTATGCAGATGGCCTGCATCGAGGCAGCGCGCTCGCTGGCCGGCGTCGAACACGCCTCGTCGACCGAATTCGGTCCGACCGACGAGCCGGTCGTCGGCCTGATGACCGAATGGCTGAAAGGCAACATGCTGGAGAAGCGCCGCGAAACGGGCGATCTCGGCGGCACCATGCGGCTTGGCGCCTATCAGGCTGAACTCGCCAAGGGTTCGAAGATCGCCGACATCTATGGCGACACCCAGATTTCCGAGCGCCATCGCCACCGCTACGAGGTCAATATCGACTACAAGGAGCGGCTGGAGGATTGCGGCCTGGTGTTTGCCGGCATGTCGCCCGACGGCGTGCTGCCGGAAACGGTCGAATACCCCGGCCATCCCTGGTTCATCGGCGTCCAGTACCATCCGGAGCTGAAGAGCCGGCCGCTTGAGCCGCATCCCCTGTTCGCCAGCTTCATCTCGGCCGCGGTGGACCAGTCGCGACTGGTCTAGGGCCACGGTGAGGTTTCGCAGCTGATGCAGACCTATGTTGCGCTGCTCTACAGCATTATCCTGGGCGAAGGCCGCCGGGTCGTCATGTCCGACCTCAAGGCGATGGCTGAACAGCTTGGGCTGAAGAACCCGCGCACCTTGGTGGCGACCGGCAATCTGGTCTTCGAGACACGGGCGACTGGTATCGCCAAGCTGGAACAGCAGTTGGAAACGGCCTTCGAAAAAACCTTCGGCCGCAATGTCGTCATCATCGTGCGCACTGCCGAGGATTGGCTGAAACTTGCCGCCGGCAACCCATTCCCGGCCGACTCTGCCGAGGCAGGCGATCAGGTGGCTGTGCGGGTGATGCGCAAGCCAGCGCCAGCGGATGGTGTGGCCGCGCTCCAGGCCTATGCCGCGGAGGACGAGAAGGTGGCTTCGGTCGACGGTGACATCTGGGTCGTCTTTTCGCGCGAGCGGCCAAGCTCGCGGCTGCTCGCTGCCATGAACCACAAGCGCATGGGCATCGGCACCGCACGCAACTGGAACACGGTGCGGAGGTTGGCTGAGATGGTAGGGAGTAGGGAGTAGGGAGTAGGGAGTAAGGAGTAGGGAGTAAGGAGTAGGGAGTAAGGAGTAAGGAGTAAGGAGTAAGGAGTAAGGAGTAAGGAGTAAGGAGTAGGGAGTAGGGGTTATACTATTCCCTACTGACTACTGACTACTGACTACTGACTACTCCCTATCTCTCATTTCACGCCTTCGCCGTCCTGGCCCCTGCGCCAAGGGCGGCAGTGCGAAGGACGTAGTAGATGACCCCTGCAATGCCGACGCCGAAGAACCAGCCATAAACGCCCCACCATGCCGGTAGCAGGTTCGTGAAGTTCGGCAGGACCGAGGAGAAGATGGCGCCGATGCCGGCGGCTATGAAGGCGTTGACGTGCCAGCCGCCCTGGAAGCGGAACTCGCCATGTTCGCGGTACAGTGCCTCGACGTCGACCTCGCCCTTCCGGATCAGATAGTAGTCGACCATCATCACCCCGAAGATCGGCCCCATCGTCGCGCCGATGACGTTGACGAAAGACGCGGCACTGCCTTCCCACGGCGCGAAGGGATAAAGCACCAGCGCGATCACGGCCGCGATATAGCCGCCCTTCTTGAAGTCGATCTGCCGGGGAAAGACATTGGAGAAGTCGAAGGCCGGCGAGACGAAGTTTGCCACCACATTGATGCCGAGCGTCGCCACGGCAAAAGTCAGGGCTGCAAGCGCTGCCAGGAACCAGCTGTCGAATTTCGCCGAGATCTGGTCGGGATGCAGAAGCACTTCGCCATAGACGTCGAAGGCAGCGATGGTGGTCACGCCGGCGACCAGCGAGAACAGGATGAGATTGATCGGCAGGCCCCAGATGTTGCCCTTGCGCAGCGATGCCTTGTCTGGGGCATAGCGGGCGAAATCGCAGAAATTGAGATAGAGCGCCGAGAAATAGGTGACCCAGATCGCGGCCACCGCAAATAGCGACGTCCAGGAGCCAGGGGTTCCGGGTACGCCGGCATCCTTTGTCTTGTCGAGCAGCACATCCATCGGGATGTCGCTGGTAAAGGCAAATCTCCCGGATTTTACACAGAGATAGATCGCCAGGATCAACATCATCACCCAGACCGCCGGTCCGGCCCAATCCTGAAAGCGGCGCACCGTTTCCATGCCGTTCTGGATGATCAGCAATTGCATTGCCCAGATGACCACAAAACAGATCACTTCCAGACCCGTATGGCCGAGGAAATGCGTGTTGGCGTTGAAATCGGCGAACCATTGCGAGCGGATCAGCAACGCCACGATCGCGCCCGATGCCGCTGCCGTCTGCGCGCCGTACCAGAAGCAGGCGACGATGGCGCGCACCAAGGCCGGAATGTTGGCGCCCCAGATGCCGAAGGACGCGCGCGCCAGCACGGGGTAGGGCACGCCGGTCTTCACGCCGGCATAGCCGACCATGTTCATCAGCGCGTAGATGATCAGCGAACCGATGCCGATGGCGATGATGAAATTGACGAAGCCGCCGCAAAACAGGAACAGGCTTGCGGCGAGATAATAGCCCCAGAGGCTGTGGACGTCCGACGTCCAGACGTTGAAGATCGAGAACGGCCCCCAGTTTCGGACTTTGGCCGGAGCCAGATCCTCATTGTATAGATCAGGTGATGCGCCTTGTATGGTCACTGCGATGTCCTCCCCTTGATGCCGCACGCGCCCTCACGCGTCGACTGCGCAGGTTATGCCTGACGCAGGGGAACCGGCAAGCAATCCATTTGCCGGCTTTGGCCTTAAAGATATTCAATGAGAACAGCGCTTATCGATCGGCTTTTGGCGAAGGCCGGCGCAAACGCGGCGATCTTGATTCGATCCGCAGGCGGCAGCGATCAGGACGCTTTGCGGTTGAGGGCCGGTGATGCGTCGAAATTGGCGGCAAGCCAAGCTATCGCGCAGGTGACATCATCGAGCCTGTATTGGGCCACGGTCGGCCCACGCGGCTTGACCCGGATCGAGATGCCGCCGGCCTCGTTGATCGCCTCGAAACCGTTTTCGTCGGCGGTGTCGTCGCCGAGAAAGACCGGCCGCCGTCCGGCAAAGGGCGGGATTGCCATGAAACGCCGCACGGCAGCGCCCTTGGCCGCTTCGAGCGGCATGAGTTCGACGCCGGCGTTGCCCGGGATAACCCGATAGCCCTTGGGAAGCTCGGTCAATGCCCGTTCGGCAAGATGCGTTGCCCTGGCCAGCAGATGCGGCGCCGCACGCGTATGGATGGCGAGGATCGGACCCTTGCGCTCGATATGAACAAGGCCGTCATCCAGTTCGGCCTCGATGGCGTGGGCAAGGGCAGCGATATCGGCGGGAGCATCAGCGGTAACGACCGGGCCGTCCGGCGTCAGCCGGTGTTCCAGCCCATAGAGACCGGCAACACGCAGCTTCAACGGATGAAACAGGCGGTCGGCGCCTTCGACCGAGCGGCCGGTGATAAAGGCGACAGCGCCGTCCAGCCGTTTGTCGACGACGCCGAGGAGGTTGCGCAGTTCGTCGCTTACGGACACGGCGTCGGGGTGCGCGGCGTGCTCCAGCAACGTGCCGTCGATGTCGAGGAAAAGCGCCCATTGTCCTTCCGGCAGGTCGGGTGCGGTTGGCAGGCCCGGTGCTTTCGACAGGCTATTCATGACGCCACCTTCCGCACGCGGTCGAACAGCGAGACGATGTTGGTGTCGGTGTTTGCGGGCCGCTCGGCGACACTTGTCGCTCTTTCGAGGTCGCCGCGTTTGCGCAGGCGCGCGGCATCGAGAAGCATGCTGCCGGCCCAGCGAAAGACATTGTTGTCGCGCACTATTTCGCGCATCGGGCGCATGCGCTCGCGTTGTTCGTCCGGTGACATGGTCAGCGCCTGCAGCAACACCTGGCTCATCATCGCCGCGTCGTAAGGATTGACGATCAGTGCTTCCAGCAGTTCGCGCGACGCGCCGGCAAACGTGCTGAGCAACAGCACGCCCTGTTCGTCGTCACGCGCGGCGACGAATTCCTTGGCTACGAGGTTCATGCCGTCATGCAGGCTGGTGACCATGCAGATGTCGGCGGCGCGATAGATCTCATAGACCTGTTGCTGCGAATGGTGCTCAGCCACCATGACCACGGGCTTGTAGCCGTCATGACCGTAGCGCTGGTTGAGCTCGTTGGCATAACGCAGGCATTCATCGTGCAATTGCTGGTAGGCCGGCAGCGTGCCGCGGCTTGGGGCAGCAATCTGCAGGAACACTACCTTGCCGATCCACTCGGGGTGGCGCGTAAACAATTCGTCCAGCGCATGGAAGCGGTCGAGGATGCCCTTGGTGTAGTCCAGGCGCTCGACGCCGACGCACAGCTTGACGTCCGCCGACAGGCCGAACCGCTCACGCAGGCGGGCGCGGCTTTCCTCGACCGGTGGCAGTTTGGCCAGGAGTTCGGCCGGCCATTCGATGGAGATGGGATAGGCGTGCACCAGGGTCGTCCGCCCGCCATACGAGATCGCGGCGTCGGCGCGCTCGATGCGGCTTTCCAGGAACCGGTCTACGCTTTCAGTGAAATTATTGGCATGAAACTGGGTGTGAAAGCCGATGATCGAGCTCCCGAGCAGTCCATCAAGAACGCGTTCGCGCCATGGGCAGATGCTGAACACTTCGGAGTTCGGCCACGGGATGTGCCAGAAGGTGATGATGATCGCCTCCGGCAGGCGCTCGCGGATCATGCGCGGCAGGAGCGCGAAATGGTAATCCTGAACCAGCACGATCGGCCGCTCATTGCGCGCCTCGGCAACCACCATATCGGCGAATTTGCGGTTGACGACCTCATAGGCCTCCCAGTCCGAGGCACGGAAGACCGGCCGGGTGAAGGCGATATGGCAGAGCGGCCAAAGCCCTTCATTGGCAAAGCCGAGATAGTAGCCCTGATATTCGTCGTCGCTCAGCCACACGCGGCGCAGCGTATAGGACGGATTGTCCGGCGGCACCTGAACCCGATCGTTGCTATCGACCGTCAGACGATCCGCCGTTCCGCCGCCATAGGCGATCCAGGTGCCGCTGCAGGCGCGGGTGATAGGCTCAAGCGCCGACACCAGGCCGCTGGCCGGCACCAGAAGCTCGACGCCGTCGTCCTTGATGTTGTGGATATAGGGTTCTCGGTTCGAGACGACGATGACCTGCGCGTCCGGCAGGTCGTCGGCAAGTATCTTGCGCAAGGTGTCGGGCGACCAGTTCACCAGCGCCGCGTCGGGAGATTGTCCGTTCTTCTCGAACTCCCGCAAGACCTTGCGCGTCGCTTCCGATGCGACGTCCTCGCCGGCAGTCGGCGCAACCGTCAAGCTATGGCTACGACGTTGCCTGGAGATCGATAACAGAACGGCTAGAACCGAAAGGCCAAGGCTTGCAAGGATCAAGACCCAGAGCAGGGCCATGCCATAATCAGTCATTGAAATTCCAACTCAACTTCGGCCGTCAGGGCCATTTTCTTCATGGTTCGATTTGAGTGTTCGCAGCCGACGATCGCCCGTGAGAACCTGTGTTTTTTGCAACGCACAAACCTGGGATCGGTTCCCGTTGAAAGCCGTTCCGATCATGTCCGCACCATCAGCGGAACCAGCCCCTCATGGCGGTCGGCGAGAAAGGCGACGACGCGGTCGCCGACGCGCTGAAAGGTAAGATCGACCCTCTTTTCGCCGACACCCAGATGCCTGAGCGTCAGCGTATCGATGCCGATCGGCAAACGGGGTCGGGTCACATGGATTTCGCCGTTCCAGCCGTCGATTTCCAGACCGAGGCACGCCTGCATCAGCATGAAGGCCGAGCCTGCGGACCAGGCTTGCGGCAGGCAGGCGACGGGGTAGGCGATCGGTGCTTCACCCGGCGAGCGGGTAAAGCCGCAGAACAGTTCCGGCAGCCGCATGTTGAAGTGCACGGCGGATTCGAACGTGCCGCTCATCAGCCGCACCACGCTGTCACGCTCGCCGAACCGCGCCAGGCCGGCGCCGCACATCGCCGTGTCGTGTGGCCAGATGGAACCGTTGTGGTACGACATCGGGTTGAACAGCACAGCATCGTCGGAAAGCGTTCGCACCCCCCAGCCGGAGTGGAAGGAAGCCGAAAGCAACTGGTCGGCGACCATCTTCGCCCGCGCCGGTTCGGGCAGGCCGACATAGAGCAGGTGTCCGGCATTCGACGTGCGCACCTTGCACGGCTCTCCGGCGCCGTCGATCGCCAGCGCATAAAAGCCGAGATCGTCCAGCCAGAAATCACGCTCGACGGCGATCCGCATCTCTTCGGCGCGATTTTCCCAGTGCTCGGCCTGCGCGAACTCGCCCCGGCGGCGGGCGAGAGCGGCAAGGCCCCTGAAGGCGGCGAAGACATAACCCTGCACTTCGACCAGCGCGATCGGCCCCTTGGGAATGCGGCCGTCGGCGTGGAAGACCGAGTCGAAGCTGTCCTTCCAGCCCTGGTTCGCAAGGCCGGATTCGGCAGCGCGCTGATAGGTGACGAAGCCGGTTGCGCGGCTCGCCTCTTCCGTCCACTTGGCGGCGGCGCAGAGAGACGGCCACAGGCTGGCGATGAAGTCCATGTCGCCGGTGCGCTCGGCATAGGCGCAGGCGAGGTGGATGTAGAGCGGCGTGGTATCGACGCCGCCATAGTAGCGGCCGAAGGGTAGCTCCTGCAGCGCCACCATCTCGCCCTTGCGTGTCTCGTGCATGATCTTGCCGGGCTGCGAGTCGCTGAAAGGCGATGTCTCGGTCGCCTGGTGCTGGGCGAGGAAGGCAAGCACGCCGCGCGCCAGGCCGGGGTTGAGCCACAGCATCTGCAGCGCCGAGATGACGCCGTCACGCCCGAAGGCCGTCGAAAACCAGGGGATGCCGGCATAGGGGTAAGGGCCGGTCGACAGCTCGGTGGTCAGCAAGGCGACATCGGCGCGGGCGCGTTCGACCCAATCGTTGAAGACGCGGCCCGAACTGTGCACCGTCGCGCCATGGCGGCGCTTGGCCCGCATGCCGAAACGAGCGCGCGCCGCGGCCGCCCGAAAACGGTCGCGATCGGGCATTTCGGTCAGTTCCGCGCCGACCTCGACGTAAAGCATCTTGCTGCTGCGCTTGGTCACTGCGATGAGGAAATCCGCGCGCTCGGCGCTCAACTGGTCCGGCGGCTGCGAGAACGAGATCGCCGACACCCGCGCCAGCCCGTCCAGTCCGTCATAGCGCAGCAGCACCGAGGCAGGCGCGATCTCCGCTGCATGCGCCATTCCGCGCTTCGGCCGGGTCGAACCGCGCACCTCGAACATGTCGCGGAAATCGGCGGCAAAATGCAGCGAGACGCGGATTGCCGAATGCTCCTGGCTGTAGTTGGAAAGGGTGATGCGCTCGAACAGCCGGTCCTGCCACAACAGCCTGACGCGCTCGATATGGATGGCGCCCTGGGGGATGTCGCGGCCACCGACGCTTTGCATCGGCAAATTGGTCAAATTGCTGGTGAACAGCACATTGTCCTGGCTGAGCGAGGCACCGAGCAGCGATGTCTGCCGGCCGCCGACGGTGAGCCTGAACTCCGACAGCACCCGCGTGTCGTCACGGAAGAAACCGTCGCCCGCACCCCTGATATCGCCGTAGGCATCGGCCACGGCAAAACAGTCACCCTGCTTGAGGGCAAACAGCCGGTGCGGCTCGCGCGGCGCGGTTTCGTCCAGGGAGGCAAGGGCAACGGCAGGGTCGAGCTTGCGCTCGTCAAGTTCGGTCATCAGTCACAAATCTCTGTTTCAGGCTCGGAACGTCCGCCGTCGTTCACGATGCTTTCGATTCAGCCGGGGCGCCGATGAGACGCGCATAGGCAGTGAGATAGTCGCGCGCCATCCTGTTGGCGGAGAACCGACTTTCGAAGACGGCGCGCACCTTTCGCCGGTCGAGCTGCAGCAAGGCCGGCACTGCGGCGACCGCGGCATCGAGAGAATCGACGACAAATCCGGTAACGCCATGGTCGATGACTTCCGGCAACGCACCGCAGTTCCAGCCGATGGTTGGCGTACCGCACGCCATCGCCTCGATCGCGGCAAGGCCGAACGGCTCGGGCCAGTCTATCGGAAACAGCAGACCAGCGGCATTGCCGAGGAATTCAGTCTTCTCACCCTCGGCGATCTCGCCGATATAGTCGATGCGGTCGCCATCGATCAATGGCTCGATCGTCTCATGGAAATAGGCGCGATCATCGTCGCCGATCTTTGCCGCCAGCTTGAGCTTCATGCCCGAGCGCAAGGCGATGTCGATGGCCCGGTCCGGCCGCTTGTCGCGCGAAAGCCGGCCGAGAAAGGCAAGGTATGGTTCGCCCGCCGCCGTCTCGAAGGTCGGCTTATAGAGACCCGTCGGCAGCCCGTGATGGATGGTGGCCAGCCAATTGGCATTCGCAAGCCCGGTCTTCTGGCTATGTGAGATCGAGATCAGCGGAAAGCGCGGAAAGCGCTCATAGGCTGGCGCCAGGTCGACATAATCGAGCCGGCCATGCGGCGTCGTCACCGTCTTGTCCGGCATGGTCTCGAAGAACGAGAAATGCAGGAAATGGCTGAGATGAAAATGAATGATATCAAAGTCGTGGGCTCGGTTCCTCACATCGGCAAGCATCGCAAGATGCGCCGCCGTGTCCGATTTCAGTGGACGCGGATCGAGGCGTAGCGCGCGTTCGCGACCTGGTATCAGTCTGGCCGACGTCCGGCTGTCGCCGCTGGCGAACAGCGTCACCTCATGGCCGAGTTCGACCAGACCTTCGGTCAGATAGGAAACGATGCGCTCGGTGCCGCCATAGAGAAGGGGTGGCACCGATTCGTGCAAAGGGGCGACATGGGCTATCCGCATGGTTTGAACGTGTCCCTCAAGGCAATCACGAGAGCGAAATGCATCAGCCGGCCTAACGTTCCGGACAAAAGCGGGCGTCGGCAACCCAAGCCCACCAGCGCAGATTTTTTTGCAATAAGCGGAACAAACGCGCCATCCGCGAATTTAGTAGGGTTGGTCCGCGCTGCGGCCGACCAGGGAGAGAACAAAATGGACCGCTTGCATTTCTTTACGCCCGTGCGCATTGCGCGCGGGCAGGGACACCCCGTCGAGGAAGTCGATAGCGTTGCCGAAGCGATGGTCTTTTTGCAGAAATGGCCATTGGGACGGCGTGGGCCTGTGTATCAGTGCGCCGTGAATTGCTGCTCCGCGGCCCTGTCGGGCAGAATGTCGGCCGAAGCAGCCAGGAAGGCGTTTACGGGCTTTGCCCGCATCACCCGGCTGCTCGATGATGACATGGCCCTCCCGATGGGCGGCGAAAGCATGGCGGAAGTCCACGCGCTGAGGCGCTAGGCGCCGGTCCAGCCATTTGGCTATTGAACACCCGGGCTTTGGCGGCGCGGGCATCATCTTTTCCGCACCGGAGTATTCCGGCGCGGCCCTTCACCTCATGGGCCACACTGTGCTTTCATGCGGCGTTTCGCATGACCGGTGGGTGACGACCATCGACGGGCGGCCCGAACGTGGAGGGGTAGACAATGCCGAGACTGATCCTGGGAACACTCGGCGCTATCGTCATCGCCCTCATCTGGGCGGTCTTTGCCAGTTTGATGGGCGCGCCATCGATCGTGATCACGGTCGGCGCGGTCGCCATTGGGGCCGGCGTCTACACCTACGTCGACCGACGCTCGACTTGACGCGTCCCCGGTCTGCCGCGCGCTCGACCAATTGCACGCCGGTGTTTGACGCGCGCGGCAGTCGCGGCGGGCATTCTTCAAAGATGAGCTTGCTGGCCGCATAGAGAGCCAAGGCGCAGACAGGGCGCCACACGTCGGACCGGGCTCCGCGAGAACTTGGGAGAGATCGTCAAAGATCTTTCAATCCGGCCAATGTAGATCGAAACGGCGAATCTGTGGATTTCCGGTGGAACATCGTCGCCTCGAAACACTTCGGGCGTTGCACTGCCCCATCAGTGCACGTTCCCTTGTTCTGTTGGAACTGGCCGGCTGCCGAAAGGTGGCCGGCTTTTTTGTATATTAGCGGAACCTGAAATTACGGGGCTTGTTCTGCATGCGGCAGCGAGCCCCTCGCTGCTGGTCGAGGGCCGTAACCCTTGGCCGGGCCCGCATCGCTCCGCCAGTGGTGCGGGCCCACGGCCTCCGGTTTTTCCGGGCGTCTCGACTCGCTGATCCTCACCCTGGTCCGGCTATGCATGTCACTCAAAAAAAGGCTCGGTTGTGAGACAATGACATGCACACGCGGCGCGCTTTAGCACAATCATTTACAAAGCCGTGGGTTCAACTGTTGCTACCCTTCTTGGCTGGATTGTGCGAATGATGACTGTCCTTTTCACCGCCACCCCCTGAAACTCGGCTTTTGGATCGACGGTCTTCATCCGCCGGGGGTTTGTTGACCTGCAGGGGTTTTCTGGCGTTCTCGTGCGATGCGCCTGGCCCGCCCTGCCGGATCGTGTTCGGGTGTTTCTTCGATGTGGACATGATCACCGATCCTGCTGACGGCCCTATGAGTGGTGTTGACCTTGGTGTTGGCTTGCTGCCCTTGGCGCTCCGGATCCGGCGCTCCGTGAGTGCCGTGCTGGGCATCATCGTGGCTAACCTGTCGCCCTTCTCCTCGACCCTTCTGGCTCTGGTTCTCAGGCGGCACGGGCGGCATTTTGCTCGACATCTGCATCTCCTTGGGTTGGCATCGTGACTCAAAACCGTGATCGTGGGGGGAAGTTCCGTCTGCTTCGTCAGCACCTGTGCTTTTCGGTGCCGACGGAATCTGACTCCCAACGCGGATTTCAAGGAACGGCAGCGGCCCGCCCGCGTCGCCCCGCCAGTGGTGCGGGCCTGCAATATAAATCCTAAGCCTGGGCTGCTATCGCAGATTGCGAGCTCCGGCGACTTGCGTAGCGGGCTTCAGTGGCGACCGAAATACAGTGCTTGACCACGTTGCTGACATGATCGGTGACCAGCGCGGTGTCGCGCCTGGATCGCGGCAGCAGCCTCTGGTCCGATCTGCCTGCAGCTGTGGCAGCTAAAACGACGTCAAAAGACCTAAGCCTCTTTGATCGCCCTCGCTGCTCGCACGAGCGATGACCAGTCAGCTCCCATGGCTGCGACAAGGTCTCGAGCATCTTCGTCTGATATTCCGGTACGGTCTACGAGCTTCCGTGCCAGCAATTCGAATGCCAATTCTATGATCGTCATAGCTCAGCCCCTACGAGAGTGCCCGTGACGATAGCTTGCTAATGGGTCTTCCGCATTTGCACATGTTAAGCGACCATCACGAATGTCTCATGTACCGCAGAATGTCTGCAGGACGCGCTCATCCGGGCGTGGCGGCTCAGCATAGCGTTCAATTCCCGGCTGCTCATCGAAGGGACGGCTGACGACTGCCAGGATCTCCTCGAACGGTCTGAAGTCGCCGCCCAACGCCGCCTGGATCATCGCCTCGATGCGATGATTGCGGGGGATGAATTTGGGATTGACCGATTGCATGGCAGAACGGCGCGTGGCCGTGTCGCCCTCGCTTGCGATGCGCTGGCGCCACCGCGCCGACCAGGCATCGAATGCACCTGGATCCTTAAACAACTGCCGCGCCGTGCCTTGGCCGTCCGCAGCGTCGAGGTCATCGCCCAGGCGCCGGAAGCCGAGCGTAAAATCCGCTTCGCCGCGAGCCAGCACATCCAGAAAGTCGGCAGCGAGCTGCAAGTCGCCTTCCGCTTCGGTCAGCAGTCCGAGTTTTCTGCGGAAGCCGCGCTGCAACACAGCCTCATAGGAGGCCTGGAACGACCTCAGCACCTCTTCCGCTTCAGACACTGCGTCATTCTCGTCCGTGCTCATGAGCGGCAGCAGGGTCTCGGCAAAGCGCGCAAGGTTCCATGTGGCGACACGAGGCTGGTTGGCATAGGCATAGCGGCCGGCGCGGTCTATCGAACTGAACACCGCGCTGGGGTCATAGGCGTCCATGAAGGCGCATGGGCCATAGTCGATCGTCTCGCCCGAGATCGACATATTGTCGGTGTTCATGACGCCATGGATGAAGCCGACCAGCATCCAGCGCGCCACCAGGTCCGCCTGTGCGGCGACAACGGCCTCCAGCAAAGCCCGGTACGGCCGTGCTTCCCCCGCCAGCTGTGGGAAGTGACGCTGAATGGCATAGTCGGCCAGTATCTTGAGCGCCTCGGTGTCGTGGCGCGCGGCGAAATATTGGAACGTGCCGATCCTGATATGGCTTGCCGCCACCCGTGTCAGGACGGCGCCGGGCAGCCGGACCTCGCGATAGACCGGGTCGCCGGTGAGCACCGCCGCAAGGCTTCGCGTCGTCGGAATGCCGAGCGCCGCCATCGCTTCGCTGACGACATATTCGCGCAGGACAGGGCCGAGGGCGGCGCGGCCGTCACCGTTGCGCGAGAACCGCGTGGGTCCCGATCCCTTCAGCTGGATGTCACGGCGAATGCCGTTGACGTCCACCACTTCGCCAAGCAGCAGAGCGCGCCCGTCGCCGAGCTGAGGCACGAAGCTTCCGAACTGGTGGCCCGCATAAGCCAGAGCGATTGCCTGCAAGCCTTCCGGAAATTTGTTGCCGGCCAGCATCGCCACTCCAGCCGGGCTGGTAAGCAGGTCGGCATCGAGCCCGAGTTCCTCGGCGAGGGGCCGGTTGAACCGGATCAGCCGCGGTTCGGATACCGGCTTCGGATCTGTTTGCGCGAAGAAGCGCTCCGGCAGTTGCGCATAGCTGTTGCTCAGGGCGGGAAGCCCCATCTGAATGACCGGGGTTTGTTCAGCAGTCGCAGGTGACGTCATGACGAGCTGTCTCTGAAGAGGAGGGGTTCAACAGATCCCGTTTCGAGGAGCCTGTGTTCATTTGTTCATATAGGGACGCAACGTCGTTGGTGCCATCCGGATCCATCAGGCCGGCACCGGATACAAGCTGGGAACCACCCGCCTCAACTATCGAGGTTCGGGCTGCCGTGGGACGACGGGCCGTGGCGGAATCCAGAGCTGACCCCCGCATCGCCACTGTCTCCGAACTGAGCACCCGGCAATCTAGTCAGTGCGGGCGGGCAATGCCGGGGCGGCGTCTGCCTTGGTTGGCAGCGGCTCTCTCGGGGCCGCTCCCGGCGACGATGTTGAACCCGGTTCGACTCGCTCCTCGGCGATGAGCCGGGCGCCACGCTCATAGGTCAGGTAGCGCCAGAGCCACTGGATCGAGACCTGAACGCGGTGCTGAAAACCGACGAGCAGGTAGACATGGATGAGCGCCCAGGCAGACCAGGCGAACCAGCCTTTCAGTTTCAACCTGCCCGATTCGAACACGGCAGCGTGGCGGCCGACAATGGCCGTGTTGCCTCGATTGCTGAAGACAAAAGCGGGCAGCGTGTCGCCAGCATCTATCCGGCGTGCCAGTGCCTTGCCGAGGTGCTCGCCCTGCTGCTTGGCGACCTGGGCAAGACCCGGCAATGGCTGGCCGTTCCCATCGAGGACCAGTGCGACGTCGCCAAGCGCGAAGACATCGGGGTGGCCGACGACCTGCAGGTCGGATTCGACCTTCACCCGACCGCCGCGGTCGAGCCCGACACCAAGCTGGGCGACCAGCGGAGAAGCCGCCACCCCGGCGGCCCAGAGCGTCAAGGCCACCGGGATCACCTGGCCGCCGACGGTGATCTGATGCGCTTCGATCGCCTCGACCCGGTTGCCGAGCGCGACCTCGACGCCCAGGCTTTCAAGGCGCAGACGTGCATATCTGGAAAGCTCCGGGGCGAATCCGGCGAGCAGACGCTCGCCGGCTTCTACCAGTATGATCCTTGTCTTCTCGGGCCGGATGTTGCGGAAGTCGCGCGCCAGTGTGTGCCGGCTGAGTTCGGCGATCGAGCCCGCCAGTTCGACACCGGTCGGGCCGCCGCCGATAATGGCGATCGTCATCAGCCGGGATTGCTCGACTGGATCGGTGGTCCGTTCCGCGTGCTCGAACGACAGCAGCAGCCGTGACCGGATCGTACGCGCGTCCTCGATGGTCTTCAAGCCGGGACAAACCCGAGCCCAGCTCTCCTGGCCGAAATAGAATGGCCGCGAACCGGTGGCCAAGACCAGGATGTCGTAGGGGACCGTGGTCCCATCGGCCAGCACCAGTATCCTGGCCTCGGTGCCGATCTCGGTGACATCGCCGAAGAGGACCTGAACCGAGGGATAGCGGCCCAGGATCTTGCGGATTGGCTCGGCGATATCAGGCGCCGACAAGGCGGCGGTTGCAACCTGATAGAGCAAGGGCTGGAACAGGTGGTGATTGTGGCGGTCGATGATCGTCACCCCGATTTCCGCCTTGCCGAGCGCCTTGGCAACCTCCAGACCGGCAAAGCCTCCGCCGACCACGACGATGCGCGGTGTCAGGCTCGGGCCGTGGCTGCTCTCGGTGGCGAATTGCATGCTTGATACTCCCCTATCCCTGTCCGGAAGTCATAGCCTGGCAGGAGTGCCTCGCTGCTGGCTGGAGCTACTGCTCACTCCGGCGGCATCGGTCCAGGCAAGGCATCCGGCAATGACAGGCGTCGTGCTGACCACCAAGGCGCCGCGCGCGTGAAGGGCTACCAACCCGCGCCATGAGACGCGGTCGACCGCCCAGATGGTGCCGCTGGCGTCGACCCATTTGAGATGGGCGTCGGCGACTTCAACGGCCCGCATCATCGCCGCCGGTTCCATCCCGGCCCGAAAGACGATGATGGAATTGGCGGCACCGTTGAAGAACGGGCCGGCGCCGGCTGCCAATCCCGCAAGCAGGACGATGCTGGTAAGCGCTGCCGAAGCACCGCGTGCCGGTCCGCCGCGGTTGGGCAGCACCAGCACCAACACAAGCGGCACGATGCCGAAGATGACCAGCCACGCAATATCCCAGGCGAGCGGCAAGTCGCTGTTCATTTTGATCCGGTGCAGATCCAGCAGCCAGTGAAACACGACGGCATCGACGACATGCCAGACGCCGAACCCGGCGAAGGCGAGCCGCAGGATCTCCGTGGTGGTCCCGGGCCGCGCGCCGGCCGCCCTCGCGGCCACCAGCAACACCGTGCCGGCGACGGCGAGCACATACATGAAAAGATGGAAGAGGCCGTCGGCCATGATCTGGAAGCGCAGGTCGGAACCCACCGGATCGGCGACGCCCGAGAGAAGATGATGCCATTGCAGGATCTGATGCAGGACGATGCCGTCGAAGAAACCGCCGAGCGCGAAGCCGAGCAGCAGCCAGCCGGCTCGCGTTCTCGGGTCGAGTGTCGCGGTGATCGCGTCCATGTCAGGACCACCGGCTCCAGGCCGGGGCGTTCAGTTGCCTGGGCACCGACATGTCCGGCGGCGTGGGGTCATGGAGACCATGACGCGCCTCGAGCCAGAAGGCGGATATCAGCCCACCAACCACCGTCGTCAGAACCAGGGTCGCAGCAACTATCGCCAGCATGGACGTCGATCCTCAGCCGCGCAGGGTCGGCCGCGCGGAACCTAACAGCGACTTCCGTGGAATGTTCCTACCGCCGGTTCGGTGGAGGGAACAATCAAGTTCCAGCACGGTTCGATGCTGGCGACGGACGGCTCAAGCGGAGAAGGTCATGAAAGAATATACGGCGGCAGATCCGGACGGTCTCGACAGCCACCAGCCGACCGGCATCACCCGATGGCTGTTTTCGACCAACCACAAGGACATCGGCACACTCTATCTGGTCTTCGCTTTCATCGCGGGGGTGATCGGCATGCTCTTGTCGGTGAGCATGCGAATCGAGCTGCAGCAACCCGGGATCCAGTTTTTCCCCGGACTGGCGTCGATGATCTACGGTTACCAGGGCGACGCGGCGATCGACGCCGGCAAGCAGCTTTACAACGTCTTCACCACGGCGCACGCGCTGATCATGATCTTCTACACTGTGATGCCCGCCCTGATCGGCGGCTTCGCCAACTGGATGGTTCCGATCATGATCGGCGCCCCCGACATGGCCTTCCCGCGCATGAACAACATCTCGTTCTGGCTGCTGCCGCCGGCATTGATGTTGCTTTTATTGTCGATCTTCATGCCCAGCGTCCCCGGCGGCTATGGCCCTGGGACCGGCTGGTTCCTGTACCCGCCGCTGTCGACCTCCGGCCATCCCGGTCCCGCCGTGGATCTGGTCATCCTGTCTCTGCACATTGCGGGCGCCTCCTCGATCCTGGGAGCCATCAACTTCATCACCACCATCTTCAACATGCGCGCGCCGGGGATGACCCTGCACAAGATGCCCCTGTTTGTGTGGTCGATCCTCATCACCGCCTTCCTGCTGCTGCTGGCTCTGCCGGTGCTGGCCGGCGCCATCACCATGCTCCTGACCGATCGCAATTTCGGAACCACGTTCTTCGCGCCGGACGGCGGAGGCGACCCGCTGCTGTACCAGCATCTCTTCTGGTTCTTCGGCCACCCGGAAGTCTACATCATGATCCTGCCGGCGTTCGGCATCGTCAGCCAGGTGATCTCGACCTTCTCTCGAAAGCCGATCTTCGGGTATCTCGGGATGGTCTACGCAATCGTGGCGATCGGGGTGATCGGCTTCGTCGTCTGGGCCCACCATATGTACACCAGCGGGATAGGCCTCGACACGCAGCGCTACTTCACCTTCGCCACGATGGTGATCGCAGTGCCGACCGGGATAAAAGTGTTCTCCTGGATTGCAACCATGTGGGGCGGTTCGGTCAGCCTGCGGACGCCGATGCTCTGGGCCCTCGGCTTCATATTCCTGTTCACCGTGGGCGGGGTGACGGGCGTTCAACTCGCAAATGCCGGCCTCGACCGTGAATTGCACGACACATACTTCGTCGTCGCGCATTTCCACTACATACTTTCACTGGGAGCGATCTTCGGCATCTTCGCGGGCTGGTATTACTGGTTTCCGAAAATGACGGGATATCTCTACAATCCGCTTCTGGCTGGGGTCCATTTCTGGACGACCTTCGTCGGCGTGAACCTCGTCTTCTTCCCCCATCACTTCCTTGGATTGGCGGGCATGCCGCGTCGCTATGTCGACTATCCCGACGCATTCGCCGGCTGGAACATGGTGTCCTCGTATGGATCGTACCTGTCGGCCGCGAGTGTCGTGATTTTCCTCTTCGGCATCTTGGAAGCTTTCTACCGGCAAAGAGCCGCCGGCATGAACCCATGGGGGCCAGGAGCTACCACATTGGAGTGGGAACTGACCTCTCCACCCCCTTTCCATCAATGGGACAGGCTGCCGCAAATCAGATGAGGCCGGGTTGTCGAACTCCTTTGCGCAAGCCAGCCCGGTTCGCCGCTGAGGCGAACTTCAGCCTGCCGGTGGCAGACGCTGGCTGCAGCTGAGAACCGGATCGCTATCTGAAGCTGATTAACAGCACAGCGAACAAGCTTGCGAGCGCGACTGCCCAGCAGAACAACCAATTGGCGATCAGAAGAAGCGATTTGAGCACGGTGGCATGGCAGTAATCTTCGATGATCGATTGCATTCCAAGCCGCATGTGAACGCAGCTTACGAGAATGAAGCCAATAAGGGCTGGCGCGACATAGATCGATCCTACGACGCTGAGGACGGCGTCTCGAGGCTCACCGACCAGCATTATAACGATCGCGACGATGTAAATGACAAGGATCAACAGGGCAGCAGATGTCAGCCGCTCCAGCATGAACGTTTCGGTTCCGTGTTTCGCCGATCCAAGGCCCCGCACTCGAGCTAGCGGAGTTCTGATTGAGGGTCTGTCAGCCATGGCGTTTCCCCAAAACTACTTGGTTGCCTTGCGCGCAACTCAAGCTGTTGCTGTTTCGATGCCCGGGCCGTCGGTGCCGACGGATATTGGGCAAGCACGGTCTCCAGTCGAGCAAGGTGGGCTTTGTGGGCGTTCAGTTCGTATCCTGAACGCCATCCAATTTGCCTGGGTCTGCCATCTCCGCATAGCTCGCTTTCAAGCAGCGAGATACGAAGGCGGACCGCGTCGATCTCGTTGACAAGCGCGGCCTTCACCGATTTTCGACTCTGCATGGCTGTAGTTCCGGTGCAAGGATGGTTCCAAACCTGACGCGTCTGGAAATGTTCCCGGGTGCCGAAGGCGTGCTGAAGATTAAATGCCTCAGTGCTGGACCCGCACAATGGGTCGCCATGAGCTAAAGCCGGGCACTAGCTCAACGGCCGCGATGTGCCCGGCGAATGCTTGTGAAAACGAGCGAACGCCTGGCCCGCCTCGTCCCGAGAGATAAGTAGCCCCTCAGAACAGCGGCCGCACGTGGCCGAGATGACCAGAGGGTGTTCTTGGCCCAACATATGTTAACGGCCACTTTTGTTTCTCTCTCCTGCAAAAATATTTGGGCTGAAAGGCCGGGAACTAACCGATCCTCCGGATGTTGCGGAGTTAGTCAGGAGAAACGGACTATGTCGGACAAAGAAATTCATCGGGGCGCCTCGCGTTTTCGCCCTATCCGCGTCGTGGATGCCCGCGTGTTTCGCGGGCCGCACCTCTATAGCATGACGCCAATGGTCCAGATTAGGATCGACCTCGGAGCCCTTGAGGCGTTCCCGACAGACAAACTGCCCGGGTTTTCCGAACAAATCGTCCGACTGTTGCCCGGCCTTGCGGGCCATGGCTGCAGCTATGGCGCCGCCGGCGGCTTCGTCCGCCGCATGCAGGAAGGAACTTGGCTCGGCCACGTCGTCGAGCATGTCGCCCTGGAACTGCAGAGCATGCTCGGTCACCGGGTGACACGAGGAAAGACACGGTCGGTCAAAGGCAGTCCGGGCACTTATAACGTCATGTTCGCCTACAAGGACGAGCTTGTCGGGCTGCTCGCCGGGCGCGTCGCGCTCGAACTGGTGGACAGCCTGCTGCCGGCCAATCTGCATGGTGTCGAGGGGCTCGGCGACATTGCGGAAACGCAGGGGCCATTCGAGTTCGCAGCCAGGCTGCAGCAGCTCAAGCTTCTGGCCGCCGAGCGTGCCTTGGGGCCTACGACTGCTTCCTTGGTGCGCGAGGCCGAGAGGCGAGGCATTCCGGCGGCGCGGATCGACGACAGCAGCCTCGTGCTGTTTGGTCACGGAAAGCATCAGAAGCGCATCCGCGCCAGTTGCAGTGACCTCACTTCCGAGATTGCGACCGAGATCGCCTCGGATAAGGACCTGACCAAATTCCTGCTGCAACAGGCCGGCCTGCCGGTGCCACGCGGGGAGCTGGTGCGATCGGCGCAGGACGCAGTCGCGGCGGCAGCACGGCTGGGCTACCCCGTGGTCACCAAACCACTCGATGGCAATCATGGAAGCGGCGTCAACATCGGTCTCGCAACAGAAGACGAGGTCCGCTGGGGCTTCGAACAGGCGCGAGAACACAGCCGTAGCGTTATCGTCGAGCAGCATTTCGTCGGCTCGGACCACAGGATCCTGGTGATCGGCGGAAAGGTGGTGGCGCTCGCCGAGAGGGTTCCGGCCCATGTGGTCGGCGATGGCCGGAGTTCTGTCGCCGAGCTCGTCGAGGAGACGAACCGCGACCCGCGGAGGGGAGAGGGCCATTCCTCGGTATTGACCCGCATCGAAATCGACGAATGCGTCGAGCATTTCCTGTCAAAATCGCAGCTCGCCCTGGCGAGCGTTCCAGCGCCGGGCCAAATGGTGCTCTTGCGGCCCACCGCCAATCTCTCCACCGGTGGGACCGCGATCGACCGGACGGAAGAAATCCATCCCGAAAACGCGCTGATCGCCAGGCGGGCGGCACAGATCGTCGGTCTCGACATTGCCGGGATCGACTTCGTCTGTCCCGACATCTCACGGCCGGTCAGCGAGACCGGCGGCGGCATCATAGAGGTGAATGCCGGTCCTGGCTTCCGCATGCATCTCGAACCCTCGTCGGGGCGCGCCCGCAACGTCGCACGGCCCGTGCTCGATCTTCTCTTCAAAGGCGGCAAGGACGGCCGGATTCCGATCTTCGCGATCACCGGGACCAACGGCAAGTCGACCACTGCCAGAATGCTGGCGCACATCCTGCAGGCGAATGGCGCAACCGTCGGGCTCACCTCCACCACCGGCGTCTACTTGAACGGCGAGCGGATCATGACGGGGGACTGCTCCGGTCCGCAGAGCGCCAGGATCGTGCTGCGCGAGCCGGGTGTCGATGTCGCGGTGCTGGAATGTGCGCGCGGCGGCATCCTGCGCGAAGGGCTTGCCTTCGATGCATGCGATGTTGGCGCGGTTCTGAACGTCCACGGCGACCATCTCGGGCTGAGGGGCATCGACACGATCGAGGACCTGGCGGAGGTGAAATCGGTCGTGGTCGAGTCCGTCCGCCGCGGCGGATGGAGCATTCTTAATGCCGACGACGTCCACACGTCCGCAATGTCGCGAGATGCCGGCGGCAGGACCTGCTACTTCTCGCTGGCGAGCAGGAGCGAGTGGCCCGGTTTCTTGCGCAGCCACCTGGCGGAAGGCGGCCGCGCCGTGACGCGGGAGCCCAGCAGCGACGGCTGGGACATTTTCATCCACGAGGATGGGGAATCGATGTTCCTGATGAGCGTCGACGAAATTCCCGCGACCTTCGAGGGTTCGGCCGAATTCAACGTTGCCAACAGCCTGGCAGCCGTCGCCATGGCACATTGCCACGACGTTCCGGCGGCAACGATCCGGGCGGCGCTGGCCGAGTTTGGCACCTCGTTCGAGCAATCTCCCGGTCGCCTCAACGTCTTCGACGGGCATGGTTTCCGCACGATCGTCGACTATGCGCACAATCCGGAGGGGCTGAAGGCGCTCGGAAAGCTCGTTTCCCACATGAGGCGCGGCTATCAGCGCACGATCGGCCTGGTCGCCATACCGGGCGACCGCCGCGATTGCGATATCCGCGAGATGGGCGCGATCGCTTCGCGGATATTCGACGTCATCGTCTTCAAGGAGGATGAGCAGGAGCTGCGCGGCCGAGCCCCCGGAGCGATCGCCGGCTTGCTGCGGGAAGGTGCCTTGAACGCCGGCTGCGCCCCAGGCCGCATACACGCCGTCTGTCCCGAGAAGGAGGCCGTCGACGTGTGTCTCCGGCTTGCTCGGGAGAACGACCTTGTCGTGCTCACCGTCGACGACGTTGAAGCCGTGTGGCGGCAGGTAACCGGCTTCGGAGGCGCGACGCCTTCGAGGGGAGGGCCCGATCAGACCCATATTCGCCATCTGAGGGCTGGCTGATGTGGTCGCTGATCCTGCACGGCGGCGCCAAGGAGATCGATCCGCAAGAGGAGGAGGCGCATCGCAACGGATGCATCGAGGCGCTCGAGGCAGGTCGGGCCATCCTGGCCGGCGGCGGAACGGCGGTCGATGCCGTGGAAGCTGCCGGTCGCGTCCTCGAGGCGGACCCGACGTTCAATGCGGGATATGGAAGTGCCCTCAATTCGGACGGCGAGGTCGAGATGTGCGCTGGCCTGATGGAGGGCAGGGACTTCAATGTAGGTGCCGTCGCAGTGATCAAGGGCGTGCGCCATCCAATCAGTGTCGCGAAGGCCATGCTGCATGAGGAGCCGATCCTGCTGGCGTCGGAGGGGGCCCGGCGTTTCGCCGCCGACAAGCAGCTGGAGCTTTGCGATCCGGCGGATTTGATCACGCCGCAGCAGCGCGACGCCTCCAGCAAGTCTGAGGCGAAGGATACGATCGGTGTGGTTGCCCTGGATCAATACGGGGACATCGCCGTGGGCACTTCGACCGGCGGACTGGACGGCAGTGCTCCGGGTCGTGTGGGGGATTCTCCGCAACCCGGTTGCGGCTACTATGCCGACAACCAATTGGGAGGCGTCGCCTTCTCGGGAGACGGTGAGCATATTGCGCGAAAGGCTCTCGCGGCCCGTGTCATGCAGGCACTCTCGGCGCGGCAGGCATTGTCCTCGGGGCAGGCTGAAGGCGGCCTGGAGCAGGTGCTGAATCCCGCGCTCAAGGAAGTCGAGGCGATCGGCGGCGAAGCCGGAGCCATCGTGCTTACCGCGACCGGCGTGTCTGGATGGGCGCATAACAGCAGGGAGTTCGCAGTCGCATTCATGACCAGCGAGGACAACCACCCACACGTTTTCCTGCGCAAGAAAGACGTGGACAAATGACCGACAAGAAGAAAAAACGATCCTCGAACGGTAAAGCCGGAACGCTCGTCATCATCGGCGGCCACGAGGACCATGATGGCGATCGTGTCATCTTGAAGGAGGTGGCGAGCCTGGTTCCGAACGGCCGCCTGGTGCTTGCCACCATCGCGTCTCATGAGCCGGATGGCTATCTCGAGAAGTATCAGAGGTCCTTCGGTGAGCTGGGCATCAAGGATGTCATCGAACTCTACGTCAACGACCGCCTCGAGGCAGCTCATGAAAAGAAAATAAGTGCGCTTGCAGACGTGAGCGCGGTGTTCTTCTCCGGCGGCGACCAGCTCCGGATCACCAGCCAGATCGGCGACACGCCCATCGACGAGCGGGTGCACGAAATCTATGAAGCCGGAGGCGTCATTGCCGGCACCTCCGCGGGCGCGTCGGTGATGAGCGACACGATGATGGTGAGGGGGCCGAACGCAGCGTCCTTTCGGATCGGCCACATTCGGATGGCGCCGGGACTGGGCCTGCTGCCGAATGTCATTATCGACCAGCACTTTGCGGAACGGGGCCGCATTGGGCGGCTCATCGGGGCGGTGTCGCAGAACCCGCGCGTCCTCGGCATCGGCATCGATGAAGACACCGCGATCGTGGTGAAGGGCGAGATGTTCAAGGTCATCGGCAGCGGCGCTGTCTATCTGGTCGATGCAGCCGGCGTGACGCATTCCAACATCGCGGAAGGTGAGCCTGATGCCGCCCTTTCCATCCATGATCTTAGGGTTCACGTGCTGAGCTCAGGCGACGGGTTCGATCTCGCGCTGCGACGGCCGGTGGGGATTCCTTAAGACTTCGCCGCACTCAAGCTGATGGTATGGCGCGGTCCGCGTACCGCGAAAACCGTATATGAGGCAGTTCTCCTATTTGAAGTCGCCCAACCAGGATTGTCGCGTTGTTGCGGGCCGGGCAGGATTACGGACGGCCTCTCTCGGCTCGAATCCCGCAAAGCTGAAGACCTTCGCTCACCCGGCGTTCTGCCGAGCTAGCCCCGGCGGCGACTGGCCTGAATGGCAGCAAAGGTTACCGGACGAAACCCCCATGCGTCGACGCCGACATCATGCTGGCGCGTCATCGGCTTCAGACGACCGTGCGAATGACCGTGCAGGTTTACCGACCTCTTGCCGATCTGGTTCCAGGTGCGAAAAGGATAGTGGCACAGAACCAGCAAGCTGCCCTCGACAAGAAGCTCCATGTAGTGGTGCACGCTCGCCCAGGCCGGGTCGCCAATGGTGGCGGCGCCATCATTGTTGCCAATTATCAGGTGCTTGGACCCGTTAAGAGACGACAGCAGTGAAGACACGGTCTCGGCTGGACCCTTGGCGAAATCGCCGAGGTGCCAGACCTCGTCGTTCGGGCCAACCGTTTCGTTCCAAAACGCAACCAGCGCCTGGTCATGCTCGACCAACGAGGCGAAGGGACGCCGGTCGAGGCGCAGAATGCGCGGATCGTTGAAATGCGTATCGGAAGTGAAGAAGATCATGCGCCGCGGCCGGCTGCGACGCGCGACCGGCGATCGCCTCTAACTGCCGGAGCGCTCTTCGGCTTCATAATCGATCCCGATCGGGGCTTCCCTGAGCATCTTGAGTGCCTCTTCCTTCGTAAGGCCGCACTTGCGCGCGAAGTAGAGCGCCTCGATCGCCTTTTCGCGATCCGCCGTGGATTTTGCGTGCTGTTTGGGCTTTTTGCCCATAGTTCTCTGCCACCTTCCGAGGCCACCAAACCATCACAGTGCCGCGTTGTTCCCGTGCATCGACTGACCTGCCGGACTGCGCGAATGCCGATGTCGCCGGCATCCCGCGAGCCCCGGACAGCGCGTATATCAGCCGGCTCGCGACAACGGCGGAGCGACTCCAACCCCGACAGCGTGAATTCAAACGAAAGCCCGCGCCGTGGGAGGGGCCGGCGCGGGCGATCGGGCTACCGATCTTGCAGCGCGGGGGTCGACCGCTGCATGGCTCGAACTGTGCAAGCGAGCATTTGTTCCGGGCCGCATGCAAAGCATCGGCGTTTCATTGCAATTCTGGGGGACACAACCAGCATTTCGCTTCAGTCCGCCGCCGATGTGGGAGGATGAATACCGCCTTGCGCTAATTCGTCCGCCCTGGACACGAAACCAACCGCGCATTGAGCGCGTAGCTTCGGCGATTTAAAAACACCTGCACTGGAATATTTCCGGGCGCATGGAACATCTCCGGCCGCTGATGTTTAGGCCGGAATGACGATGATCTCTGTTCTTACAATGATTTACTCTCTCGCCATCTTTATCGGCGCGAAGCGGCGCAACCTCTTGGTGAATGCGAAACTCGATAGAGTTTTGCGCAATATGGCTGGCGCAGAACTGAATCAACGTGGCCAGTAAACCGCAACAGCGCCGGTTCCAGTTCACAGCCAGTGTCCTCGCGGCCGCTACCTCGGTTCGGGTGGCAAGCGGCTCGGCAGGACTGCAAGGGCCGCCCCCTCTGGGCTGGCTGGTGCACGGTCGATCCGATTTAGTGGATGACGGCGGGGCACGATGCTCCCGCAGTGCGCCGTGCTGGCTCGAATTGCGGGGCCGCGTCCAAGATCCGCGCACGGGGCACGCACCTTTAGGTCCGGCCCACGCGAGTGGCTTCGGAGGACCTATCCATGAACGATGATGATCCTATAGATTCGCTCGCCAACGCAATTCGTCATCGCAGCGCAATTTTGTTTGTGGGGGCGGGGGTATCGATCAGCGTCGGACTTCCGTCTTGGGAGAAGCTCATCGAGCGAATGGCAAAGGAGCTCGGCGTCGACGATGAATTTTCCACGCGACGCGATCGTTTTCAGACCTTGGCCGAATACTATCGGATCAAGCATGGCAGCATCGGACCACTTCGCAGTTGGATGGACAGAAACTGGTCTGTCGCCAAGGAACGGATCGAGAAATCGGAATTGCACCGTCTCATCGTGACGCTCGATTTTCCCGTCATCTATACGACGAACTATGACCGGAACCTGGAACTCGCTTTTGAAATCCACGGTCGAGAGTACGTGAAAGTGGCCAACGCACGGCACGTTGCGCAGGCCCGTCGAGGCATAACGCACATCGTGAAATTTCACGGCGACTTTGACGAGGACTCTTCCCTTGTCCTCACCGAAACCGACTATCTTGACCGCCTGTCCTTCAATTCTCCCCTTGATGTCCGCTTTCGCTCCGATGCTCTCGGCAGCACGATCCTGTTCATTGGCTATAGCCTCTCCGATCCAAACATCCGGCTGCTGTTGCACCGGCTTTGGCAAACCTGGCACCGGTCTGGATATGAGAAAGATCGTCCCCCTTCGTTCATCTTCATGCCCAGCCGCAACCCTGTGGAGGAGGCCGTGCTTGGGCGCTGGGGTATTTCGGTGCTCGTTGGCGCAGGTGATGATCCTGAAGCCGGTCTGACGGATTTCCTCAGGCGTTTGGTGGAAGCGGTCGCGGTGACCTGAGGCGCGCTCCCCAGTGGACCGTGGTTGGGTTTTCGCAGGTGCGCGGTGACCGACGAACCGGGCGGTAGCCGACGAACCGGGCGGTAGCCGACAGGCGCCAGATCGGCGACTGTTGGAGCCACGACTTCCACAATCAATCCCGCAGCGATCATCTTGGCGTGAAGTCGATCTCCGGCGTCAATTGCCGGCAATATGCACAAACCAGGTCAATCGTCGTTTGCACATCATCCAGGCAAACAACTTCGGACGGGGTATGCATGTAACGCAAAGGCACGGAGAGCACCCCACTTGCCACGCCGCCTCGGTTCTGCTGCATGACACGCGCGTCGGTAGGGCTTGAGCTGCCCACCGCCTGAAGCTGATAAGGTAGGCCCTCTTTCTCGGCCACCGACTTCAGCAGTTTGAACACCACCGGGTTGGTGTTCGCGCCTTGAGTGATTGCCGGCCCTTTCCCAAGGTCCAGTTTGCCCTGATCCTCGGCGCGAGCGCGCGGATAGTCCATTGCCACGCCCATATCAATTGCGAGGCCGGTTCGAGGCGCGATATTGAACGCTGAGGTCATCGCGCCTCGGGAACCAATTTCCTCTTGAACCGTACCCAGGATATAGAGGCCCACGCCGGGGTGAACGCCTCCCTCCTCGGAGAGGCAGCGCAGGACCTCGGCGCCGATGAGGAGGCCAACCTTGTTGTCGAACGCTCGTCCGACAGCAAGGTTGCCCTGTAGCGCCGCAAACTCGCCGTGGATAGTGACCGCGCTGCCGACCTCTACGACCTTCAACGCTTCCTCTCGCGAACTCGCGCCGATATCGATCCATAGTTCCATCAGCGAGGGAGTTTGAGACGTGTCAGAGGCTTTGAACGTCTGGATTGCTTTGCGACCTACGACGCCCAGGATCGGCTCCTTGCCGTGCACCCAGACACGCTGGCCGATTTCAGTGGCAACGTCCGTTCCACCTATGGTGCTGAAGAAAAGAAAGCCGTCATCGTCGATGTAATGGACGATGAAGCCGACCTCATCCATGTGCCCGGCATACATGAAGCGCACAGACGCCTCAGGATTGATGATCGCCGTGACATTGCCCATGACGTCCGTCGTCAACCTGTGGGCATAGGGACGAACATACTCGCGGAAAAGCTCCGCTACGGGTTGCTCAAAGCCGCTCGGCGACGGGGTCGCCACAATTTCCTTCAAGAACTTGAGTGATTCATCGCGCATCAAGCTGACTTTCACGGTTCACGGGGTGGAGGGCCATTCGAGCATGGTCATACTCGTCGGGCTTCGCGCCAATTTTGGCCTTCTTCGGTGCGATCGCCCGCGAATTGGTCAGCCCAAGGCAGGTTGTGGAGCCAGGCTTCGCGCCGGGGGGTCCAAAGCTCGTATGTCGGGAGAAGGTCGTTTGGCGCATCATCGAGAGTGCCGGTCATGATCTCGGCTTCGTCGTCGCGGAGATTCACCACGCGCGACCCGCATGCCGGACAAAAACCTCTGCCGTTGAACGCTGCAAGCTCGCCCTTGCACTGGTAAGCCGACCGCGGCCACACGGCAAAGGCACTGTAGGTGCTGCCGCTGGTTCGCTTGCAATCCTGGCAATGACACAAGCCAACGCGCAACGGCGCGCCGGTAACAACATACCTCACAGACCCGCAAAGACAGCCGCCGGTCCGCTCTATCTTGTCAACCTCGTCGTTCATGGTCGCCGCCGACATGAGTGAGGGAAGCGTGTTGGACTCCGCTCTGCTGTTTGCATCGAGGCATCAAGTTAATGGGCAATGTCTTCAACAAGGCCTAGCTCCAAAGCTCTTGCTGCCATCAGGTAGCAGCTGTTCAGGGCATGGTCGCGCAGCTCTTCCAGCGATGTTCGAGAACCTTGGACGAGATCGGCGAACCCTTCATTCTCGAGTCGCTCTGCCGTTTCCAACAGCGCAAGTTGTTCGCGAACGATCTGAAGACAGCTTCGAATTGGTCCATTCAGAACCAAGTCTTTCTCAAGCCTTCTTTCATGAATCAGCAGGACTGCTTGCGGGCAAAGGAACCGGCAGGCTTTCGGGAAAGCGGCAAGGACCGTTACCCCGGCAGAGTAAACCGTATTCTTGCCAATGATGTAGCCGTTGCGGCCCGAGTGTTTCAGAAAAAGTTTGAACTCTAGAGCTAGACGTCGCGCGCCGTCGGCGTCGCCTCCGGGCGTGTCGATTTCAACGTAGAGATCGTCTTCCCCGGAACGCACGGCTTTCAAATCGTCCAAGGCTTTGGTGACGACAGTGTCATCAATCAAGCCGTGTATACGCAAGTTTGGATCGAACAAAAGCCGGTGAAGGTCTGGAGCGGGCGGCGGGGAGACGGTGTGTTCGGCTGACTGGGGCAACAGGTCCATATAGGCATCCTCATTATGGGGGCCGAACTTAGTTGGTACCCTTTTGTTCCCTTGAGGGAGTTCGAGCGGTGGTGATCACAGCCGCGTCTCTCGGCGGCTGTGGAGCTCCCTCTTTCATTGCAGATCCTTTTCGCACCAGGCCCGGTAGAGGCACCTCAGCCGCTAGGTTGGCTCCATGGGCATATCGGGCATTTGCCGGAGCTGACGCAGTCGCTTTGCTGATTTCTGCCACGTCCGGGACCAGTCCTGTGGACGGTTGAACTCGACGGCCTCAATGGTTCCCGGCTGCTGCCTTCCGGACCCCCGCGGTCGGGCTATTTTTCCTGGCCGTGCCATTTTTCCGGGGGGCTGAAACAAACAGCTTTGTTGGCAGTTCTAGCGTCCGGAGCACCGGCTCCGCGCGGCGCGGCCGAGCGGCCGGGGCTGTCCGGCAGGAGGTCCAGCAATGTCTCACGATGTGCAAAGACGATTTGCAACGCGCTTGATCGCGGTTGCGCTGATGCTCTCGGCCAGTGGCGTGGCGCCTGTCCTGGCCCAGGATACCCCGACCGACTTCACAGCGATCATCCAGCAGAAATTGCCGGCCGTGGTCGCGATCACGACCCGGGAGGTTGTCCAGGACCAGACGACGGCGGGCGACTTTACAAGTCCGTTCGACGGCCAGGGCCTCGGACCCGTTCAGCCGCAGGTGAGGGAGGCGCTTGGCTCCGGATTTGTGATCAGTGCCGACGGCTACATCGTCACCAACAACCATGTCGTTGCCGATGCGACAGAGATCCATGTCGTATTTTCCGACAAGGAAACGGCGCCGGCGCAATTGGTCGGCCGTGACCCCGCCACCGATATAGCGGTGCTGAAGGTCGACCCGCGGCCCAACATGACCACGACCAAATGGGGTGACTCGGATGCAATGCAGCCGGGCGCATGGACAATCGCGATCGGCAGTCCCTTCGGACTCGGAGGGACAGTCACTGTCGGCGTTCTGTCGGCCCGCTCGCGAGACATTCAAGCCGGGCCGTACGACGATTTTCTCCAGACGGACGCGTCGATCAATCGAGGCAACTCGGGCGGTCCGCTGTTCAACGCACGTGGCGAGGTGATCGGCGTCAACACCGCCATCGTCTCACCGTCGGGCGGCAGCATCGGAATCGGGTTTGCGGTGCCATCGCGCACCGCCCAGAGCATCGCCGACCAGTTGATCCGAACCGGCCGGATCGAGCGTGGCTTCATCGGGGTCCGCCTGCAGGACATCACGCCGTCGCTGGCTGAGGCCCTCGGGATGAAGGATGACAAGGGCGCGCTGGTTGCTTCGGTTGAGCCCGGCAGCCCGGCGGAGAAAGCCGGCTTGAAGCCGGGTGACGTGATCACCCGGTTCAACGGCAAGGGCATTGAGGGTGTCCATGACCTCACGCTTGCGACGGCTAGCCAGAAGCCTGGCAGCAAGGCCACTCTGACACGGAGTAACGGCGGCAAGGACCAGGAGATCGCGCTTGTCATCGGTGAGCGCAAGGATGCGGAGGTGAAGACCGGCGCTGTTCCCGACAAGAAGTCGGCGGCCGAAGGCCTCGGCCTATCCCTCAGCCCGATTCCGGATCAGGCGCGTCAGCAGCTAGGCATCAAATCAGGAACAACCGGCGTCTTCGTCGTGGAAGTGGTTCCCGATGGCCTTGCCGCCCGGAGCGGATTGCAGCCCGGCGATGTCATCATATCGGCCAACAATCGCCGCGTGACGGAGCCTTCGGATATCGTCGAGGAGTGGGCGAACTCTCGCCGGCAGAGCAAGCCCATCCTGTTTCGGCTGGAAAGGCAGGGGCAGTCCGTGTTCGTGGCGGTCGCCGGGAAATGACCAGGACGGCCATGTGACTGCACCAGGATCCGCTTGCGGATCCGCTCCAAAGGCGCCGGAGCCCAGGTGCAACGGGGAAGCATCGCCGCAGAAAGTTTGCGGGATGCGCTCATTGGCCGGGCGCCCAACGCGCATTTATTCTGCAGCGTCAGAGCTCTTTTGAGCTCGTCGTGCTCGAGTGTGCTCGCCATCCTCAGGCAGTTTCGCGCCTTGCCGTAAGCCGTGCCTGGAGAAGGACGACGACGAGCAAAAACAGCCCGCGGATCACCGACTGCCAGTAGGCTGACAGCGAAATCCAACCCATGCCGTTTTCGAAGTTCAGGACGTTGAAAAGGATGCCGAGCAACAGCACGCCGGCCAGCGTGGTCAACACCGAGCCAGAGCCGCCGGTCAGCAGCGTCCCGCCCACGACGACCGCTGCGATGGCAAACAGTTCCCAGCCGACGCCCTCGATCGGTTGGCCTGCGCCGAACTGAGAAGCGAGAACGACGCCGGCGAGCCCGGCCAGGCACCCGCTTGCAACATAGACGAGAAATTTGACGCGGTCCGTGCGCAGCCCCATCAGCCGCGAGGCATCCTCGCCGCCGCCGATGGCCAGCACCGTCCGTCCCGTGCTGGTGTAGTTCAGGACCACTGAGCCGACGGCATAGGCAACCAGGGCGATGACTGCCGGAATCGGGAAAATCCAGAAATTCCCTTGGCCGATGGCGGTGAAACCCGAATCGTAAGACACCGAAACGGTCTGGTTGCCGGCCAGAAGCAGCGCCGAGCCGCTTGCGGCCAGCATGGTGGCAAGCGTGGCGATGAAAGGCATCAGGTTGCCGCGCGTAACCAGGAGCGCGTTGATCAGCCCGGCTGCCAGGCCGGCGCCAACGCCCGCTGCAAGGCCTGCCACGATGCCGTGCGGGCTCGCCAGGGCCGACGCGACGCTGCCCAAGGCGGCGACGGAGCCGACGGACAGGTCTATGCCGCCGGTCATGATCACGAAGCACATGCCGAGCGCGACGAGCGCGAACATCGAGTTGTAGCGCAGAACGCTCATCACGTTGAAGAGGCCGAGGAAGCGGTCGTAGCGCAGGAATCCGAACAGGACGAGGGCTGCAAGCGCGATGACGACACCGTAGGTGCCGATGATGCGAACCAGTCTGGCGCTGTTCATGGATTACACCCGGTGTTGCTGCTGCAGCCAGACGGCGAATGCGATGATGCCGGCCTTGACGACGAGCGCAGCGGCGTCGGGCACGCCATTGGCAAGCAGCGTGTAGCGCACCAACTGGATGGTCAGTGCGCCCAGCAGGGTGCCGATGATTGTGGCCTTTCCGCCACTCAACAGCGTGCCGCCCACCGCGACCGCCGCGATGGCGTCGAGCTCCATGCCCAGCCCCACGAGATTGGCGTCGCTGGAGGAGTTGATCGCAATGACGACGAGACCGGCCAGCCCCGCGCACAGGCCGCTGATCGCATAGACAGCGAGCTTGATCCTCGATACGGCGATACCGGCCAGTTCAGAGGCCTTTTCATTGCCGCCGACCGCCAGGATGCTTCGCCCGAACACCGTGCGGTGAAGGGCCCAAGCGGCCGCCGCAACCAGCACGGCCATGATGATGACCTGCGCGGGAATGCCGAGCGGGCGGGCAAGTCCGATCCACTGGAATTGCGGCACGCGGAAGGTCTGCAGATTGCCGTTGGTCATAACCTGCGCGATCCCGCGCCCCGCGATGAACAGCACGAGCGTTGCGACGATCGGTTGGATGCGGAAGCGCGAGACCAACCAGCCGTTGAACAACCCGAACAGGCCGGCGACGAGGATCGAGGCAACCATCGCGACGGCTACCGCCAGATAGATGTTTCCGACCGGGAAAATCGTGCCCATGAAGATCATCGGCGCCAATGCGCCGGAGATCGCCATCAGCGACCCAACCGACAGGTCGATGCCGCCGGTGGCGATCACCAGGGTCATCCCCACCGCGACGATCACAATCGTGCAGACCTGGGTCAGGTTGACGTTGAGTGTCTGCAGCGTCGCGAAATTGCGCGTATAGGCAAGGTTGAAGACGACCAGCAGCACAAGCGCGATCACCGTGCCGTAGCGCGCCAGGAAACCGAACACATCAAAGCGGCGGTTTCCAGCGTCGTTGGCTGCGGATGGTGTGGCCAGATCGCTCACGCTGCCTCCTTCGCCGCGCCGCCATGCGCCATCGCCGCGAGCACGTCCTCCTCGTTGGCTGCCTGACCTTCCAGTTCGGCCACCCTCACTCCTTCGCGCAGCACGAATATGCGGTCGGCTCCTTCCATCACTTCCTCGAGTTCCGAGGAGATCATCAGCACGCCGAGCCCGTCATCGGCAAGCTTGCGGATTAGGCGCTGGATCTCGGCCTTGGCCCCGACATCGATGCCGCGTGTCGGCTCATCGAGGATGAGTAGCTTCGGGTTCATTGCCAGCCAGCGGGCAAGCAGCACCTTTTGCTGGTTGCCGCCCGACAACTCGCGGACCTTCTGGTTAGGCCCCGAGCATTTGATGTCGAGTTCACGAATGAAGCGCTCGACGATCTCCTTCTGCCGGGCCTCGTTCAGGATGCCATTGCGGCTGATTTTCGGCAGCAGTGCCAGTGTTATGTTCTCCGCGACGGTCATTTCCGGCACGATGCCCTCGGCCTTGCGGTCCTCAGTGCAGAAGCCCATCCCTGCGGCGATGGCATCAGCGGCACGTGTGGGATGGTAGGACGCGCCCTCCATCGTCATCTCGCCTGCGCTCCGGCGGTCGGCGCCGAATACGAGGCGGGCTGTTTCCGTGCGGCCGGCGCCGAGCAAGCCGGCAAAGCCGGCGATCTCGCCGCGGCGCAGGTCGAAGCTCACGTCACGGACCAACTGGCCGGCTGCCAGCCTTTGCGCGGTAAACAGCACATCACCGATCCTCGACCGATCGCGTTCGCCGAACGCGGTCGCGTGGCCTTCGACGGCTGCGACGTCGCGGCCGAGCATGGCCGCGACCAGCTCCAGCTTGCCGATGTCGCTCATCGCCGCGCTTCGCACCGTGCGGCCGTCACGCATGATCGTGACCCGGTCGCAGACCTCGTACAACTCGTCGAGCTTGTGGCTGACGAACAGAACGGAGACGCCGTCGGCCTTGAGCTGACGGATAACGCTGAACAAGACCGAGACTTCACGCTCGTCCAGCGAGGAGGTCGGCTCATCCATGATCACGAGGCGGGCGGAAAAGCCGATGGCGCGGGCGATCGCCACCATCTGCTGCGTGGCGGTGTTGAAATCGCTGAGCGGGCGGCGCACGTCGATGCCGATCGAGAAGCGGCTGAGCAGGCGCTCGGCTTCCGCATGCATCGCGCTCCAGTCGAGCAGGCCGCGGCGGCGCTTCTCGCGTCCAAGGCAGATGTTCTCGGTCACCGAGCGCAGCGGTACGAGATTGATCTCCTGGTAGATGGTGCTGATGCCGCTGACCTGCGCCTGATGCGGAGACCCAACTTCGAACGGCTTCCGTTCGAACAGCACCTGCC
Source organism: Mesorhizobium sp. M1143 (assembly GCF_040318435.1). Classification (NCBI taxonomy): domain Bacteria; kingdom Pseudomonadati; phylum Pseudomonadota; class Alphaproteobacteria; order Hyphomicrobiales; family Phyllobacteriaceae; genus Mesorhizobium; species Mesorhizobium sp. M1143. The sequence continues at coordinate 13,149 of NZ_JAMYMJ010000025.1, read as the reverse complement.
CCGCATCCCGGCGGTAATAGCCGGTGAGCACCTTGATAAGTGTCGATTTGCCCGCACCGTTCTGGCCGATGAGTGCGTGGATCTCGCCCGGAAGAACCTGGAGCGAGGCATCGGCCAGGGCAGGGATGCCGGCAAAACGCTTCTGGATGTCACGCATGTCGAGGAGCAGCGGGGCTCGGTCCGGCTGAGCGGTCATCGTCAAACTCCCAAACCCTACCCGCCGGAGCGGGTAGGGCAGCTGGAAAGAGAGTGGATATCAGAACGCAATATCGAAGTCTTTCTTCGCGTTCGTGGCGTCGAAGAAGGCATCCTCGTTCTTGATGAACGGCGGGATCTTCTTGCCGGCCGCATAGTCGGCCATCGTAGCGAAGGCCTTCGGCCCGAACAGCGGGCTGCAAGCGCAGATAGCACCGATCTTGCCGTCAATGATCGCCTGGACGCCTTCCTTCTCGCCGTCGATCGACAAGATCAGCACATCCTTGCCCGGGGTCTTGCCGGCTGCTTCCAAAGCGGCGATGGCGCCCAGCGCCATCTCATCATTATGCGCGTAGATGATATCCGCATCAGGGTGCGCCTGAAGCAGCGTCTCGGCGACCTGCCGGCCCTTGTCACGGGCGAAGTCGCCGGACTGCGACGCCAGGATGGTGAACTGCGAGTGCTTGGCGATGAAATCGTCGAAGCCTTTCTTGCGGTCGGTAGCGGCCGAGGCTCCGGTCGTGCCTTCCAGCTCGATGATCTTCGACTTGCCATTGGCGTTCTTGACCAGCCATTCGCCGACGCGGGTCGCCTCCTCGATGAAATCCGAACCGATGAAGCAGACATAATCCTCGCCCGGCTTGGCCATGGTGTGATCAACGTCGCGGTCGACCAGAAACACCGGTATGCCGGCATCGCGCGCGGCAAGAATGACCGGCACAAGGGGCTTGTCTTCGCGGGGCGGCAGGAAGATTGCGTCGACGCCCTGCGCGATCATCGAGTTCACGTCGGAGGCCTGCTTGGCCGACGAACCGGCGGCATCCGTGTAGACCAGCTGATGGCCAAGCTTGGCGGCTTCGTCCTGCATGCTCTTGGTCTCGGCAAGACGCCACGGATTGTTGCTTTCCGTCTGGGCGAAACCGACCTTGTACTTGTCCTTCTTGGCGAGCGGCGGGAGCGCCGCGAAGGCGCGTGAGCCGAGTGTCAGCGCGACCGCGCCGGCGGCGGAGCCAACCAGTAGTTTTCGACGGGTAATGATCATGCTCTTTCCTCCTTTATCGTCGCTTTCAGCGACTGTGTAATTTCCTCACGATATCGGCCCAGACGGCTTCGGCGATGACGCCGTCGGGAAGCTGGATCAGGGCGCTATGCCGCCTCCAAAATAAAGTCGGCGCAGCGGTCGCCCAGCATCATGGCGGGCGCCGCCGTATTGCCGGCATTGATGTTGGGGCAGGCCGACATGTCGGCAACCCGCAGATTGTCTATTCCGCGCACGCGCAGCGCCGCGTCCAGCACCGCCATCCGGTCGCTGTCCGAGCCCATCCGGCATGTCCCGGCCGGATGGTAGTTGGTCTTCACAAAGCGCTTGCAATGCTTTGTCATGGCTTCGTCGCTGAGATCATCCTGGCTTGGCACGGCAATGGCCTTGACCCGATCGGCGAGCGGCTTGGTCTGAAAAGCCTGCAGGAAATAACGCTGGCCGCAGATCATTTCCCTCATGTCGTCGGGATGTTTAAGGAGGTTCGGCGAAACGATCGGCATGTCCTTCGGATCCGCCGAACGCAGCCTTACGAAACCGCGCGACTTTGGCTTCACCACCACTGTCGTCACGGTAAGCCCATAGGTGTTCTCGACCAAGGTCAGGATATCGCGGTCCAGATAGACGTGCGGCACGCAGAAGGCCTGGATCGTCGGTTCGCCCTCGGGATCGGCCGGATTGACGAAGGCTCCGGCCTCCACCCCCGCTGACAGGATCGTGCCGGTGCCGAAGAGCTTGAAATGCAGGCCGTTCCTGATCATCCTCCAGCCTTGGCCTTGCCTGAAATAGCCGTATGGGCCGTTTGCGGTGGCGATGATCGGCACCTCCGGATGGTCGATCAGGTTTTCGCCGACCCCGGGCAGGTCGGCGACGCAGGAAATGCCGTGCCCGGCAAGCGCCTCGGCGGGGCCGATGCCGGACAGCATGAGCAGTTTCGGCGAGACGAGGGCACCGGACGAGACGATCACGTCGGCATCTGCATGGACGGTATGCTCGGCGCCCGACGCATCCGAATAGACGACGCCGGTGACCCGACCGTTTTCGATCAGCAGCCGGCTGACTGTGCAATTGAGTTTCAGCGTCAGCTTGGGATCATTCGTCAGCGGCTCGATGAAGGCATAGGCGGCGCTGCTTCGCTTTCCCCGCCGGTTCATGAACTGGTAGAAGCCGACCCCGCGCTGCGACGGTCCGTTGAAGTCATGGTTGTACGGCAATCCAAGGCCTTGGACGGCCTGGACGAACCAACGGGAAACATCATCGATGTGGCCTGGATCCGAGACCAGCAGCGGACCTTCGCTTCCATGCAGTTCGCCGCCGAGGCGGTTGTTTCCCTCCATGCCGGTGAAATGCGGCAGCACCGCCTGCCAGTTCCAGCGTACGCCGGCATTGTTGCCGCGCAGCAGCTCGTCCCACTCCTCATAATCGGCCGAGCGGCCTCGCATGTAGACCTGGGCGTTGACCGAGGTGCCGCCGCCCAGCACGTTGCCTTGCGAGATTTCATGGACGCGGCCGTCGAGATGGGCCTGCGGCTCGGTGCGGTGATAGCGCATAAATTTCGAGCCGTTGATCATCTTGAAGATGCCGGGCGGCATGTCGAGCAAGGGGTGATGATGGGAATGGCCGGCCTCCAGCAGCAGGGTTCGCCGTCCCGCTTTGACAAGCCTTGCCGCCGCGACGCAGCCGGCTGCTCCGCCGCCCACCACGATATGGTCGTAGGACTGCGTCATGCTTCCGGCGCCTCACGGCTTTCGAATGTTCCGCGGACATACTCCCAGGCCGCCGAGAGGTGGTTGAGCAGCGCCCGCTCGGCGCCGTCAGGATCTCGCTCAATGATGGCCGTGCAGATTTCACGATGGCTGAGGAAATTCACGCGGTTGCGCTCGGGCGACCGTGGCATGCGCATCCAATGCGGCGACAGCCAGGCGGTAAATGCCTTGTGCACGACAGGCAGCACCGGGTTGCGCGCGATGTCATAGAGCGCTGCGTGGAACGCCACGTCCGTCGCATAGAATTTCTCAGAATCCGGGATGGCTGCCTCGTTCATCGCCAGCGCCGCCCTCAGGGCTGTGACGTCATCCTTGCGGGCATGGATGGCGGCGTTGCGCGCCAGCGACGCCTCGAGGAAGACGCGCATGTCGTAGAGGTTCTTCACGCCCGCCTGGTCGCTCAGCAGATGTCCTACGATGCCGTCGAGGGCGCCGAGCGCGGCATCCAGGCCAGGCCGGCGCGCCACGGGCCGGAACCGCGGACGCGCTTCCACCAGGCCGCGGCTGGCCAGGCGCGCAATCGCCTCACGCACAACGCCCCGGCCCACACCATACTCGATCATCAGTTCGCGCTCGGCCGGCAGGTAGCTGCCGTCGCCAAGCCTTCCGGACGTGATGTCGGCCTCTATGCCGGCCACCATCGCGTCGGCCGCGCGAGCGGCGAGAATAGCCGCGGGCATCTCAGGACGCTCTTCCGTATCCAGCAAGCCTTTTTCCTCCCAGATGGTCCTGTTATTAGAAGGTAAATCGGACCAAAGCACAAGCGGATTGATGCTTTTGTAGGACCAAAAATGACGGATTGGCTTCAGAACCGCTGAAAGATCAGCCACATTGTTGCCAGTCAGCGCTGCCGGTGCAATTATGGTCCGATGAAAAAACGTGAATGGAGCGCAGCATGAGCCGCACCGAAATCAAGGAAGTCGAGACCCGGCTGTTTCGGGTCCCACTGCGTGAGGTGATGACCGATGCCAAGCACGGCGCGCACACGCATTTCGAGCTGGTCACCGTCACGCTGAGGCTTGCCGACGGCACCGAGGGCACAGGCTACACCTACACCGGCGGCAGGGGCGGCTATGCGATCAAGGCAATGATCGATCACGACCTCGCGCCGTTCCTCAAGGCACGCGACGCAACGCAAATCGACACGATCTACGACGGCATGCTCTGGCACATCCACTATGTCGGGCGCGGCGGCATCGCTTCTTTCGCGATCTCGGCGATCGACATCGCATTATGGGACCTCAAGGGCCGGCGTAGCGGCCTGCCGCTTTGGCAGATGGCGGGCGGGGCCGGGAAGAGCGCCAAGGCCTATCGCGGCGGCATCGACCTAAACTTCACCCTCGATCAGCTTTTGGCCAGCATCGATTCCTATCTCAATGCCGGCTTCACCGGGGTGAAGATCAAGGTCGGCAAGGACGACCTTGCCGAGGATGTGGCCCGGGTGAAGGCAGTTCGCGAGCGCATCGGCCCTTATGTCACCTTTATGGTTGACGCCAACTACGCGCTGGACGTCCCGCGAGCGATCGAGGCAGCGAGAGCATTCGCCGCCTACGATCTGCTGTGGTTCGAGGAGCCCATCATACCCGACGACTATGAGGGTTACGCCAGCATTGCCAAGGCGACCGGAATGCCCCTGGCAATGGGAGAAAACCTGCATGTCATCGAGGAGTTCGAGCATGCCTTCGCTTGGTCGAATCTCGCCTACATCCAACCCGACGCCTCCAACTGCGGCGGGGTCACCGGCTGGCTGCGCGTGGCAGCGCTCTCACGCAAGGCTGGCATTCCGGTCTGCAGTCACGGGATGCAGGAACTTCATGTCAGCCTCGTTGCAGGTCAGACAAATGCCGGCTGGGTGGAGGCGCATAGTTTTGATATTGACCATTATACCACTGAGCCGCTGAGGCTTCAGGATGGTTTGGCGATAGCACCCGACGAGCCTGGAGTGGGCGTTGTCTTCGACTGGCGGAAATTGGCGGATTTTCGCCAATAGCGCCCCCTGAACGGCGGCACGGCCGCATGCATTTTGTCCAGATCCTGCTTCCTCGTTCCGGCAACGCGGAGAGCGCTTCGCCGAGGAAGACTTCGACCGTCTGAAGAACGAACTCGCCGCCGCCGCAGCCAGCGGGCATACCACTTATCGGATGCTACACTTACATTTGTAATTGCAGCGACGCTTCACCGGCTTTAACTCACGCGATCATAGCAGCGACTCGACAAATGCAGGCGGCCGCCCGAACACCGGCAGAAGCTGCAAGCATTGGGTGCGCCTGCAGGGAGGCGGCGATGGTTGCAACGCGTACGGACACTGCGCATGCGGTTATGGAGGACTTCATTCTATCACGGCACCGCTCACCGGTCCGCGAAGTTGGATTTTACGAGGCTATGAGTCAAACCCGACAAGCGATCGCCGCATCGCGCGAGGTGCTGAGGCGCTTTCGCGAACGTCAGGGCGACGACACTCCTCGAGCAAAGAATACAGACCGTGGTCCTGTCGCCGTGTCAGCCTTCGATGCCGACATCATACGCGCTGCATGCCGAGATCTGATCGCGGAGATGAACGTGCCCGAGTGTCAATGGCGCGAGCTGGCGCGAAGTCTGGTGCGCGAATTCGTGGCCTGCGAGCAGACCGAAGCCGGTTTGGTGGATTGGATCGTCCGCCGGCCAGCGATGACGGAGACGGACGAGGCCGGCTGACCGGAGCCAACTGGCGAGGCGGCGAATGAGCCAGGAGTCGGTCGACCGCAATTAACGCGAGCAAACAGTCCTCCCGGCGACTTGTTGCGCGGGAACTGCGGTGATCCGAGGATCGGAAACTTTGGCGAGCGGCTTGGACACATCTGATCCTCCTCGTTTTTAGGCGTCCGGCCCCGTGTTCGTATTCGGAGACGAATACGTCCAGCCGACTGTCCAAGGCAGACGGCGACGGCCATGTCGCGTTGCTCCCGGCCTTCGCACACAAAGGAGCCCAAGCCGGATGCTAACTGGCTGCATTAGGCCAATGGGAACAATTTGCGCGGGCCGAGCTTGGGCTAGCGTCGTACAGAGGTGCAAGTATGCAAGATAATTTTGACCGAGCTTCATCCGTCGCCGAGGTTGCGGAATCATTCGTGAGATCCCGGAGGCCGTTCTCTGTCGTATCGACCCGGGATGCGGTCACGATTGTCAGGAAACAGGCAGCTTTTTGCGAGCATACGGATGGCGAGCTTGCGGAGTTGGTGGCGGCAATTGCGGTCAGGCATGGTCGATTGGTCGCGTTCGATCTTGATCTCGACGACACAGGCTTGGAGATCGGTCGCGCAGCATAGCCAACGCCTCACGCAATGAGATAGCCACCGTCAACCGGCAGAATTGCCCCAGTGATGAACCCCGCGAGCGAAGAACACAAGAACAAGGCGGGGCCGGTCAGGTCGCCCGGCGTACCCCAGCGACCCATCGGAGTGCGTTTCATCAATTCCGCGTTGCGAACTGGATCGGTCCCGTGGCGCGGCGGTCATGGCGGTCTCGATCCAGCCAGGCGCCAATGCGTTTACGCGGATGCCATCCCCGGCATAGGCGATGGCGAGCGACTTGGTAAGTTGCACGATGGCGCCCTTGGATGCGGCGTAAGCCGGGGCATGAGCCGCGCCGAAAAACGCGAACATCGAGGCGATGTTGACGATGGCGCCCCCGTTCGAGAGTGCCCCTCGGAACGCGCTCGCACTCCGCATGGAGCCGGTGAGATTGATATCGACCACCGTTTCGAAACCCTGGACAGTGAATTCGGCGGCGCGCAGGTTTACCCCTGCGCAATTTACGAGCGCTGCAACGGATGTGAACTGACTGGAATATCCTTCGACCGCAGTCATGTCCCGGACGTCGAGTACTGAATACGAGACGGCGGTGCCGTATGCACGAGCGGCCGCTACCTCGGCGGCCGTGGCCCCCGTCGCGTGGACAATTGCCCCGGCCTCGGCGAACGCCATGGCGATGCCGTTTCCGATACCTGTCGTGCCTCCGGTAATGACGACGGTCTTGCCCGCGAAGAAGGGCATGGCCCATATGGAGTCGGTCACCAATATCTCCTCGTTTCGCCCCTGTGGCGGACCGCGAACTCACCGCAGCGGAAGGCAAACGGGCGGATGTCTACCGTACGAATTGATCGACGAAATCGTCACCGAGACCCACGCTCGCATAGTGATTTCTGCACATGTCGATCTTGGTGAAAACGTCCTCGAAACCAATCTGCTTGTTATCCTTGTCCAGGTAAACCATGCAGCCGGAAATGTTGAAGAAGGTGATCATCTCGGGCACGTCGCTTGGAACTGTGAGCGTGTGGATTTCACCGGGCGGCTCGAAAACGTAAGATCCCGTCTCTGCCACCCAGTCGTGTTCAAGATAGTGCCAACGCCCCTTGATCACATAGCCATGCACGGGGGCCGGATGCAGATGACGGCTTAATATCCCGGCCCGGCGTACGCGGAGCAGATTGCACCACTGCCCTTGCATTGTGTTGAGCATAAGTGGTCGGAACCAGACGCCCTCCGCCTGTGGGACCCAGACACGCTCGTCTTCGGGGACGGCAGCGATCGCGATCTCTTTCGGTGCCAGGGGATGGGCGGAGCCGTTGAAGGATTGATACATAGGAACCTCTGTCGCCAATTCATTGGAGTCCATATCAGCGATCCTAACAACTGGGCCGAGTTCTGCCGAGGCGCAATCGGGCGCCCACGCATTGGGAAAGTTGTCGGCGCGCGCCCGCCCGCTGCCGCGACCGCAAGCGGGAAGGGTTTCGGGATGGTCCGTTGGGCGTCGAAGACGATCAGTGGGTTCCTTCTTGCCTCATCATGCGGCTATCCGGGAGTGCACCGGGCTGGTCCTGGTCTGGAAGCCCCGGTTTCGGACTTCCAAGGCCAGCAAGGCGAGTTCGACCTCGTCCAATCGCGACGGGCGTGCATTTTCCGGCATGCCTTCGGCGGTGGCCACGTCGATCAGGTACTCGTTCCAGGCCCAGTTCTTGAGCACAGCGCGTTTCTCGTCGGGTGAAAGGACGGGATCATCCACCACCTGCATCGGAGAGGTGTAGAAAGTCTCGGGCTCGGAAAGCGCCGTCTGTATGTGCCCTGCCTGTACACCCGTGCCGTAACCATGGCTTGCCTGGAGCCAAGCCAATCGCACACGCTGCAAAACTACGTCGGAAAAGGCCTGTTTCTCCTGCGATACATGCTGACTCCTGATCTTGGCCTGGGAAGCAGGAGGTGCCGCCTGCACCACGTAATTGAGGCCTTGACGCTCGGCATAACGGATGGCCGCTTCCAGCGTCGGAAAGTTAAGTTCAACCTGGGTCAAGGTGTCCCGGCCACCGGTATAGGCCCATCAGCGGCTCGATGAACGGGGCTGTGCGGCGTTCGAAGACCAATCGCCAGTCCTTGCGGGGCTTTGCCGAGGTCATGGCCGAGCGGCAGGGCTGGTAGATCCGCGCCGTTGCGCCGTCCGGAAACACTGACCGTCCCCATGACAAAGCCGGCCCGTCTAGACGAGGCCGATTGTCATTGTCAGGCCGGACGGACGTCTTGGTTGGGTTCCTGATGTTGTCGCTGCTTTGAACTGTCTCCATTGCCTGTCCATCCCGTTATGAAGGGTCGCACGGGCAGCGGCCGTAAGGGCCGCCACCCATACTGCATCCGTCAGTTCTTCCCGTTGATTGCGATCCGCTTGGCCTTCGCCTGCGCCCGCTCGGTCTTGGGCAACGTCACGGTCAGCACCCCGTTCTTGAAGGCGGCGTTGACCTTGTCTTCTTCAACCTCGTAGCCGAGCGGAATGAGGCGCTCGAAGCGACCGTAGAAGCGCTCGGAGAACTGCCGGTCCTTGTCCTCGGTCTCGGAACGCTTCTCGCCTTTAAGCTTGAGCGCCCCATTTTCCAGCAGGACTTCTATGTCGCTCTCGTCCAGGCCAGGTATTTCCGCCGTGACGCGGACTTCCTTGTCCGTGTCGGAGATTTCGACACTCGGCCAACTGGCGGCGAAAGAGGGACCGAAGGCCGGCAGTCTGGCGCCAAAGCTGCGGAAGGCGTCATCGAACAGCCGGTTTACCTCCCGGTGGAGGGAGACGAAGGGGTCTCGATCTCCATCAGGGAAGAGACTGGGCGCCGAGTTTCCGTTGCCCCGGCCCCATGGGATCAAGTCACGTACGCTCATTGTCTTTCTCCTTTCGTAGGTCTCTGAGCCGGGCGGGACGCCCGGCTCAAGCGAAAGCCTTCATGGTGGATTGCTCAGGCGGCCAGCTTGTCGGTCTCGACCTTGGGCGCCTCGATCTTCGGCATGGGAGCCCCGCTGGAGATTTCGATCTTGCGCGGTTTCATCTCCTCGGGAACCTCGCGCTTGAGATCGATGCTCAGCAGCCCGTTCTCAAGGCTGGCGCCCTCGACTTTGACATGATCGGCCAGTTCGAACCGACGCTCGAAAGCGCGCCCGTTGATGCCGCGGTAGAGATACTGGCCGTTCTCATCGCCGGATTGCGACCCGCTCACAACCAGCATGTTGGGCTGGTAGGTGACGGTCAACTGGTCCTGCGGGAAACCGGCGACCGCCATCGTGATGCGATACTGATCATCCTTGGCGATATCGTAGGGCGGCCAGTTGTCGAACGAGGCCACACGACTCGCACTTTCAAGCATGTCGACCATGCGGTCGAAGCCGATGCTGGACCGGTATAGAGGGGTAAAATCGAGGTTTGTCTTCATAGCCACATCCTCCTTTGAGCAACATGGACAACAGAAGGCGCCCAAGAGCCTTGGCGCCTCCTGGTGTTGCCGGCCCCATTGGGCGGCCGGCGACCATCAATTTAGAATCGCGACTTGCACCTTCAAGAGCAAGAATAGGAAAATTTTCATCGGCAATCTGGGCGAACGCACCAATGCCACCCCTTCCGCCGGCGGGGTCACTCGCCGACGGGTCCATGGTGCAAGAACAACTACGTCGCCCTTAAATCCGATCGACGAATGGTACGAACGCGGCCACTGCCGCGCTGTCACTGCAGTCAGGACCGGCACGCTCATCCGATTGATCCAACTGTTGCAACGCATCCATGATCGTGTCGAAGCTGACCGGTTCACCCGCTCGCGGCAGCATGCGAAGCGCTGGCACGGATTATACGGCGCAGGCATCCGATGCCCATGGCGAAAGAATGGCGCGCTTCTCCTGATCGTCCAGGGCAACATCGGCCAAAACGTCGTGGGGATGTTTGAAATGCCGCGCCGGATGCAGCAAGCGGTCCAGAAAACGTCAGGGCCCCACGGGTTCAATCGATGCAAAATAGCTCGAAATGGGTCCTTCCATGGATGGTCCTCCGCTTCAGACAATCTCATGCGTGTTTGGCGGCTCTCGCCAGCGGCTGTCGCGATCACGACCAGGCAGATCATCCAGGAACGACGCTCAACGACTTTCCCTAGGTGATGTCGATACCGAGACTCATCGTCCGGCACCCTGGGCGGCTCGATCACGACCGAAGCGAACGAGCCGTTCGCGATCGAGGGTGGCGATGCTGCACTTCCCCAGATGTTCGGAGCATAGCGAGGGCTGCGGCCTTGGAGCGGCGAGGGGACTTGCCTACATCGCACATGTCGTCGATATGGAGGTCGATGAGTTCGCCGAAAGTTTTCAGGCGCGCTATACGGACTTGGTCGGCGTCTCACCGCGATCGACTTGGTGTCGGTGCCCCGGCGCCGCGCAACGTCGCGTTGCAGGGAGGTCTCGCTGACGCAGCGTGTGCGGCAGGTTCTAAGGTTCTGATGTTAAACAGATGCTGAAAAATCAAGAGCATAGACTGACCGTGGCACCTATGATGGATGGGGAAGAAGATTAACAAAATCAGATGTTTATGAGGGTTCGTGTGCAAATACTGCACACGCAAGTTCCGCTTCTCATCTTTTTTCGTTCCTACGAGGGAGCTGCCGAAAGGCCTTTTCGGACCCTCTTTTGCCGACGATACTGTCCGCTCCAATGCGAATAAGCATCAGTGGACGCAGACCACAAACCCTGGCCGACGTTGAAGTCAAAACGTCCGGGGCGGCCTTCTTCTTGTCGGGGTCGATCACCGGCAGTGGCGCAGTCGGCTCATGGAGCGGGGGCGACAGCCCAATTCATGACGAGATTGCTTTGACCAACGATCGGCCTGTTGCGACCGACGCATGGTCGATACCCACAACGGAGAACGATGCGACCAGGGATTTCACAGTCACCCTGTCCGGCTCTATCATCTAGGCCGTGGGCATCTCGTTCCAGTAAGGATCAGCCGGCGATTCGCCATTCCAAGGCCAAGCTAAGGGCACCTAGTGGGCCATATCGCGCAGAGGCTTCTTGCGCTTCGGCGGCACATAGGCCTGCACCAGCCTGACCTTGTCGATGTCGACCGTGACCGGCGGTCCAGTATAATTGTCACCTTGCCGCCTTGCTCGTCGACATAGGTGACGTTGCCGACGAGTTCGATCTGCTGCCCGCGCTTCACCTTCGTCGTGCGATCGAGGATCGAATGGGGGAAGTTGTAGCTGGGTATGCTGACGCTGACGTGGTCCTCGTCGACCCGCCTGCGCACTGTGGCCGTTTATCGCCACCTCGTCGCCGATGCCTATTCCCCGAGCCATGACAGGATTCTGGAGCGGACAGCTTTTTAGTCGAGATGTAGCTAATATACGGCGCAGCCCTTGGTGGACTGACGGGCGCCACGGCCGAATCTGCCTATTTCCCAGCCGGCCAGGCCTGCGTAGGCTGACTACCAAGTTATATACGCTCATGCTAATATGAGGGCACCACACCTTTATGAAGTAGGCAAAGGTGGAGCATGGTCAACGAGTCGGTGACAACCTACGTTGTGAGCGTGTTTGAAGCGCCGAACTGGCGCACGGTGCTTACGACCAACGACAAGGCTAAAGCCTTGGCCTGGGCGAGAGAGATCGGCGAAAACGTGCAGGTCGAGGAGATCACGCCGGAGCCAAAGGGTGCTAGCGCTGAGTAAAACGGCTGGTTGCTGCTGGGCGGCTGGCCGGAAGGACCGTTATCCTGCCGGAATTGATCAAGCGCGACCGTGACGAGTGCTCCCTTGCCTTGCAGGCGGCTCACGTCGCGTTTGCCAAGACAGGGGAGCCGGATTGCAAATTGCCACACCTAGGCCGATACCGAGGCCGAGGAACAGCTTACCTGCCGCATCGATGGCGCGTACCAAGCATTCAGCAACAACGCGCCACTGACACTCGGGCACGTCTGCATCCCTGACTAGGTTTTGAAATGCGGAGCGGAGAACGTCGGCATCGAACCCCGATATGCGCATCGGCGCGAGATCGTCCTCGTCTTCGAGCACCTGGGCCATATCTTCGCGGTAGCGTTGGCGAAGGCGCTTGAGCAGTTCGCGCGACTCTTGGATGGCTTGCCGGGTGTGGTCCATGTGGCTGCGGAACGCAGCTGTTCCGGTCATCGACCGGCTCTGCAACTGAAAGCTGGTTTCCATCACCGCACGTGCGGTTTCTAAATGCTTATTAGATCCATCGCGGCCTCCCTTCCGGCGAAGGGAGTTATTTACTCTCTTTTTAGCGAAGGAGGTTCAAAGGTACGGTTTCGTACAGGGGAGGCCCCGGCCTAATCAGCCAACATTGAGCGTGGTCGGCGCTGTCGGGGGCAACGTTACAGTTGGGTGACGTGACGGTGCCGACCACACTGGAGAGTGGTTGTGTGCGTCAAGTTCTGCAAAATGGGGCGGCCATGATGCTGGTCATGCGGCTTGGCGCAGAGCGAGCTTCTTGTGCTCGCGCAGGTCGTCCATGTTGATGTATCGGTTGGCCTCCATCCAGTTTTCGTTGGTCTCGACGGCCAAGGCCCTGACCAGGCGCAGGCAGCTTTCGGTGTTGGGGAAGATGCGCACGACATAGGTGCGCCGGCGGATTTCCTCGTTGAGCCGCTCCAGCATGTTGGTGGACTTGAGGTGCTTGTGATGCTGACGCGGCAGCCGGAAGAAGGTCAGGGTTTGTTCGATGGCATCCTCGGCCCAGCCTGTCAGGCGCGGATAGCGTGCCGACCATTTGGCAAGGCATGCGGCAAGATCAGCCCTGGCCTCTGCGAGATCGCGCCGGTCGTAGAGCCAGCGCAATTCCTGCAGGCAGTCGTCGCCGTGCTTCCTCGGCAG